>JBOIFE010000210.1:0-17051 GCA_050741015.1 Burkholderiales bacterium | reverse complement strand
AGGTCAAGCAGCGCATCCTCGAATATCTCGCGGTGCGCAAGCTGAAGCCCGAGGGCAAGAGCCCCATCCTGTGCTTCGTCGGTCCTCCGGGCGTTGGCAAGACCTCGCTCGGCCAGTCGATCGCGCGCGCCACGGGCCGCAAGTTCCAGCGCGCGGCGCTCGGCGGCTTGCACGACGAGGCCGAGATCCGGGGCCACCGTCGCACCTACATCGGCGCACTGCCGGGCAACGTGATCCAGGCGCTCAAGCGCGCGGGCTCGCGCTCGGTCGTGCTGATGCTCGACGAGATCGACAAGCTCGGCATGGGCGGCTTCCACGGCGATCCGTCCTCCGCGCTGCTCGAGGTTCTCGATCCGGAGCAGAACGGCAAGTTCCGGGACAACTACCTGGGCGTGGACTTCGATCTCTCGCGCGTGATGTTCATCGCGACGGCGAACGTGCTCGACACGATTCCCGGGCCGCTGCGCGACCGCATGGAGATCATCGCGCTGCCGGGCTATACGGAAGACGAGAAGCTGCAGATCGCGCGCACTTACCTGGTGAACAAGCAGCTCGAGGCGAATGGACTGACGACCGAGCAGGCGGCGCTGACCGATGCAGCGCTCCGCGAGATCATCTCGGGCTACACGCGCGAGGCGGGCGTGCGCAACCTCGAGCGCCAGGTCGGTGCCGTGCTGCGGAATGCCGCCATGCGCATCGCGGAGGGCGAGGCGCAGTCGGTCGCCGTGGACGCGGGTGACCTGCACGCCGTTCTCGGCGCGCGCAAGTTCGAAAACGAGGTCGCGCAGCGCACCTCGGTGCCGGGTGTCGCCACGGGCCTCGCTTGGACGCCGGTGGGCGGGGACATCCTTTTCATCGAGGCGTCGAAGGTGCCGGGCTCCGGCAAGCTCATCCTTACCGGCCAGCTGGGCGACGTGATGAAGGAATCCGCGCAGGCGGCGCTGACGCTGGCGAAGACCTGGAGCGGGGACGCGCTGGACAAGACCGACATCCACGTGCACGTGCCGGCAGGCGCCACCCCCAAGGACGGTCCGAGCGCGGGCGTGGCGATGTTTGTCGCGCTGACCTCGCTGCTCCAGGGCAAGCCGGTGCGGCCCGATGTCGCCATGACCGGCGAGATTTCGCTGCGCGGGCTGGTGCTGCCGATCGGCGGCGTGAAGGAGAAGACGCTGGCGGCGTTGCGCGCAGGCATCGGCACGGTGATGCTGCCGCGTCGGAACGAGAAGGACCTCGACGAGGTGCCGGCCGAGGCGCGGCAGAAGCTGCAGTTCGTTTTCCTCGACAAGGCGGAAGACGCCGTGCGCGCCGCGTTGCAGTAGGCAACGCGGCCCGCGCGGCTAGCGCCTCAGTTGCTCCCAGAGGGCGAAGCCTTTGGCCGAGGAATACTGGGCGACATGCGTGGCTTCGCGCGATATCGATCCCAGCAGGACCGGGGCCCGCGGCAAGCGCCGATAAGGTTCGCCGCGGATGCGGGCGTACTCCTTGTCGAATTCTGCCCACGGCTGCTGCTCGCGCCGCGTATTCGTGGCGACGCCGCCGTGAAACTGGTGGAAGCTTCCTTCGCCGAGGAGCACGACGTAGTCGAGGTCCTCGCGACTCTGGGCGCGGCGAAAGAAGTCCAGATTCACCAAACCGCCGCCGCGGGACTGGAACCGCTCGTCGAGTCCGCCAAGCGCCAGGAAGTCGGACTTGCGCAGGCCGAAGCACCCGCTTTCAAACAGCATGCCGAACCAGCCCTCGCTGGCGTCCGCGAAAGCAGCGCTGGCCGAGAACAGGCGATAGCCGTTGTCGCGCCATCCCAGCGACGCCAGCACGGCGTCCTCGACTTGCTGGTTGTAGCCCTCCAGCATGGAATCGTACTGATGCTTGGGACCGAGGTGGAATGGCACCGTGGCGATGAACGGTGTCGCAAACGCCTTGAACGCCTTGGTCGCCAGTTCGAGCACGCCTGGCGTGAGGATGTGCGCACCGTCGATGATGACGAGCAGTTGCTCGGCATTCGCATCGCGGCAGGCGGCATTGATGGCCGCGGCCGGAGAGACGGAAGTGGTGTTCACGAAGCGATAGCGGAACTGCGGCCCGAAGGCGCGCACCTCTTCCTGTGACAACGGCTCGGCCGAGCCGTTGTCCACGGCGATCACCTCATAGGCATGCGAGTCGGCGCCACGCTGGTACGCCGCGGTGAGCGAATGCAGCGTATTGCGCGCCTCGCGGCGATTGTTGAAGAAATTGACGACAACCGAAAGCACGGCGAGGAATCCCCCGCGTATTCTCCTGCACAAATGAAAAGCCCGCCGGGAGGCGGGCTCTTCGCTACTTCTTCTTCCTGCGGGCAGCCGGTTGCTTCGGGCTGCGGCGCTTGGCGCTAGATCGAGCCGGCTTGCGGCCCGGTTTGGCGCTCAGGCGGACTTTTTTGCCTTGGCGAGGCCTTTCACGGTCTCGGTCGCGGCGGCGACGTTGGCTTCGGCGATTTCAGTCGCCTGCTTGGCCACCTTCGTCATGTTGTCGTACGCGGAGTTCGCAGCGGCGATCATCGACTTGACTGCGGCGATCGCGACGTCAGAGCCGGCCGGGGCGTTCTTCACCGCCTTGTCGAGCAGCGCGCTGAAGTTCTCGTTCCACTCGGCAACGCGCTTCTCGGCCATCTTCGACAGCTCGGCGTTGGTCTCGGAGGCGACTTCGTACACGCTCTTCGAGTAGGCGATGGCCTTCTCGATGGCGGGCGTCGCCAGCGTGTTCTGCAGGCTGACGTACTCCTGCACGTCCTTCACGCCGAACAGGGCGCGCGTGTTGCTGATGGAGTCTTCGAAAACGGCCTTCACGGCATTGGCGTTCAGGGTCGCGAGTTTTTCGATCGCGGCAAATTGCGTCGCGGCGAGCGAGAGCATCGTTTCCACGTTGGTCTTGCCGGCGGCCTGGATCTGCTCAGGGGTTACGTACATTGTGGTGCTCCTGTTCAAGAGAATTCGGTTTGGGCTTGGTTCGATGTTTATTTGTGCATCGCAACAATCGTCATATTAGGCATTTCCCCTTCAAAGTCAATTCTATTTTGCGATGCAACATAAGTAATTGATCCTCGTGGGATTCTCTCGGCTGGATCGCCGACCTCGTTTGAAACAACTCAAACTGCCTTGGGCGCGAAATGGCGGAAACCAGTGCGGCGAGGTCCGGCGACAATGCGCTCTCATGCATGACAGCGATTCGGTCCAGCGGTTCTCCTGGATTTTCCCCGGCCTGTTCGTTGTCCTCTGGAGCACCGGATTCATCGGTGCGAAGTTAGGGCTTCCTTACGTAGAACCGGCGACATTCCTTGAGATCCGGTTTGCTCTGGTCCTCACGATCCTGCTCCCCTTGTGCCTGGTGCTGAAGGCTCCTTGGCCCGCGAGTAGCGCGGAGTGGCTCCATATGGCCTTTGCCGGAGCTCTCATCCAGGGTGGCTATCTGGGCGGAGTGTTCCTGTCATTGCACCACGGTATGCCGGCTGGCGCGTCCTCGCTGATCACGGCGCTGCAGCCGATCCTGGCCGCGGTGCTGGGCGGCTGGCTGCTCGGGGAGCGCACGAACCTGCGACAGTGGATCGGACTGGCGCTGGGCATCGCGGGGGTCGCGCTGGTGGTCCGCGAGAAATGGATGCTCGAAGGGGTGGGCGCCGTTGCGACCGCGCTCTCGGTCCTCGCCCTCGTGAGCATCAGCCTGGGTGCGATCTGGCAGAAGCGGTTCTGCGCGAGGATCGACCTTCGCACCGGCGCGGCGATCCAGTTCGCGGCCGCGATGCTCGTGCTGGCGCCGGTGGCGCTCTTGCTCGAGTCACGCGAAGTGCAGTGGACCGCCGAGCTCGTCGTGGCGCTGGTGTGGCTCGTTTTCGCGCTCTCGCTGGGCGCAGTGTTCCTGCTGTTCTGGCTGATCCGGCACGGTGCCGCGACGCGCGTCGCGAGCCTAATGTACCTCGTACCGCCCTGCACGGCGCTCGTCGCCTGGCCGCTGTTCGGCGAGACCTACACGGCCTCCGCGGCCGGCGGCATGGCCCTGGCGATGGTCGCGGTATGGCTGGTGGGTCGCGCGTGACGCCCGCGACGCTGGAATACCGCCCGGACGACCCGGCGGTCCTCGTCGATCCGTTTCCGCTCTACCGGCGGATGCAGGATGAGGATCCGTGCCATTGGAGCCCGCGCCTCAAAGCCTGGGTGCTGACCCGCTACGAGGACGTGCGGCAAGTCTGTCTGGACCGGCAAATGTCTTCGGACCGCCTGCGACCGTTCTTCGCCACACTGCCGCCGCCGGAAGCGGCGCGCATCGCCGACATCATCCGCTACCTGTCGCTCTGGATGGTGTTCCGCGACCCGCCCGAGCATACGCGTCTGCGTCGATTGACGAGCAAGGTCTTTCACGTGAAGTCGATGCACGCGATGCGGCCGCGGATCGAGTCGCTGACCGCGTGGCTGCTCGAGCGGATCGGCACGCAGCCGGAGTTCGACTTCATCGGCGAGTTTGCCGGACCGCTGCCGGCGCTGGTCATCATGGACATGCTCGGCGTGCCGCGCGACGCACTGCCGAGGGTCAAGCAGCTTTCCGACGACATGGCGCTGTTCATCGGCAGCTCGCGCATGTCGACGGAGAAATACGACATCGCCGAGGCGGCGACGCGCGAAATGGCGGCTTTTTTCCGCGAGATGATCGCCGCGCGGCGCGCGGCGCCGCGCAACGACCTGCTGTCCGAGCTGGTGCACCTCGAGGAGGCGGGCGACAGGCTGAGCGAGGACGAGCTCGTTGCGACCTGCATCCTGCTCCTGTTCGCGGGGCACGAGACCACGACCAACCACCTCGCGAACGGCTTGCTGGCGCTGCTGCGCTTTCCCGATGCGCAGCGGACGCTGCGCGCGGACCCGTCGCTCGCGGCCTGCGCCGTGGAGGAACTGCTGCGCTACGACGGGCCAAACGGCGCACAGGTCCGCATCGCGCGCGAGGCTCAGGCACGGCACGGCAAGGACCTGCAGCCGGGAGACCGCGTCTTCATCCTGCTGAACGCGGCGAACCGCGATCCACGCGCCTACGCCGATCCCGACCGTCTCCAGCTGCGGCGAGACGGCCCGCCGCATCTCGCATTCGGCTTCGGACAGCATATCTGCCTGGGGTTTCCGCTGGCTCGCCTGGAAGGTCAGGTCGCATTGCCGGCCGTGCTCGCGCACTGGCCGCGCATCGAGCTGGGCGGCGCGCCACGGTGGCTGAACTCGATGGTGTTCCGCGGCATGACGACGATGCCCGTGATCGTGCACGCGTGAAAGGCGAGCACATGCCCCGGCATCTCTGGGGGGTATTGGTCGGCATCACGCTGGTCTGGGGATTCAACTGGGCGGCGATGAAGGTCGCACTGGTCGAGGTGTCTCCGCTTACGTTCCGCACGATCTGCCTGGCGGGCGGATCGGGCGTGCTGTTCGCGGTGCTCAAGGCGAGCGGCCAGCCGCTCGCGCTGCCGCGCGGCCAGTGGCGGCGCCTCGCGATACTCGCGTTCTTCACCATTACCTGCTGGAACGTGCTCGTGGTCTACGGCCTGCGCCTGATTCCGTCGGGCCGTGCGGCCATCCTCGCCTATACGATGCCGGCCTGGGCAATCCCGCTCTCGGTGGCGTTCCTCGGCGAGCGCATGACGGCGCGCAAGGTTCTCGGGCTCGCCCTTGGCATGGCGGGAATGGCGCTGCTCCTCGCGCAGGAATTCACGCGCCTGGCGGGCGCGCCTGCGGGTGCGCTGCTCGTGCTCGGCGCGTCGTGGTCCTGGGCGATCGGCACCGTGCTGCAGAAGAAGTTGCCGCTGCAGGCGCCGGTCGCGGCGGTCACGGCGTGGATGATGCTGGTGGGCGGAATCCCGATCTACGCCGCGGCGTTTGCGCTCGAGGACGTGCGTGCGATCGCGCATGTCGGCCTGTGGCCCGCGCTGGCCGTCGCCTACAACGTATTCTTCGCGTTCGCCTTTGCTTACTGGGCGTGGGTCAAGCTCGCCACATCGGTCTCGGTGACGACGTTCTCGCTCAGCATGCTGATGGTGCCGGTCGTTGGCGTGTTCTCCGGCATGGTCGTGCTCGGCGAGCGGCCGGGCACGGTCGAGTTCGCCGCGCTGGCGCTGGTGATTGGCTCGCTCGCGACCGTGGTCATTCCGGCGCGGCGATAGCGCGCACGCGCGGCACGCGTGCGAGATTCCAGCCCGCCTCGTCCTGCCCCAGGAAGCGCCGCGCCCTCGCGAGCTCGCGCGCCGGGTCGGACAGATCGATCGGGCGCGCCCCGGTTTGCTTCGACAGCTTCTCGCCCGACGCGTTGACGGCTGCGGGTACGTGCGCGTAGCGTGGCGTGCGCGCTCCCAGCAGCCGTTGCAGGTGGATCTGCCGAGCGGTCGACTCGAGCAGGTCGGTACCGCGCACGACGTGCGTCACGCCGGCGTCCATGTCGTCCACCACCGCGGCGAGCTGGTAAGCCCACAAGCCGTCGGCGCGGCGCAGGACGAAATCACCGACAGCGGACTCCACGCGCTGCTCGATCCAGCCCTGGACTGCATCCTCGAACGCAATCGGCGCGTCGTGAGCGCGCAGCCGCACCGCGCGCGCGGACCGGCCCGCCCGCCCGTCCCGGCAGGTGCCGGGATACACGCGGGCGCCGTCGACGGCGAGGGCGGAGTCCTCGAGTTCCTTGCGCGTGCACGCGCAAGGGTAGGCGAATCCCCGCTGCAAGAGGTCCGCGAGCATCTCGCCATAGCGCGCGTGACGCGCACTCTGGTAGTGCACCGGCCCGTCCCAGCCGAGCCCAAGGCGCTCGAGCGCGCGCAGGATTTCGTCCGCGGCGCCCCGCGGCTCGCGCGGCGGATCGAGGTCCTCGATGCGCAGCAGCCACTTGCCCTCCGCCGCCTTCGCTTCCATGTAACTTGAGAGCGCGGCGACGAGCGAACCGAAGTGCAATGGCCCCGAAGGTGATGGCGCAAATCGGCCGACATAGCCGCTCATTGGGCTAGGGTACACTTCACTTTTGCCACGCGGAGCAGGCATGGCCACGGTCGAGCTGACCAAGGACAACTTCGAGAAGGTCATCACGGAGAGTCCGATCGTCATCGTGGATTTCTGGGCGCCGTGGTGCGGCCCGTGCCGTGGCTTCGCGCCGATCTACGAGCAGGCGGCGGAAACCCACGCCGACGTGGTGTTCGGCAAGATCAATTCCGATCAGGAGCAGGAGCTCGCCGGCGCGTTCGGCATCCGCTCGATCCCGACGCTGATGGTGTTCCGCGAGAAGGTGGTGCTGTTCCAGGAAGCGGGCGCGCTGCCCGCATCCGCGCTCGAAAAGGTGATCTCGCAGGCGAAGGCGCTCGACATGGCCAAGGTGCACCAGGAGATCGCCGAGCGCGAGAAGCAGGAGGAGCGCCCGCCGGTGTAGCGCCGTGCCGGGGGCGGCGGTCGAAGCCTTCGATCCCGTGTAGGAGAAGCCGTATGTCGGGCGTGCGTCAGGAAAAGGACTCCTTCGGGGTCATCGAGGTGCCGGCCGACCGCCTGTGGGGCGCGCAGACCGAGCGCAGCAGGCGGCTGTTCCGAATCTCGGACGAGCGCATGCCGCGGGCCGTGATTCACGCGCTAGCGCTGGTCAAGCGTTCCGCGGCGCGAGTGAATCGCGCGCTGGGCCTGCTCGAGCCCCGGCTGGCCGAGGCGATCGAGCGCGCCGCCGACGAAGTTCTCGCGGGACGCCACGACGAGGAGTTCCCGCTCGCCGTCTGGCAGACCGGCTCGGGCACGCAGAGCAACATGAACGTCAACGAAGTGCTCGCGAACCGCGCCTCCGAGCTCCTCGGTGGCGAGCGCGGCCCCAAGCGCCTCGTGCATCCGAATGACCACGTCAACCTGGGCCAGTCGTCGAACGACGCGTTCCCGACCGCGATGCATGTGGCGGCGGCGCGCGCTGTGGAGCACGATCTGCTGCCGCGACTGGAGCGCCTGGAGGTCGCGCTCGCGACCAAGGCCGATGCGTTCGCGGCGATCGTCAAGATCGGCCGGACGCACCTGCAGGACGCCACGCCGCTCACGCTGGGGCAGGAGTTCTCGGGCTATGTCGAGCAGCTGGCGCAGTCCGAGGCTGCCATCGAGCTGGCGTTGCCGGGGCTGTGCGAGCTCGCGATCGGCGGCACCGCGGTCGGCACCGGGCTGAATACGCACCCGGAGTTCGGCGAGCGCGTCGCGCTCGACCTGTCGCAGTCGACGGGACTGTCGTTCGAGTCCGCGCCTAACAAGTTCGCAGCGCTGGCTGGGCACGAGCCCCTCGTGTTTGCCCATGGCGCGCTGAAGACGCTCGCCGCAGCGCTGCACAAGATCGCCAACGACCTGCGCTGGCTCGCGTCGGGCCCGCGCTCTGGGCTGGGCGAGCTCACGCTGCCCGAGAACGAACCGGGAAGCTCGATCATGCCTGGCAAGGTCAATCCGACCCAGGCCGAGGCGCTCACGATGCTCTGCGCGCAGGTGCTCGGCAACGACGTCACCGTCGGCCTCGCCGGCGCCCTGGGCCAGTTCGAGCTGAACGTCTACAAGCCGCTACTCATCCACAATTTCCTGCAGAGCGTGCGGCTGCTCGCCGACGGCTGCGCTTCGTTCGAGGAACATTGCGTGCGCGGCATCCAGGCGAACGAGCGCCGCATTGGCGAGCTCGTGGAGCGCTCGCTGATGCTGGTGACGGCGCTCTCGCCGCACATCGGCTACGACCGCGCCGCGGAGATCGCGAAGAAGGCTCATCAAGACGGCAGCACGCTGAAGGAAGCTGCGATCGCGCTTGGCTACGTGAGCGCCGAGGACTTCGACCGCTGGGTCCGCCCGGAGGCCATGACTCGGCCCGGGCTGGGATGAGGCGGCGCGCATTCCTCGCGGCCGCCGCGCTCGCCCCCGCCCTCGCTGCTGGCGCGCCGGCGGCGCGCTTCGAGCGCGGCTTGCTGTGGCGCATCGAGCACAAGGGCGTTGCACCGAGCTACGTCTACGGCACGCTGCACGCGGAAGACCCGGAGCTGCAGTCACTGCCGCCGCCGGTGCTTCGCGCGTTTGGCAGTGCGCATGCGCTGATGCTCGAGCACGTCGCAAGCCGCTACGGAAGCGAGCGCTTCCTCGAGGCGGCAATCTACACGGACGACCACACGCTCGAGCAGGCCATCGGGCCGGAGGACTTCGAGCGGGCCGTGCAGGCGCTTGCGCCCATCGGGGTCACGCGCGATTTCGTCCGCCGGGTGAAGCCCTGGGGCGTGCTGCTCAACCTGAGGATGTCGCACCGCCCCGGCGGGGGCGAGACGCCGGACGCGCAGCTCTATGCGATGGCGCGGCAGCGGCGCGTGCCTGTCTCGCAGATCGAGAACGTCGAGGAGCAGGTCTTCACATTCGATGAGATGTCCACGGCAGCGCAAGTCGGGCTGGTGCACCATTTCCTGACGCACGTCGAGGCGCTCGACGCGCTCGCCGAGCGCAGCCTGCGCGCTTACCTGGCCCGGGACTTGCGAGGACTGTGGGACGCCCAGCAGGACTATGCGCGGGCGCACCCTGAGATCGCGGCCTACTACGCCGAGATGATGAAGCGCGTGGTGCTCGACCGCAGCGTGGTCATGGCCTTCCGGATGCAGCGCGAGTTGCGGCACGGCAGCGCCTTCGTGGCGGTCGGCGCGCTTCACCTGTACGGCGAGAAGGGCGTACTCGCGCTGCTCGCCGAGGACGGGTATTCGGCGCGACGCGTGTATTAAACTGCGCGGCTCATGTCAGTGGTCGTCCTGATCTCGGGCCGCGGAAGCAACCTGCAGGCGCTGCTCGACGCCGGCATACCGGTGTCCGCGGTGATCAGCAACCGCGCGGACGCGGCGGGCTTGGCGCTCGCGGCAGTCCGCGGCGTGCCCTCCGCAGTCGTGGATCACCGGCGCTTCGCGTCGCGAGAGGCGTTCGAGGAAGCGCTCGCTTGCGAGATCGACCGCCACGCACCGGAACTGGTCGCGCTCGCGGGCTTCATGCGGGTGCTGACGCCGGGATTCGTCGAGCGCTACGCCGGCCGGATGGTCAACATCCATCCGTCGCTGCTGCCGGCCTTTCCGGGGCTCGACACGCACGCACGCGCGCTCGCGGCGGGCGCCGCGCGCCATGGATGCACGGTGCACTTCGTCACGGCGGAGCTCGATCACGGGCCGGTCATCGCCCAGGCCTCGGTCCCGGTGCGGACCAGCGATACCGCCGAGACGCTTGCGGCGCGCGTCCTCATCGAGGAGCACCGGCTCTATCCGCGCACGATTCGCTGGTTCCTCGATGGCTTGCTTACAGTCGAGGAAGGAAGGGTGCTGATTGGGGGTAAACATGCGCAGATGGCTGACGGCGCTCGTCCTTAGCGCGGCTCCGGCGGCGGCGCTGGGCGCGCCGCCGACGCACGTCGAAATCATGTACCAGGTCCTGTATGGCGGCGGCCCGCTCGCCGAGGTCCGGCAGGTCCTCGAGCACGACGGCAAGACCTACCATCTGGAGGAGACGTGGGTCGGCCTCGGACCGCTGGCGCTGCTCGGCGAGGTGCACCGCAGCAGCCGCGGGCGGATCACCGACGCTGGCCTGCAGCCCGTCGACTACGAGGACCGGCGACCGCGCCGGCCGCCGGCGAGCGTGCATTTCGACTGGGACAAGGGAACCATGGTCATGACATTCCGCGACGGGCCCCACACCGAGCCGATCCCGCCTCACGCCCAGGACCGCCTGAGCTTCCTGTTCGTGCCCGCGTTCCATGCGCTGGCGGGCACGCAACTCGACTTCAACGTCGTCGACGGCAAGGGCGTGTCGAAGTACGTCCTGGACATCGCGGGCCGCGAGCGCCTGACGGTGCCGGCAGGAGAGTTCGACGCACTGCGGCTTGACCAGCACATGGACAAGGCCGATGGCCGCTCGACCCAGATGTGGATGGATGCCGGGCATTCGTACTTGCCGCTGCGCGTGCTGTCCATACAGAAGGACGGCACGCGCGTCGACCAGGTGGCGACGAAGTTTCGCGTGACGCCGTGACGATTTACCGCGCCCAGCTGGCGCGGGCGGAAACGCTGATCGGCGAAGTCCTGGGCGGCGCGGGTCCCGCAGATGCCATTGTTTCGCGCTATTTCCGCGCGCACCGCAATCTTGGCCAGCTCGATCGCGCGTTCGTCGCAGACACCGTCTACGCGGTATTGCGCCGCCGCCGCTCGCTGGCCGCCGCGGCCGGCTCGGATGCGCCACGCGACCTTGCGATCGCCGCGCTGGTGCGCGTGAACGGACTGAGCGGTCGCGCGCTCGACGACGTCGTGCGCGAGGAAGAGCGGCCGCTCATCGCGCGCATTCGCGCCGCGAAGAGCGAGGCGTTCGCGCCGGCCGTGCGCGCCGACCTGCCCGACTGGCTGTGGGCGCGACTCGAGGTACAGCATGGCGCCGACGAGGCCTTGCGTATCGCCCAGGGGCTGCTCAATCCCGCGCCGCTCGACCTGCGCGTCAATCTGGCGCGGATCGGGCGCGACGAGGCGCAAGCACGATTGCAGGCGGAGGGCATCGAATCCCGCGCGACGCCCCATTCGCCCGCGGGGCTGCGGGTCGCGGGCAAGCCGGCCGTGAACCGATCGCCGATGTTCCGCGAAGGCGCGATCGAGGTGCAGGACGAGGGCAGCCAGCTGCTCGCCTACCTGATCGCGCCGCGGCGCGGCGAGATGGTCGCGGACTACTGCGCCGGCGCCGGCGGCAAGACGCTCGCGCTCGCCATGCTGATGCGCGGTACAGGCCGGGTGTACGCGATGGACGTGTCGGCGCGACGGCTCTCCGAGCTCGCGCCGCGCGCTGCGCGGGCGGGGGTGACCAGCGTGCACCCGATCGTGCTGTCCGGCGAGCGCGACGCGCGCGCGAAGCGCCTGGCGGGCAAGCTTGACCGCGTCCTCGTGGACGCGCCGTGCAGCGGATTCGGCACGCTGCGGCGCAATCCCGACCTCAAGTGGCGGCGCGAGCCGGCCGATATCGACGAGCTCGCCGCCAAGCAGTGCGCCATTCTCGAGTCCGCTGCTCGGCTCTTGAAGTCCGGGGGGCGCCTGGTGTACGCGACCTGCAGCATCCTGCCGGAGGAGAACGAGTCGGTCGCGGATGCGTTCGCCGCGCGGCACCCGGAATTCTCCCCGCTGTCGTGCCGCTCGCTGCTCGACGCACAGCGAATCCCGCTCGATGGCGGCGAGCGGCTGCAACTCTGGCCGCATCGTCACGGCTGCGACGGTTTCTTTGCGGCGGCGTTCGAGCGCCGCTGAACGGCGCTATGTCCTTGACGGCGCGCAGATTGCATTGATTAACGCGGTATCGGCCCCATGTGGGGAATAATGCGGTTGCGCCTGTGACCGAATCGCGTAAAATCGGCCCGCCTGTCTTCGATAACTACTAGAAACGACTGATGATTTTCTCTGGATTACTCAATCTGACCTGGTGGCAGCTGGTCTTGGTGGCCTTGGGGCTAACGCATGTCACGATCGCCTCGGTGACCATTTTCCTGCACCGTCACCAGGCGCACCGCGCGCTCGACCTGAATGCCGGCGTTTCCCACTTCTTCCGCTTCTGGCTCTGGCTGACGACCGGCATGGTGACGAAGGAGTGGGCGGCGATCCACCGCAAGCACCACGCCAAGTGCGAGACGATCGACGATCCGCACAGCCCGCAGATCCTGGGCATCAATCGCGTGCTGTGGGGCGGGGTCTTCCTGTACGTGAAGGAGGCCTACAACGCCGAGACGCTTGAGCGCTACGGCCACGGCACCCCGGACGACTGGATAGAGCGCAACGTCTATTCGCGTTTCACGATTTACGGCCTGACGCTGATGGGCATCACGAACGTCGTGCTGTTCGGCGTCGTCCCCGGCCTGTTGGTCCTCGCCACCCAGATCGTGTGGATCCCGTTCTGGGCGGCTGGCGTCATCAACGGGATCGGCCACTGGTTCGGCTATCGCAGCTTTGACGTCATCGACGCCAGCAAGAACATCGTCCCCTGGGGCATCCTGGTCGGCGGCGAGGAGTTGCACAACAACCACCACGCCTACGCCACGTCGGCGAAGCTCTCGGCGAAGTGGTACGAGTTCGACATCGGCTGGATGTACATCCGCATCCTCGAGGCGCTCGGTCTGGCGACCGTGAAGAAGGTTGCGCCGACCCCGCGATTCGAGCCGGCGAAGGCGATGTGCGACTATGAGACGCTGCATGCGGTCATCGCGAACCGCTACGACGTGCTCGCAAGCTACGCCAAGGCCGTCAAGCGCACGCTGCGCGACGAAGTCGAGCGCCTACAGCACTGGTCGCCGCGCGACGCCGCGCTGCTGAAGTCGCTCAAGCTGGCACTGGTGCGAATCGGTCATGGCGCCGAGGCGGACCGCGCCCGCGTCGCCGAAGCGCTCAAGCCCTCACGGCCGCTGCAGGTCGCGGTGGGCATGCGCGACGAGTTGCTCGCGCTGTGGGAGCGCTCGAACGCGTCGAAGGAGCAGCTGCTGCGCCAGCTGCAGGACTGGTGCCACCGCGCCGAAGCGAGCGGCATCGTGCCCTTGATGGACTTCTCCCGCCGGCTGCGCAGCTACGCCTGATCGGCGGCGGAAATGAAAAAGGCCCGCGAGAGCGGGCCTTTTCTTTTGTGCGGGCGTCGCCCGCGGCTACTTGAGCTTGGTTTCCTTGTAGAGCACGTGCTTGCGCGTCTTGGGATCGTACTTCTTGATCTCCAGTTTGTCGGGCGTCGTCCGCTTGTTCTTCGTGGTGGTGTAGAAGTGTCCGGTGCCCGCCGTGGACTCGAGCTTGATCTTCTCGCGCATCAGCGGGTCTCCTTCGGGCGGGCCGCTGCCTTGTCGCGGGCGCGGATCTCGGCCAGCACTACCTCGACGCCGAGCTTGTCGATCTTGCGCAGCCCCGCGGTCGAGACTCGCAGCCTCACGAAGCGGTTCTGGCTTTCGAGCCAGAAGCGGCGGTAGTGCAGGTTGGGCTGGAACACGCGCTTGGTCTTGTTGTTGGCGTGAGAGACCAGATTTCCTTTCATCGGCTTCTTGCCGGTGACCTGGCAGACGCGGGGCATGGCGGACTCCGGAATTCGCGAAAGGTGCGGATTATAGCAGCCCGCGCTCGGCGAAGGACAATGCCTGGTTGCCGGCGACGATGAAGTGGTCGAGGACACGGATCTCCACCAGCGCGAGCGCTTCGCGCAACTGGCGCGTGAGCAGCTCGTCGGCCTGCGAAGGTTGCGCCACGCCCGAAGGGTGGTTGTGCGCGAAGATCACCGCGGCGGCGTTGGCCGCGAGCGCCGACTTCACGACTTCACGGGGGTAGACGCTCGTCTGCGTCAGCGTGCCGCGGAACAGCTCGTCGATTCCGAGTACGCGGTGCTGCGCATCGAGGTAGAGGCACACGAACACTTCGTGGGGCCGAGCCGCGAGCGACAGGCGCAGGTAGTCGCGCACCGCGCCAGGCGAAGTCAGCGCGTCGCCCGTACGCAGATTCTCGCGAAGCGCGCGCCGCGCAAGCTCGCTCACCGCGGTGAGCTGCGCCCGCTTCGCCGGGCCCAACCCGCGTACGCCGCCGAGCGCAGCGGGGCCGGCGCCGAGCAGGCCGGCGAGGCCCCCGAATCTCGCGAGCAGCTCGCGTCCGAGGTCCACGGCGCTGCGGCCGCGCACCCCGGTGCGCAGGCAGAGCGCGAGTAGCTCGGCGTCCGAGAGCCGCTCGGCGCCGTGCGCCAGCAACCGCTCGCGCGGCCGCTCCTGCTCGGGCCAGTCGCCGATGCCCAATGCGATACCCCTCGATTTCCCCTAGAATCCTCCTTCCCATAACGCGCCGGCTCGGCTCGCGATGACCCTGAAGGGCAAAAAGCTACTGCTCGGGATCACCGGCGGGGTGGCGGCTTACAAGGCCGCACAGCTCGCCCGGCTCCTCGTCAAGGAGGGGGCCGACGTGCGCGCGGTCCTGACCGAGGCGGCGACCCGCTTCATCTCGCCGGTCACGCTGCAGGCGCTCACCGGACAGGTCGTCTGGACCGACCTCTGGGACCCGCGCGTGCCCGACAACATGGGGCACATCGAGCTCTCGCGCGACCGCGAGCTGATCGTGGTCGCTCCGGCCAGCGCGGACTTCCTCGCCAAGCTCTCGGGAGGGCTGGCCGACGACCTGCTGTCCACGCTGTGCCTCGCGCGGCGCTGCCCGCTGATGGTGGCGCCGGCGATGAACGTAGAGATGTGGGAGAACGCAGCGACCCAGCGCAACCTGCACGCGCTGCGTGGCGATGGCGTGCACGTGGTCGGTCCTGCGCCTGGGGACCAGGCTTGCGGCGAAGTGGGCATGGGGCGCCTGGCCGAGCCCGAGGCGATCGCGGCCGAGATCGACGCGCTCAGCCAGCCCAAGGTGCTCGCCGGCAAGCGGGTGCTGGTGACTGCGGGCCCCACGGTCGAGCCGATCGACCCGGTTCGCGCGATCACCAACACGAGCTCTGGCCGCATGGGCTACGCGGTGGCGCGCGCGGCGCGCGAGGCTGGGGCGCGCGTGCTGCTGATCAGCGGGCCGACGGCGCTCGATGCGCCGCTGGGCGTCGAGCGCCTCGCCGTCACCACGGCCGAGCAGATGTTCGACGCGGTGAAGCGCGCCGTCGCCGGATGCGACCTCTTTTTCTCGGTGGCCGCGGTGTCCGACTATCGTGTGAAGAATCGCGCCTCGGAGAAGATCAAGAAGGGCGCGGGCGCGGCGCTCACGCTGGAGCTCGCCGAGAATCCCGACATCCTCGGTTGGGTCGCGTCGCAAAAGGGCGCGCCCTTCTGCGTCGGCTTCGCCGCGGAGACCGAGAAGCTGGCCGAGCACGCGCGCGCCAAGCGCGAAAGGAAGGGCGTGCCGCTACTCGCCGCCAACCTGGCCCAGCAAGCGCTCGGCGCCGAGGACAACGAGATCGTCCTGTTCGACGAGCACGGCGAGCACCGGCTCGGGCGCGCCTCCAAGCTGGAGCTCGCACGCCGGCTCGTCGCCCATGTGGCGGGCATGCTGGTGGGGGAGAAGCGCTCGCGTGCGAAGGCTTGAGGTCCGGGTCCTCGATCCGAGGCTCCGGGACACGCTGCCGCAGTATGCGACATCCGGCGCCGCGGGGCTCGACCTGCGCGCCTGTCTGGACGCGCCACTCCTGCTTCGTCCCGGGGACAGTCCGCTGGTACCCACCGGGCTTGCCCTCCATCTCGGCGACCCGCAGCTCGCGGCCGTCGTCCTGCCGCGCTCCGGCCTGGGCGCGAAGCACGGCATCGTGCTGGGCAATCTGGTCGGCCTGATCGACTCCGACTACCAAGGGCAGGTCATGGTGTCGGTGTGGAACCGCGGCCGGGTGGACTATACGATCCAGCCCCTCGAGCGCATCGCCCAGCTGGTGATCGTGCCGGTCGTGCAGGTCGAGCTGTCGGTGGTCGATGCCTTCGCCGAGAGCGAACGCGGCGCGGGCGGCTTCGGCTCGACCGGGCGGGCCTAGCTCAGGCCACGGGCTCCCGGGCCGCAGGCGGCGAGGCCTCCGGCGCCGCGGGCTCGAACTGCAGCGCGACATTGCCGGCGTCGTCGACGTCGACGGTGACCTTCCCGCCGTGCGCCAGCTTGCCGAACAGCAGCTCGTCGGCGAGCGCCCGCCGGATCGTGTCCTGTATCAGTCGGGCCATCGGCCGCGCGCCCATCAGCGGGTCGAAGCCCTTCTTCGCCAGGTGCTCCTTGAGCTTCTGCGTGAACACCGGCTCGACTTTCTTCTCCTCCAGCTGCTCCTCGAGCTGGATCAGGAACTTGTCCACCACGCGCAGGATGACGTCGTGGTCGAGCGCGCGGAACGAGATGATCGCGTCGAGCCGGTTGCGGAACTCCGGCGTGAACATCTTGCGGATCGACTCCATCTCGTCGCCGGCCTTGACCGAGGGCGTGAAGCCCATCGAGTTCTTGGTCAGCGACTCGGCGCCTGCGTTGGTGGTCATGACGATGGCCACGTTTCGGAAATCGGCTTTGCGCCCGTTGTTGTCGGTCAGCGTGCCGTGGTCCATGACCTGGAGCAGGATATTGA
>JBOIFE010000209.1:0-4552 GCA_050741015.1 Burkholderiales bacterium | reverse complement strand
CACGTAGTTCTCCGAGTAGGCGTACACCATCGAGAAGGTGATCTCGTTGTGGTGGAACTTGCGGTGCACCGGCTCCTTGGAGATGTAGACCAGCGAGTCGTGCATCCAGCCCATGTTCCACTTCAGGCCGAAGCCCAGGCCGCCGAGGTAGGTCGGGCGCGATACCATCGGCCAGGCGGTCGACTCTTCGGCCGCCGTGAAGCAGTCGGGATGGTCGCGGTATACGGCCTCGTTCAGCGTGCGCAGGAACGCGATCGCCTCGAGATTTTCCCGGCCGCCGTACTTGTTCGGAATCCACTCGCCGTCCTTCCTCGCGTAGTCGAGGTACAGCATCGAGGCCACCGCGTCCACGCGAATGCCGTCGATGTGGTACTTGTCCAGCCAGAACAGCGCCGAGGACAGCAGGAACGAGCGCACCTCGTCGCGGCCGTAGTTGAAGATGCTCGAGTTCCACTCCGGATGAAAGCCCTGGCGCGGGTCGGCGTGCTCGTAGTGGTGCGTGCCGTCGAAGAAAGCGAGTCCGTGCGCGTCGGCGGGGAAGTGCGAAGGCACCCAGTCCAGGATCACGCCGATGCCGGCCTGGTGCAGGTGGTCGACCAGGTACATGAAGTCCTGCGGCGCGCCGTAGCGCGCGGTCGGTGCGAAGTAGCCCGTGGTCTGGTAGCCCCAGGAGCCGTAGAACGGGTGCTCGGTGATCGGCATCAGCTCCACGTGCGTGAAGCCCATGCGCTTGACGTAGTCGGCGAGCGCATGCGCAAGCTCGCGGTAGCCGAGGAAGGCGCCGTCCTTGCGCCGCCAGGAGCCCGCGTGCAGTTCGTAGATCGCCATCGGGGCGTCGAGCGCGTTCTTCGGTCCACGCGCGCGCATCCAGGCCTCGTCGGCCCAGTCGTACTCCAGCGTCCATGCGCGCGAAGCCGTGGCCGGCGCCAGCTCGGCGGCGATCGCGAGCGGGTCGCACTTCTCGCCGACGTGGCCGCCGGTGCTCGATTCGATCAGGTACTTGTAGGCCTGGCCACGCTCGATGCTCCGTGCGCGTCCTTCCCAGACGCCCGAGCCGTCGGCGCACGGCGCGAGCGCGTCGGCACCCGCGCGCCAGTCATTCCAGTCACCGATGACGGAGACCGCACGCGCATTCGGGGCCCAGACGCCAAAGCCCGCACCGCCCTTCGCCTCGAGGTGACAGCCCAGGCGCTCGTAGAGCCGCGCGTGCGTCCCCTCGCGAAAAAGATAGGCGTCATGCTCGTTCAATACGGGCCATCCTCCATGTCGTTGATGCGCGGCCTCGCGTTTCGACCTTAGCACAGGGCTGCGCGGGGCGACAACCGCGGCAAATGGGCATGAACTTTGCCGACGATCGATGTCAAAATAGGGTTGTAGTCCCACAAGAACAAAACCCTCCGGAGGTTGAGATGCGGCCAGGAATTCGCGCTGGCGTCCGCGCACGGTGAGACGAGGCGAGGCGCGCACATGAGGCTCGGGGACCAGATGCTGCGGCAGAACAGCGCCGAGGCGATGCTGACCGCCGCCGCGATCGCGCTCGGGGTGTTCGCCGCGCTTTGGTTGTCGCGCGCGATCGTCGCGCGCGTGATCTCGCGCCTCGCGCGCCGCACGTCGACGCAGCTCGACGACGCCGTGGCGGCGGCGGTGCGCGCCACGCAGATGTGGCTGCTGCTGCCGCTTGCCGTGTACGCGGGCGCTTCGGCGCTCAAGATCCCCGAGCGCCTGGACTCGCTGCTGCAGCACGTCGCGATGGTGGCGCTGATCGCGCAATTCGCGGTCTGGGTCAACCGGTGGCTGCTGCAGTGGCTCGCGCTTCGCGCCGATGCCGTGCGCGCCACGGATCCGGCGGCGACGACGACCGTCAACCTGCTGGGCTTCGCGGCGCGCGTCGTGGTCTGGGCGATCGCGCTGCTGATCGCGCTCGACCAGCTCGGGTTCAACGTCACCGCGCTGGTGGCGGGCCTGGGCATCGGCGGCGTGGCCGTGGCGCTCGCGGTGCAGAACATCCTCGGCGATCTGTTCGCCTCGATGGCGATCGTGCTCGACAAGCCTTTCCAGGTGGGCGATTTCATCGTCGTCGGCGACCTCGCGGGCACGGTCGATCGGGTGGGGCTGAAGACCACGCGCGTGACGAGCCTCTCGGGCGAGCAGCTGGTGTTCGGCAATGCGCAACTCCTCGGCGCGCGGATCCACAACTACCAGCGCATGCAGGAGCGGCGCATCCTGTTCAGCCTCGGCGTCACCTACGAGACGGCGGCCGAGAAGCTGCGCGCGATCCCGGGCTGGATCAAGGCGGCGGTCGAGGCGCAGCCCGACCTGCGCTTCGACCGCGCGCACTTCAAGGAGTACGCGGAATCTTCGCTCAACTTCGAGATCGTGTACTTCGTGCTGAGCACCGACTACAACCTGTACATGGACCGCCAGCAGACGATCAATCACGCGATCTTCGACAAGTTCGCGGCCGAGGGCGTGGAGTTCGCCTATCCGACGACGCGCATGCTGTACGGAAAGCCGGGCGCGGCCGCGGGTGTCTAGCAGGAGGTGCCGATGAGCTCGCGCCAGGAAGCGGGACGCGAACGGCTGATCGTGGTGTCCAACCGCCTGCCGTTCTCGTTCAAGCAGGACGCGGACGGCCGCTGGCGCGCGGAGGCCGGCGGCGGCGGGCTGGTGACGGCGCTGCTGCCGGTGCTGCGCGACCGCGGCGGCATGTGGATCGGCTGGACCGGCGCCACGGTCGACGACGGCGCACTGCGCGAGGCGCTGGCGACCGCGGGCGCGGGGGCGGGCTATCGCCTCGAGGGCGTCGCGCTCACCGCCGAGGAGATGGAGAAGTTCTACCTCGGTTTCTCCAACGAGATCATCTGGCCGCTGTTCCACGACCTGCAGTCGCTGTGCAATTTCGACCCGGCCTACTGGCGAACCTACTGCGAGGTGAACGCCAAGTTCGCCGAATCGGTGCTGGCGAACACCGCGCCGGGCGATTTCGTGTGGATCCACGACTACCACCTGATGAACGTGGCCGCCGAGCTGCGCCGGCGCGGCGTGAAATCGCGCCTGGGATTCTTCCTGCACATCCCGTTTCCCTCGCCGGACCTGTTCATGAAGCTGCCGTGGCGGCTGTCGCTGCTGCAGGCGCTGCTCGAATTCGACCTGATCGGCTTCCAGACCGTGCTCGACCGGCGCAACTTCGTGCAATGCGCGCGCATGCTGGCGAAGGACGTGCAGATCGAAGGCCGCGGGCATGTGATGGCGGCGCGCGTCGGCAAGCGCGAAGTGCGCATCGGCGCTTTCCCGATCTCGATTGACTATGCAGCGTTCCAGCGCCGCGCCGGCACGCCCGAGGTGACCGAGAAGGCGAAGGAGCTGCATCGACTGCTGCCCGAGCGCAAGCTCATGCTTGGCATCGATCGGCTGGACTACACCAAGGGCATCCCGCTGCGGCTGAAGGCGTTCGAGAACCTGCTCGAGCGATATCCGGAGCTGCGCGAGCGCGTGTCCTTCATCCAGGTGGTCGTGCCGAGCCGCGAAGACATTCCCGAGTACCACCGGCTGCGCACGGAGATCGAGCAGCTCGTCGGCCACATCAACGGGCGCTTCGCGCGGCCCGGCGGCTGGGTGCCGATCTGGTACGAGTACCGGAGCCTGTCGCGCCTGGAGCTGCTCGCGTACTACCGCGCTGCGGACATCGCGCTGATCACGCCGCTGAAGGACGGCATGAACCTCGTCGCCAAGGAATACTGCACCTGCAGCATCGAGGAGGACTGCGTGCTGATCCTGTCGGAGTTCGCGGGCGCCGCCTCGCAGCTCTACCGCGGCGCGCTGCTGGTCAATCCGTATGACATCGAGGGCGTGGCCGACACGATCCGGCGCGCGCACGGCATGTCGATCGAGGAGCGCCAGGCGCGCATGCGCCGGATGCGCAACTCGATCCGCGAGCAGGACGTGTTCTGGTGGGTCGATTCGTTCCTGCGCGCGGCGATCACCAAGGACCTGCGCGCATTTCCGCAGCCCGAGGGGCGGCCCGAGGAGGACGTCTCCGAGTACCAGCTGCCGTTCTAGCGACGGCCCCGGCGCAGGCCATCCACGCTCAGTGGACCGCCGCCATAGACCGCGAGGTACAGCAGTCCGCCGATGATCCCGGCGTTCCGGCCGACGTGACCGAGCCGCAGGTAGAACTGCGGATCGCCGGGCCCGGTGAGCCCGTGGAACAGCGCGGTCAGCACGAGCGTGTAGAAGATCAGCACGATGGCGGCCCACTGCGTCTTCCAGCCCGCGAGAACGAAAAGCGCGCCGATCAGCGTCCGGCCCAGCAACTGACCGAGCGCCTGCAGTGGAGTCGAGGTCATTGAAGGCAGCTTACCAGTGGCGCTTCGCCGACCGGGCGACCGCGGCCTGCGCGAGCAGGAAGCTCGCTGCGTTCCAGGATTGCCCGCGCATGCCGCGCGGCACGCCGGTCAGGCGGTAGAGCCATTGGTTGAAGCCCCAGTCGTGGAGCGCGTTGGCTCGTGCGACGGCTATGAGCGCGCGGCGCGCGCGCGCCGTCTCACCGATT
>JBOIFE010000208.1:0-4781 GCA_050741015.1 Burkholderiales bacterium | reverse complement strand
CAGCACTGCCGACCGCCTGATCGCCGATCCGCAGGTGAAGGACTACATGGTCGGCATCATGAAAGAGGTGCTCGCCATCGGCCGCGCGGTCGGCGTGGACGCCGACATCGACCCCGAGGCGCGCATCGACATGGCGCGCCACCTCGGGCCGTTCAAGACTTCGATGCTGCAGGACCTCGAAGGCGGCAAGTCGCTCGAGATCGACGGCCTGCTCGCCGGGACGCTGGAGATCGCGCGCAAGGCGGGCGTGCCGGCGCCGTTCACGCACAGTCTCTCGGGGCT
Organism: Burkholderiales bacterium; assembly: GCA_050741015.1. GTDB lineage: Bacteria > Pseudomonadota > Gammaproteobacteria > Burkholderiales > SG8-39 > JAABQT01. Next base: position 4,499 of record JBOIFE010000208.1, on the reverse strand, counting down.
GATCCGCCTGCGCGCGCAGGCGACGGGTCAGTACCCCTGAAGCCGCGGCCAGGGGCCGCGGCGCGCATAGCCAACGTCGAGCATCCCCAGCCGCCAGCGCCGCGGCACTGCCGCTTCGCGCACGCGCCGCAGGATATCGGCCGCGGAGTCGCTTCGAGGCTCGACCAGGTTCCCGAGACCCGCGCGCTCGACTGCGCCCTCGGGCAGTCCCACGTCGGACGGCGAAACGATCGCCCAGACTTCGTCCAGTCCCGCACGCGGGTAAAGGCTCGCGCGCGCCTCGATCACCTCGCCCACCGTGCCGCCGTGGCGCGCCTTCGCGCGATGTTCCGCGTGCGCGGCAAGTTTCTGCTCGAGCGCTTCATCGCCGCCCAGGTAGGAGAAGTGCCAGCCCGCGTCGGCAAGGGCGTAGACGCTCGCGTCCGAATCTCGCCTGCGCGTCCGGCGTGCCGTCGCGCGCAGCCCAGTCAGCGTCTTGACATCGCCATAGCGCGCGGCCGCGGTCCCGAGCCAGGGGAGCTTGCGCGACCAGACGAGCTCGTAGTTGAGGCGGAAGTAGAACAAGCGCTGCTCGAACGCGAGAAATGTGCGCGCGCGCGCCGCGCCCAGCGCACCGGCCGCGCGCTTCACCGCCGCGCGCGTCGGGATCTCGTCGACGTCGGAGTGCAGCACGACGTCGCCGGGCGCCGCGCCCAGCTCGGCAAGTACGTCTCCGATGCGGTCGCGCTGGAAATAGTCGCGCTGCCAGTCGTCGAGGTCGGCCGGCAGATCGACCGCACGCGCCACGAGTTTCGGGTGCGAGCGCAGGTCGGCAGCCTCGTCGGCCGAGAGGTACAGCGGCTTGGCCTGGCCCGAGTGCGTCTGGCGGGCCTCGACGACGACGAAGCGGTCGACGAGATCCTCCAGGCAGGCGATCCGAAGGCGCAGCAGGTCGAATTCGTTGTAGAACGTGACGCAGTCGAAGATCTTCAAGCGGCCAGCGCCTTGCGGAAATAGGCGATCGTCTCCTTGAGGCCGTCCTCGAGTGCGACTTTCGGCGCCCAGCCGAGCTTCGCCTTCGCCAGCGCGATGTCGGGCTTGCGCTGGCGCGGATCGTCTTCGGGCGCGGGCAGGTGCCGCAGCTTCGACTTGCCGCCCGCCAACTTGAGCACCAGCTCGGCGAGCTGCAGCATCGAGAACTCGCCCGGGTTGCCCACGTTCACCGGCCCGGTGAAATCAGGCTCCGCGTCCATCATGCGCAGCAACGCGTCGATCAGGTCGTCGACGTAGCAGAAGCTGCGCGTTTGCCGCCCGTCGCCGTAGATCGTCAGGTCCTCGCCGCGAAGCGCCTGCACGATGAAGTTGGACACGACGCGCCCGTCGTCGGCGTGCATGCGCGGCCCGTAGGTGTTGAAGATGCGCACCACCTTGATGTCGAGCTGGTGCTGCCGGTGGTAGTCGAAGAACAGCGTCTCGGCGCAGCGCTTGCCCTCGTCGTAGCATGAGCGCGGGCCAATCGGATTCACGCGCCCCCAGTAGGCCTCGGCCTGCGGATGCACCTCGGGGTCGCCGTACACCTCCGAGGTCGACGCCTGCAGGATCCGCGCGCGCGTGCGCTTGGCGAGGCCGAGCATGTTGATCGCGCCGTGCACGCTGGTCTTCGTGGTCTGCACCGGGTCGCGCTGGTAGTGGATCGGCGAGGCCGGGCAGGCGAGGTTGAAGATGCGGTCGACCTCGACGTAGAGCGGAAAGGTCACGTCGTGCCGCATGAGCTCGAAGCGCGGCTGGGCGCGCAGGTGCGCGACATTGCCCTTCGCGCCGGTGAAGAAGTTGTCCACGCACAGCACGTCCGCGCCACGTGCGAGCAGCGCGTCGCACAGGTGCGAGCCGAGGAAACCGGCGCCGCCGGTGACGAGGATCTTGCGCATGGAGGCGCATTCTACCCGCGGGGTACACTGGCGCATGGTCGAGGTCTATACGTCGAGTGTCATTGACGCGCCCGCCGAGGCGGTGTGGGCGCAGGTTCGCGACTTCAACGCCCTGCCCAAATGGACACCCTTCGTCGCCGAGTCGCGCATCGAGGAAGGGCTGCCCGCGGACCAGGTCGGCTGCGTGCGCAATTTCCGTCTCAAGGACGGCGGCGTGATCCGCGAGCGCCTGCTCATGCTCTCGGACCGCGACTATCAATGCAGCTACTCCATCCTGGAGAGCCCGATGGGCGTGGAGAACTATGTCGCGACGCTGAAGCTCACGCGGGTGACCGACGGCAACTGCACCTTTGCCGAGTGGTCGGCAGAGTTCGACTGCGCTCCGGAGAAACAGCGCGAACTGATCCGGAGCATCGGCCAGGATGTCTTCCAGGCTGCCTTCGACTCATTGAAGGGCCTGTTGCGCAAATAGGCGCGGCGTCAGGCGATCTGGCGCTGCGCCGCTCCGGCGGCACTCGGCTGCTTGTGAAACTGGCCGTCCTTCATGATGGCGAGCAGCTTGCCCGCATCCTGCAGGATTTTCACGTCGGCCAGCGGATTGCCGTCCACCAGCAGGATGTCGGCGAGGAAGCCGGGTTTGATCTGGCCCAGCTCCTTGCCCAGCATCATGATTTCGCCGCCCAGCTTGGTGGCGGACAGGATCGCGTCCATCGGCGAAAAGCCGAGCAGGTTGACGAAGTGCTCGATGTCGCGAGCGTTGGTGCCGTTGGGGTTCCACGCGAAGCCGTAGTCGCCGCCGGGCAGGATGCGTACGCCGCGCTTCTTCAGGTCCTTCATGTTCTTGATGGCGATCTCCAGCTCCCGGCGGATGCCCAGGCTCTCCGCCACCTGCTCGGTAATGCCCCACTTTGCCGCTTCGTTGAGCGTGGTGTAGCTGATGCCCAGCGTGGGCGCGACAAACACGCGGTCCTTCGCGGCTTCGAGCTGCGCGCAGGCTTCGTCGTCGACGAGCGTAGCGTGGTAGATGACCCCGACGCCGTGCTTGAGGCAAAGCTTCACCGACTGCGCGCTGCGGGCGTGCGCCGCGACTCGCTTTTCGTGCATGCGCCCGACTTCGCAGACCGCGTCGATCTCCGCTTCCGTCATCACCGTATGGTGGGCCCGGGCGTGAGGAACGAATTCGTCGCCCGAGGGATTGATCTTCAGCGTATCGACGCCCTCGCGCACCATTTCGCGCGCGGTCTTGCGGAAGTCATCGGCGCCGTCGCAGAGGATGGCGAAGGTTTCCCGATGCATGTGGCGCAGGCGCACGTCGCCCAGCCCGGCGGTGGTTGCCAGCTCGGGGCTGGCAGCGCGCGTGCGCGGCCCGGGAATCTCGCCCGCGTCGATTGCATTGCGGATCACGACATCCAGGCGCGCCTTGGCGGACGCCGCGCTATTGCATGCGGTGAAGCCCTGGTCCAGCAGCTTCTTGGCGTTCCGCGCAGTGCGTAGCGTGTGCTCCTCGGGCGGCACGAATCCCAGGCCTTCCAGGTCCGGGGTGTCGAGGAACGTGAGGTGCGAGTGGGCCTCGACCAGTCCCGGCATCAGCGTGGCGCCTCCGCCGTCGACCACCCGAGCGCCGTCGGCGGGGATCGCCGACCCCTGCGGGGCGACCGCCTTGATGCGGTTGCCCTCCACCAGCACTTGGCCCGCAAACGGCGCCGCACCGGTGCAATCGAGCACGCTGACATTCTTGAACAGGATTTTGGCCATGATCGTCTCCTCCTAGACTGTGCCCAGGTTGACGCCGCTCTGCGCGGCGAAGAACTGGAGCTTGCTTGAATTGAACCTGAACGGGACCTTACTGTCGACCTCGATTGCCATGCGCGCCGGCACGGTCGCCTTCAACAAGTGCTCGTCGACCTTGAGGGTGACGATCTTCTCCACGCCGTGATTCTCCACCCCGTAGACCCGGCCTTCAAGCCCCCCGCCGGGACCCACGGTGACGTCTTCCGAGCGCACGCCGAGCGTGACTCGTTCCAAGCCCTGGGGTAACCGCCGCGCGACCTCGGGTCCGATCCTTATCTCCAGTTTTCCCGGCGCGACCACGACCTTCCCATCTTGCAGCGCGCCGGGTAGCAGGTTCATGGCGGGCGAGCCGACAAACGTCGCCACGAACGTATCGCGCGGACGATTGTAGATCTGGTGCGGGGTTCCGACCTGCACGATGCGTCCCTGATTCAGCACGCCGACCTTTTCGCCCATGCTCATGGCCTCGACCTGGTCGTGGGTGACGTACACGAAGGTCGCCCCGAGCTTCATCTGCAGCCCCTTCAGTTCAGCTCGCAGGAGCTCGCGCAGCTTGGCATCCAGGTTGGACAGCGGCTCGTCCATGAGGAACACCCGCGGCTGCCGCACGATCGCGCGGCCGATCGACACGCGCTGCATCTCGCCGCCGGACAGCCGGTCGGTCTTGCGCTCGAGCAGGTGCTCGATGCGCAAGGTCTGCGCCACGCGCGCCACGCGGCCGGCCGCCTCCTGCGCGCTGACGCGACGGTGCCTGGATTTCAGCGGGAACTCCAGGTTCTCGCGCACGGTGTAGTGCGGGTA
>JBOIFE010000207.1:0-7073 GCA_050741015.1 Burkholderiales bacterium | reverse complement strand
GCATGTCCCTCACCTCGAACTCGTAGATCGCCTCCATGCCGAGGTCCTCGAAGGCGAGCACTTTCGATCTGCGGATCGCCTTGGCGACGAGGTAAGCGGCGCCGCCGACCGCGATGAGCGAAGCCGCCTTGTGCTTGCGGATCGCCTCGATCGCCACCGGCCCGCGCTCGCCCTTTCCGACCATCGCGATGAGCCCGGTCCGGCCGAGCATCATCTCCACGAACTTGTCCATGCGCGTTGCCGTGGTGGGGCCCGCCGGGCCGACGACTTCCTCGCGCACCGGGTCCACGGGCCCGACGTAGTAGATCACGCGATTCGTGAAGTCGACCGGAAGCTTCTCGCCCTTCGCCAGCATGTCCTGGATGCGCTTGTGCGCAGCGTCGCGGCCGGTCAGCAGCTTGCCGGAAAGAAGCAGGGTTTCGCCCGGTTTCCACGACGCTGCTTCCGACGGCGTCAGCTTGTCCAGGTCCACGCGGCGCGCGTCCTTCGACGGCGACCAGGCGACCTTGGGCCAGGTGTCGAGCGACGGCGCCTCGAACTCGGCCGGGCCCGAGCCATCCAGCACGAAGTGCACATGCCGCGTCGCGGCGCAGTTCGGAATCATGGCGATCGGCTTGTTCGCCGCATGCGTCGGGTAGTGCGCTATTTTCACGTCGAGCACGGTGGACAGGCCGCCAAGGCCCTGCGCGCCGATGCCGAGCGCGTTGACCTTGTCGTAGAGCTCGATGCGCAGCTCCTCGTACTTGTCCTTCGGCCCGCGCGCCTTCAGCTCGGCCATGTCGATGGACTCCATCAGCGCCTCTTTCGCCATGACCATCGCCTTCTCGGCCGTGCCGCCGATGCCGATACCGAGCATGCCCGGCGGGCACCAGCCGGCGCCCATCGTCGGCACGGTCTTCAGTACCCAGTCGACGACAGAGTCGGAGGGATTGAGCATCGCGAACTTGGCCTTCGCCTCCGAGCCGCCGCCCTTGGCGGCGACGTCGACTGCGATCGTCGCGCCCGGAACCAGCTCGACGTTCACGACCGCGGGCGTGTTGTCCTTCGTATTGCGGCGAGCGAAGTGCGGATCCTCGAGGACTGAGGCGCGCAACTTGTTGTCCGGATGGGTGTAGCCCAGGCGCACCCCCTCGTTGACCGCGTCGGCGAGAGATCCGTTGAAGCCCTCGAGCCGCAGATCCATCCCGACCTTGAGGAATACGTTGACGATGCCCGTGTCCTGGCAGATCGGGCGATGTCCCTCGGCGCACATCCGCGAGTTGGTCAGGATCTGCGCGATGGCATCCTTCGCGGCGGTCGATTGCTCGCGCTCGTACGCGCGACCGAGCGCACGGATGTAGTCCGCGGGGTGGTAGTAGGAGATGAACTGCAGCGCGTCGGCGACGCTCTGCACGAGGTCCTGGCAGCGGATGACGGCCGGCATGGTTGCGGGCGTGCGGAAGAGTTGCGGAAGCCGCTTAATTTAGCATAGGCTTCACGCAGCCCGGCGTTCGTTCCAAAGGAGGAGGCGCATGTCGTCCACCATCGAGTCTGTCCTGCAGGAAACGCGCGTCTTTCCGCCGTCGGCCGACTTCGTCAAGCAGGCCAACGTCTCCGGGATGGACGCCTATCGCAAGCTCTGCGCCGAAGCGGAAAGGGACTTCGAAGGCTTCTGGGGCCGCCTCGCGAAGGCGGAGCTCCTGTGGCACAAGCCGTTCTCGAAGATCCTGGACGAATCCAACGCGCCGTTCTTCAAGTGGTTCCACGACGGCGAGCTGAACGCATCCTACAACTGCCTCGACCGCCACTTGAAGACGCAGCCGGACAAGGTCGCGATCATCTTCGAGGCCGACGACGGCAAGGTGACGACGATCACCTACCAGGCGCTGTACCACGAGGTCTGCAAGCTGGCCAACGGCCTCAAGGCGCGCGGCATCAAGCCGGGTGACCGCGTGATCGTCTACATGCCGATGTCGATCCGGGCGGTCGTTGCGATGCAGGCGCTCGCGCGCATCGGCGCGACGCACTCGGTGGTGTTCGGCGGCTTCTCGGCGAAGTCCCTGCAGGAGCGGATCATCGATGCTGGCGCGGTCGCCGTGATCACCGCGGACGGCCAGCTCCGCGGCGGCAAGGAGATTCCGCTCAAGCCCGTCGTGGACGAGGGCATCGCCATGGGCGGCTGCGAAGGGATCAAGACCGTCGTCGTCTACCGGCGCTCGGGCACGAGCGTGCCGATGACGGCGGGCCGAGACCTCGGGTGGGACGACGCGATCAAGGGACAGGCCGACACCTGCGAGCCGACGTGGGTGAATGCCGAGCACCCGCTGTTCATCCTCTATACCTCAGGGTCCACCGGCAAGCCGAAGGGCGTGCAGCATTCCACGGGCGGCTACCTGCTGTGGACGATCCTTACGATGAAGTGGGTGTTCGACTACAAGCCGAGCGATATCTTCTGGTGCACCGCCGACGTGGGCTGGGTAACGGGACATTCCTATGTCTGCTACGGACCGCTCGCGGCCGGCGCGACCGAGATCGTGTTCGAGGGCGTACCGACGTATCCGGACGCGGGCCGGTTCTGGAAAATGATCCAGGACCACAAGTGCACCGTGTTCTATACGGCGCCGACTGCGATCCGGTCGCTGATCAAGGCGGGTGGGGACCTGCCGAAGAAGTACGACCTGAAGTCGCTGCGTATCCTCGGCACGGTCGGCGAGCCGATCAACCCCGAGGCCTGGATGTGGTACCACGAGACCGTCGGTGGCGGGCGTTGCCCGATCGTGGACACGTGGTGGCAGACCGAAACCGGCGGACACATGATCACGCCGCTCCCCGGCGCGACGCCGACCAAGCCGGGCTCGGCCACGTTTCCGCTTCCCGGCGTCATGACGGACATCGTCGACGAAACCGGACATTCGGTCGGCAGGGGCAAAGGCGGGATCTTGGTGATCAAGCGCCCCTGGCCCTCGATGATCCGCACCATCTGGGGTGACCCGGAGCGCTTCAAGCAGAGCTACTACCCCGACGATTTCAAGGGCAAGTACTACCTGGCGGGCGACGGCGCGAGCACCGACCAGGACGGCTATTACCGCATCATGGGCCGGATCGACGACGTGTTGAACGTGGCCGGGCACCGCCTTGGCACGATGGAAATCGAGTCGGCGCTGGTGGCCAACAGCAGGCTGGTGGCGGAGGCCGCGGTGGTGGGGCGTCCCGACGAGCTTACCGGCGAAGCGGTTTGCGCCTTCGTCGTGCTGAAGGGGCCGCGCCCGTCAGGCGACGCGGCGATGAAGATCGCGCAGGAGCTGCGCGACTGGGTCGGCAAGGAGATCGGGCCCATCGCCAAGCCCAAGGACATCCGGTTCGGGGACAATCTGCCGAAGACGCGATCGGGCAAGATCATGCGGCGCCTGCTGCGCGACATCGCCAAGGGCGAAGAGATCAAGCAGGACGTGTCGACGCTGGAAAACCCGGCGATCCTGGAGCAGCTGGCGCAAAAGCAGTAGCGCTGCCGCGGCGCATGACCGCCTCCGCGTCGGGCTAGAATGGACCTCGATGCGGAGAGATGGCCGAGCGGCTGAAGGCGCACGCTTGGAAAGCGTGTATGCGTTAATAGCGTATCGTGGGTTCGAATCCCACTCTCTCCGCCAGTCTTGCGGCGCGTATAGAATTCGCAGGTTGCCGCCGAATCATTGGCGGTCGAGTGACCTACGGCGGGCCTCCCCGCATTGCAGCCTGGTGAACCTGGTCAGGTCCGGAAGGAAGCAGCCACAGCTGGATACTGCAGGTGCCGGGGTTCAGGCTCGCCACCACCTTGACGTACCGGCGTGCGGCGCACTTCCGCACGCCGGCGTCTGGAGCACGCCAAAAGCATGACTTATCAAGTACTTGCCCGAAAGTGGCGCCCCCGCGACTTCGAATCGCTCGTGGGCCAGGACCACGTCGTGCGGGCGCTGTGCCATGCACTGGAGCAGGGGCGTCTGCACCATGCCTATCTGCTCACGGGCACGCGCGGCGTGGGCAAGACGTCGCTCGCGCGAATTCTTGCGAAGTGCCTCAATTGCGAGACCGGGGTGACGCGGCGCCCGTGCGGCAAGTGCAGCGCCTGCCTCGAGATCGATGGCGGGCGATTCGTCGATCTGCTCGAAGTGGACGCAGCGACCAACACGCGAGTCGACGAAATGCGCCAGTTGCTCGACACCGCGCAGTACGCGCCGACCCGCGGGCGATTCAAGGTCTACGTGATCGACGAAGTGCACATGCTGTCGAATTCGGCGTTCAACGCGATGCTGAAGACGCTCGAGGAGCCGCCGGAGCACCTGAAGTTCATTCTCGCGACCACCGATCCGCAGAAAATTCCGGTCACCGTGCTCTCGCGCTGCTTGCAGTTCAACCTCAAGCAGATGACACCCGCGGCAATCGCGGCGCATCTGGCCCGCGTGCTGGAGGCCGAGGGAATCGCGCATCAGGGCGACGCCCTGGAGCAGTTGGCGCGCGCGGCGGCGGGAAGCATGCGCGATGCCCTGTCACTGCTCGATCAGGCCATAGCGCATGGAGGCGGAGTCGTCTCGGCGGAGAGCGTCCGGGGAATGCTTGGAACAGTCGACGATGGCTATCTCTATCGAGCGCTCGACGCCGTGGTGTCGGGCGAGGGCGCGCTCCTGCTTTCCATCGCTGACGACATGCAGTCGCGCAGCTTGTCCTTCGACGCCGCGCTGGGCGGACTCGCCAGCCTGCTGCTTCGAATCGCCATGCGACAGCTTGCGCCCGACGCGCCGCTCGAGAACGGCGAGAACACCGAAGCGTTCACGCGCCTGGCCGCGGCGCTGGATCCCGAGTTCGTGCAGTTGTGCTACCAGATCGCGGTCCACGGCCGCGATGATCTGCGCCTCGCACCCGACGAACACGCTGGATTCGCGATGACGCTCCTGCGCATGCTGAGCTTCAGACCGGAAACCGCGTCGACGCCGCTGCCGATCGCACAGGTCGCCGAGCCCGCGCGGTCAGCGGCCGTCGACTTCGTCGGCAACTGGCCGGAACTCATTTCGCGCCTCGCGGTGACCGGTGCCGCGCGAGAGCTCGCACGCAATTCGGTGCTCACGGCGCATGCGCCCGGCCGCTTCGAGCTGCTCGTGCCCAAAACCCTGGCGTACCTCGCGGATCGGGGTTACCAGGACAAGCTGCGCGCGGCGCTGGAACAGCATCTGGGGCGGACCGTGGTGCTCAAGGTTGCCGTGGGCGAGGCCGCCGGATCCTCGGCGGCGCGACTGGAGGCGGGCGAGAAGGAAGCGCGCCGCGCAGAGGTGGCCAAGGCTGTCGAGGGCGACCGGTTCGTACAGGATCTGGTCAATATGTTCGACGCCAAGGTCGTCGGCAGCAGCGCCCGTGCCGAAGACGGGAATCAGTCTTAGGGCGGGAGACGCAGATGCGTGGAAATATCGGCCAAATGATGAAGCAGGCGCAAATGATGCAGGAAAACATGCGCCGCATGCAGGAGCAGCTCGCGTCGGTCGAGGTGGAAGGGCAGTCCGGCTCGGGCATGGTGAAAGTGCTGATGAACTGCAAGCACGAAGTCCGCCGCGTGTCGATCGATCCCGGACTGCGCGCGGAAGACCGCGAAATGCTCGAGGATCTGGTCACCGCGGCGTTCAACGACGCAGCACGCCGGGTCGAAGCCACCGTCGCCGAGCGAATGAGCGGCGTCACGGCGGGCCTGGGGCTGCCGGCCGGGTTCAAGCTGCCGTTCTGACGCCGTGATTCGCGACTCGGTGCCCGGTGCCAAGGGGCTGGACCGCCTGATCGAAGCATTGCGCGCGCTTCCGGGCGTCGGCCCACGCTCGGCGCAACGCATGGCGTACCATCTTTTGCAGCACGACCGCGCGGGCGCCGCCGAGCTCGGGCAGGCGCTCGGCGATGCGCTGGTTCGCGTTCGCCACTGCGCGTTGTGCAACAACTACACGGAAGATGAAGCCTGCACGCTGTGCCGCTCGCCGCGTCGCGACCGTACGCAATTGTGCGTGGTCGAAACGCCGGCAGATCTGGCGACAGTCGAGCAGACCGCGATGTACTCGGGGATGTACTTCGTCCTGATGGGTCGTCTGTCGCCGCTTGACGGGGTCGGCCCGCGTGACATCGGCCTCGACCGTCTGCTTGCCCGCGCGACGAACGGCGAGGTCCAGGAGGTCGTGCTGGCGACGAATTTCACGAACGAAGGCGAGGCCACGGCCCACTACATCGCCGAAATGCTTCGTTCCCGGGGTGTCCGGATCAGCCGGATCGCGCGTGGCGTCCCCCTTGGCGGCGAACTCGAGTACGTCGACGCCGGGACCCTGTCGCAGGCACTCTTGGATCGACGGGACTTCTGATTTGCCCTTCCGCCCGGAAGCGCGGGCGGGTGAAATCGTTGACACGATTTTCCAATGCCAGCTATAATCCTCGGTCTTCGGGCGCGGGGTGGAGCAGTCTGGCAGCTCGTCGGGCTCATAACCCGAAGGTCAGAGGTTCAAATCCTCTCCCCGCAACCAACGCTCTTTAAAAATTCGCAGCCGATAGGTGTGGGCGCTCGATGCTGAAGGCCAATGCATCAGTAGTGCTCGCATCAAGGTAATTCGCAGTAACTCCGTTTACTTTGAGCGAATAGCAGCAAGCTTCTTAATTGAAGAGTTTGATCCTGGCTCAGATTGAACGCTGGCGGCATGCCTTACACATGCAAGTCGAACGGCAGCACGGGGAGGGGCAACCCTTCCTGGTGGCGAGTGGCGAACGGGTGAGTAATGCATCGGAACGTGTCCTCTTGTGGGGGATAACCAGTCGAAAGATTGGCTAATACCGCATGAGATCGAAAGATGAAAGCGGGGGACCGCAAGGCCTCGCGCGAGAGGAGCGGCCGATGCCGGATTAGCTAGTTGGTGGGGTAATGGCCCACCAAGGCGACGATCCGTAGCTGGTCTGAGAGGACGACCAGCCACACTGGGACTGAGACACGGCCCAGACTCCTACGGGAGGCAGCAGTGGGGAATATTGGACAATGGGGGCAACCCTGATCCAGCAATGCCGCGTGTGTGAAGAAGGCCTTCGGGTTGTAAAGCACTTTTATC
>JBOIFE010000206.1:0-18629 GCA_050741015.1 Burkholderiales bacterium | reverse complement strand
GCCTCCAGGTTGGTGCGCAGCGCGGTCTCCTCGATGTCGCCGCCCTTCGTCGCGCGGGCCGAGTTGACGTCCACGGCGACCAGCGCCTCGGTATGGTCGATCACGATCGCCCCGCCCGCGGGCAGCGTGACCTGGCGCGAATAGGCGGTCTCGATCTGGTGCTCGATCTGGAAGCGCGAAAAAAGCGGGACGTCATCGCGGTAGAGCTTCACCTTGCCGACGTTGGCCGGCATCACCGTCTGCATGAACGCGCGCGCCTGCTCGTAGATCTCGTCGGTGTCGATGAGGATTTCGCCGATGTCGGGCTGGAAGTAGTCGCGGATCGCGCGAATGACCAGGCTCGATTCCAGGTAGATCAGGTAGGGCTTCTTCTCCTGCGTGCGCCCCGCGCCCTCGATCGCGCCCCAGAGCTGCAGCAGGTAGTTGAGGTCCCATTGCAGTTCCTCGAGCGAGCGGTTGATCGCGGCCGTGCGCGCGATCACGCTCATCCCCTCGGGCACCTGCAGCTGATCGAGCACGTCGCGAAGCTCGTTGCGGTCCTCGCCCTCGACGCGGCGCGAGACGCCGCCGCCGCGGGGGTTGTTCGGCATGAGCACCAGATAGCGCCCGGCCAGGCTGATGTAGGTGGTCAGCGCGGCACCCTTGGTGCCGCGCTCGTCCTTCTCGACCTGGACGATGAGCTCCTGGCCCTCGCTCAGCGCGTCCTGGATGCGAGCGCGTCCGGCCTCGGCGCCGGGCCGGAAATAAACCTTGTCGATTTCCTTGAAGGGCAGGAACCCGTGCCGCTCCTCGCCGTAGTCGACGAACGCGGCCTCGAGGCTGGGCTCGATGCGGGTGATGACGCTCTTGTAGACGTTGCTCTTGCGCTGCTCCCTTGATGCCGATTCGATGTCGAGGTCGACGAGCCTTTGTCCGTCGACGATGGCGACGCGCAACTCCTCCTGCTGCGTCGCATTGAACAACATGCGTTTCACTTATTTTTCTCCTGCGCGCGCAGGAGCTCGCCAGTACGGCCGGTCAGACCTCTCCTCGGAGAATTGACCCGATGTGTCGGGGGACCTGCAGCGCGCTATGAAGTACCATCGCTACTTCCGGTGAGCGAAATTAACCACTGCTTCAGGCCCGGCTGTGGCCGGACAGGAGGCGGGTTGCAGGCTCCGATTGCGGGAGACTTGCTCACCGCGTCCTGGAAACCTGTGCCTCGCGTCTCGAAGCAACGCGCAGATAATACGGAAAATGAAAGACTTAAGCAAGGCACGCGCGACCCTGCTTGAAGTCGGCGAGGAGGGCGCGGCGCAGCGCATCGACAACTTCCTGTTGCGGCGCCTGAAAGGCGTGCCCAAGAGCCACGTCTACAGGGTCTTGCGCAGCGGCGAGGTCCGCGTCAACAGCGGCCGCGTAAAGCCCGACTACCGCCTGCGGGTTGGCGATCGCGTGCGCGTGCCGCCGGTGCGGATCAGTGCCTCCGCGTCGCGCCCACCCGCGCGCGCGCTCGACCTGCCGATCGCGTACGAGGACGACGCACTGCTCGTCATCGACAAACCTGCGGGAATCGCGGTGCACGGCGGCAGTGGCGTGAGTTTCGGCGTGATCGAATCATTGCGCGCGGCCCGGCCGCAGGCGAGGGTGCTCGAGCTGGCGCACCGGCTGGACCGGGATACCTCCGGACTGCTGATGGTAGCCAAGAAACGTAGCGCGCTCGTCGAGCTGCACCGCATGCTGCGCGACGGCGAGGTCGAGAAGACCTACCTCGCCCTGGTCCACGGACGCTGGACGGGAGGCGCGCGCGACCTTCGCGAATCCCTGCATAAGTTCGTCACGGCCGGCGGCGAGCGCCGCGTTGCCGTGCGGGCGGACGGGCAGTCGGCGCACACGCGGGCGAGGCCGCTTGCCGCGTCCGACGACTGCAGCCTGCTCGAGCTGCGGCTTTTGACGGGCCGTACCCACCAGATCCGGGTGCACCTCGCGCACGCGGGTCACCCGATCCTCGGCGACGACAAGTATGGCGACTTTCCGCTCAATCACGCACTGGCGCGCTCGGGTCTCAAGCGCCTCATGCTGCACGCGCGACGCCTGGCCCTCGCGCACCCTATCACCGGGGCGGCGCTAACTCTCGACTCGCCGCTCCCCGGCGAGATACGCGAATTCGCGGAGGCGCGACTTGCGCTACCGGCTGATCGTATTTGACTGGGACGGCACGCTGGTCGACTCGACCGGCGCAATCGCCGCGTGCATCCAGGCGGCGGCGCGCGAGCTCGAGCTCGAGGTCCCCGACGAAGCGCGCGCGCGCCATGTCATCGGCCTCGGCCTGCACGAATCCCTGCGCTACGCGGTGCCCGACCTGCCGCCGCAGCAGGTCGCCGCGTTCATCGATTGCTATCGCCGGGAATTCCTGTCGCGAGAGCGGACGATGGGGGTCTTCCCGGGCGTGACGGGGCTGCTCGACACGCTGCACGGTCGCGGGCACCTGCTGGCCGTGGCCACCGGGAAGAGCCGCCGCGGGCTGGAACGCGCGCTTGATGCGGCGGGCCTGCGCGCGCGCTTCGTCGCGACGCGCTGCGCAGACGAGACCTTGCCCAAGCCCGATCCCGCGATGCTGAACGAACTGATGCACGCGCTCGCCGCGCTGCCGGCCGAGACGCTGATGATCGGCGACACGTCGCACGATCTGGGCATGGCGGCGGCGGCCGGTGTCGACGCCGTAGCCGTCGCCTACGGCGCGCACGGCGGCGAGGACCTGCGAGCGCTTTCGCCGCGCGCGTGCGTCTCGAGCGTGGACGAGCTTGCCCGATGGCTGACACGCCACGCCTGATCTGCACTTCGTCGGCGATCGAGGAGGGCGGTCTCGGCCTGCGCTTCGAAGTGGATTACTTCGGTGAGCCGGCGCCCGCGTTCGTCGTGCGCGCCCAGGGACGGGCCGTCGGGTACCTGAATCGCTGCGCGCACGTCGCGATGGAACTCGACTGGCTGCCCGGGCGTTTCTTCGATGACGCCGGGCGCGATTTGATATGCTCGACGCACGGTGCCGTCTATGCCGCGGCGAGCGGCCGATGCCTCGGCGGACCGTGCGGCGGCACGCCGCTGGTGCGCCTGCGCATCGAAGAGCGCGACGGCGGCATCTACTTCTCGGGAGTCGAGGATGACTGACGACGACGGACGGTGGGAGCGGGGCGTGATCGAGCGGCTCGCGACGGAGGCGCTCAAGGAACAGCGACGGGCGCGGCGCTGGGGGATCTTCTTCAAGCTGCTCACGTTCGCCTATCTGACCGCAATCGTGGTCATGGCGCTGGACTGGAAGGGCCAGGGTGAGGTCGTCGGAAAGCACACGGCGCTGGTCGAAGTGAACGGCGTCATCGCGGCCGGCAACGACGCGAGCGCCGAGCGCATCAACGCGGCGCTGCAAGCGGCGTTCAAGGACAAGGATACGCGCGGCGTCGTGATGCGGATCAACAGCCCGGGGGGCAGCCCGGTACAGGCGCAGAAAATCTACCAAGAGATGCGCCGCTTGCGCAAGAAGTATCCCGACATCCCGCTGTATGCGGTCGTCGAGGACCTGTGCGCGTCCGGCGGCTACTACGTCGCCGCCGGCGCCGACCGCATCTACGTCGCCAAATCGAGCATCGTGGGCTCCATCGGCGTACGCATGGACGGCTTCGGGTTTACCGGACTCATGAAGAAACTGGGCATCGAGCGGCGCCTGCTGACCGCGGGGAAGAACAAGGGCTTCCTCGACCCATTCCTTCCCGAGGCGGCGGCGCAGAAGCGCAACGCGCAGGCGCTGCTCGATTCAGTGCACCAGCAGTTCATCGCGGTCGTGCGCGAAGGCCGCGGGGCGCGGCTCAAGGAAACGCCCGACATGTTCTCCGGGCTGGTGTGGACCGGCCAGAAGAGCATCGAGCTCGGGCTCGCCGACGCGGTCGGCAGCCTCGACTCCGTCGCGCGCGACGTCATCAAGGCCGACCGCATCGTCGACTACTCGCAGAAGGAGAACTTCGCCGAAAAGCTCGCGCGGCGATTCGGCGTGGGCGTCACCGGGGCCGTGCTCGACTTCGCAATGCGCGGCGACGCGCAGCTGCGCTAGGCGAGCAGCAGGAAGACCGCGGGGCGGCGGCCGATCGGCGCGCGCGCCCGGCGCCATTCAGCGACCGACCGCGTTGCGATGGACTCGCCGGGTCGCATGAGATCGGCGGCCACGCAAAGGCGCGATTGGGGCGCGCAATGCGCGAGCAGCGCATCGAGCAGTACGTCGTTCCGGTACGGCGTCTCGATGAAGATCTGGGTTTCGCGCGCCTCGCGCGACCGGCGCTCGAGGGCGAGGACGCGGTCGCGGCGCGCCCCTGCCTCGCGCGGCAGGTAGCCGCAGAAGGCGAATCGCTGTCCTTCCAGTCCCGACGCCATCAGTGCAAGCAGGAGGGCCGAGGGGCCGGCCAGCGCAATGACGCGGTAGCCCGCTGCATGTGCCGCGGCGACCAGTGCCTGCCCCGGGTCGGCGACGCCCGGGCACCCCGCCTCCGAAAGCACCCCGAGCGGCCGGCCGTGCCGCAGCGGCTCGAGCAAGGCAGTCGCGCGATCATCGATCGGGTGGATGTTGAGTTCGCGCAGCGGGCAGGGCATGCCCACCGCGCCCAGGAAGGCGCGTGCGGATTTGGCGTTCTCCGCAGCGAAATCGCGCAATGTGCGCACCGTGTCGAGCGCGGCCAGGGGCAGCGACGCCTCGGGCGCGGCGCCGATCGACGACGGGATCAGGTAAAGGGCGGCGGTCACGGGGCCAGCACGTGCACGCCGGCCTGCACGAGCATTTCGGTCAGTGCGATGAGCGGCAGTCCGATGAGCGCGGTGGGGTCGTCGCTCTCGACCCGCTCGACAAGCGCGATGCCCAGGTGCTCGATCTTCGCGCTGCCGGCGCAGTCGTAGGGCTGTTCGCGGACGAGGTAGTCCTCGATCTGGGCGTCGGACAGCGAGCGGAACGTGACGATCGTCGGGACGGCGCGCGAGCGCATCGTGCCCGAGCGCGCGTCAAGCAGAGCGACCGCGGTGTCGAAGCGCACCGCGCAACCGCTCATCGCCGCGAGCTGGGCGACGGCCTTCTCGTGAGTGCCGGGCTTGCCCATTCGCAAATCCCCGCAGGAAGCGACCTGGTCGGCGCCGATGACGAGCGAGTGCGGAAACCTTGCGGCGACGGCATGCGCCTTTGCGCCTGCGAGCCGGCCCGCGGTCGCGGCGGGCGTTTCGCCGGCGATTGCCGACTCGATGACCGCAGGATCCTCGCAGCGAAAAGCGAGGCCCAGCCGGGCGAGGAGCTCCTGACGGTAGCGGGAGGTGGAGGCGAGTACCAGTGCGCGGGGCTCAGGCATGACTTTGTTTTGACACGTCTTTTTCGGCGATGATATCATCCGCGCCTTCATGGTGCCGCACCCGCGGTTTCCCCTGATCGACGGCTTCGATTTCGCGGCGGCCGGCGCATCCCAGCAGGGCGCATGGCCTGTCGGTGCGTTTCCGCGATTGCGCGGGCTGCTGCACGACGAGTCGGGCGTGGTTAAGTACGAGCTGCGAGGCTCGATCGACGCGCACGGACGCCATCGTCTGGCGCTCGGCGTGAACGCTACGCTGCGCTTGACGTGTCAACGCTGCCTCGAGGCGGTCGAAGTGGCGGTGCAGGAGCAGGCGATGTTGTGGCTGGCGCGCTCGCAGTCGGAAATCGATGCGCAGCCGCTTGCCGCGGAGGGCGAGGACGGCGTGGTCGCATCGCGCGAGATGGCGGTGCGGGACTTGGTCGAGGACGAATTGCTGCTGGCGCTGCCTAGCGCGTCGCGGCACGAAGATTGTTCGGCGCAGGCGGGTGCGGCGCCGGAGGGACGGCAGAGACCGTTCGAAGGCCTGCGCAGCATGCTGCGCGGCAAGCAACGACATTGAGAGGAGCCAGTACATGGCCGTACAGCAGAACAAGAAGTCCCCATCCCGGCGCGGAATGCACCGGGCCCACGACTTTCTGGCGAAGCCGTCGCTTGCGGTGGAGCCGACGACGGGCGAGGTGCACCAGCGGCACCACATCAGCGCCACCGGCTACTATCGTGGCAAGAAGGTGACCAAAGGGCGGGACGAGTAGGCGCAGACCTACGAGTCGTCGGGGAGGGCGGCGCGCGCGCCGCGGTCCCGATGGGCATTACCGTCTCCATCGATTGCATGGGGGGCGATCACGGCCCTCGCGTCACGGTGCCCGCCGCGCTCGACTTCGTGCGCCGGCACGCCGGGGTTGACGTCGTCCTCGTGGGCCCCGAGGACATTCTGACGGCGGAGCTTCGCGCGCGGGGCGCCGCGTCGGCGCCCGGCTTGCGCATCCAGCATGCTGCGCAGGTGGTCGGCATGGATGAACCGCCCGCGCAGGCGCTGCGCGGCAAGAAGGATTCGTCGATGCGCGTCGCTGTCAACCTCGTCAAGAGCGGGCAGGCGCATGCCTGCGTCAGCGCGGGCAACACGGGCGCGCTGATGGCGATCTCGAGGTTCGTGCTGAAGACGCTGCCCGGCATCGACCGTCCCGCGATCGCCACCGTGCTGCCCAACGCTCGAGGGGGTTGGACCTACGTGCTCGACCTCGGCGCGAATGTCGATTGCACGGCCGAGCAGTTGATGCAGTTCGGCATCATGGGGGCGATGCTGGTCGCCGCCGTCGAGCACCGGGATCGCCCGTCGGTGGGATTGCTGAACATCGGCGTCGAGGACATCAAGGGCAACGATACGGTCAAGCGCGCTGCGGACCTGCTGCGCGACAGCGGCCTCAACTTCTTCGGCAACGTCGAAGGCGACGACATCTACAAGGGCACGACCGACGTGGTTGTTTGCGACGGCTTCGTCGGCAATGCCGTGCTGAAGGCCTCGGAAGGCGTGGCGACGATGATCACCGGATTCCTGCGACAGGAATTCTCCCGCTCGCCGTGGCGCATGCTGGCGGCCCTCGCGGCGCGCCCGGTGCTGCGGGCCCTGCGCGCGCGCATGGATCCTGGTCGCTACAACGGCGCCAGCCTCCTCGGCCTTCGCGGCATCGTCATCAAGAGCCACGGCTCCGCGGACAGCCGCGCGTTCGGCAACGCGCTGGTGCGGGCAGTCGAGGAAGTCCGCCAGGACGTCATCCAGCGCATCGCGGCGCGACTCGCGCCGCAAGCGGCCGCGGACGCGCAAGGGGTGCCGCAATGATCTATTCGCGCATCGTCGGCACGGGAAGCTACCTGCCGCCCCGGGTGGTGACCAACGCCGAGTTCGCGGCGCGCTTGGACACGAGCGACCAGTGGATCCGCGAGCGCACCGGAATCGCGGAGAGGCGCATCGCGGACGAATCGCAAAACTCGAGCGACCTTGCGCTGGAGGCCAGCCGCGCGGCGCTCGCCGCCGCGGGCGTGCGGCCCGAGGCCATCGACCTGATCGTGGTCGCCACCTCGACGCCGGACTATGTATTTCCGAGCACGGCCTGCCTGCTGCAGGCCAAACTGGGCGTGCGCAATTGCCCGGCGTTCGACCTGCAGGCGGTGTGCAGCGGGTTCGTGTACGCGCTGGCGACGGCCGACAGCTTCATCCGCGCGGGCGTGCACCGTTGCGCGCTCGTCGTCGGCGCGGAAGTGTTCTCCCGCATTCTCGACTGGAACGACCGCGGCACCTGCGTGCTCTTCGGCGACGGAGCCGGAGCGGTCGTGCTCGCGCGGAGCGACAAGCCCGGACTGCACGCGTCGGTTCTGCGCGCGGACGGCACGCAGGCCGACCTTCTCTCCGTGCCCGGCAACATCTGCGGCGGCAGGATCATCGGCTCGCCCTATCTGCAGATGCAGGGCAGCCAGGTCTTCAAGTATGCGGTCAAGGTACTCGACGAGGTGGCGCGGGAGACGATGGCGGCGGCAGGGCTCGAACTGAGCGATATCGACTGGCTGATACCGCACCAGGCCAATGTCCGGATTCTCGACGCTACGGCGCGAAAGCTCGGTATCTCTTCCGACAAGCTCGTGGTGACGGTGGATCATCACGGCAACACGTCGGCCGCTTCCGTGCCGCTCGCGCTCGACGAGTACGTGAGAGCGGGCAAGATACGGGCCGGGCATCGTGTGCTGATGCAAGGCGTCGGCGGCGGGTTCACCTGGGGCGCCACTCTGGCGACAATGTGACGACATGAAGATCGCAATGGTCTTTCCGGGCCAGGGCTCGCAAGCGGTGGGAATGCTGCGTGCCTATGCGGGCCTGCCCGGCGTGGACGAGGTCAGGCGTCAGGCGTCCGATATCCTCGGCGGCGAGTTCGTGACGCTGCTGGACGCAGGCCCTGCAGAGGCGCTCAGCCTCACCATCAACACCCAACCGGCCATGGTGACCGCCGGCATCGCGGCGTTCAGCGCCTGGCGCGCGCTGGGCGGGCTCGAGCCGGACGTGGTCGCGGGCCACAGCCTCGGCGAATACACGGCCCTCGTGGCCAGCGGGGCGATCGGCTTCCGCGATTGCCTGCCACTGGTGCGCTATCGCGCGCAAGCGATGCAAGAGGCCGTCCCGGAGGGGCAGGGTGCGATGGCGGCGATCCTCAATCTCGAGGACGACGCTGTCCGGGCGGCGTGCGCTGAAGCCGCGGGAGACGAAATCGTCGAGGCCGTCAATTTCAACGCTCCGGGACAGGTCGTCATCGCTGGCCATCGCCAGGCGGTGGCGCGCGCCATCGATGCCTGCAAGGCGCGCGGCGCGAAGCGGGCGATTGCGCTGCCGGTCAGCGCCCCGTTTCACTCCAGCCTGATGCGCCCCGCCGCAGAGCGCCTGCGGGGCTACCTCGCCGACGTCACGATCGCTGCGCCTCGCTATCCGCTCGTGAACAATGTGGATGTCAGTATCGAGACGCAGCCTTCGGCCATCAAAGACGCACTCGTGCGCCAGGCGGCGGCGCCGGTTCGCTGGGTCGAGATCGTGCGCCGCATGGCGGCGGACGGCGTGACCCACGTCGTGGAATGCGGGCCGGGCAAGATACTGGCGGGGACCGCCCGCCGCATCGAGGGCGGACTGCAGGCGTTTGCGCTGGCCGACCGCGCCTCGCTCGAGCAGGCGCTGGCCGCAATCCGGGGAGCATGAGCGTGCTCGAGGGCAAGCTGGCATTGGTGACCGGCGCATCGCGCGGGATCGGGCGCGCGATTGCGATGGAACTCGGCCGGCAGGGTGCGCGGGTGGTCGGAACGGCGACCACGGCTGTGGGCGCCGCCGACATCGGGACCGCGCTGGCGCAGGCAGGCTTGCGCGGCGAAGGACGGTCGCTCGATGTCCGCGACGCGGCGGGCTGCGACGCGCTCGTCGAGGACGTGCAGAAATCCGTGGGTGATGTCGCCATCCTGGTCAACAACGCCGGCATTACGCGCGACAACCTCGCCTTGCGCATGAAGGATGCCGAGTGGGACGAGGTTCTCGAGACCAATCTGAAGTCGGTGTTCCGGCTGTCGCGCTCGGTGATGCGCAGCATGATGAAGGCGCGCTGGGGACGCATCATCAACATCACGTCAGTCGTCGGGGCGTCCGGCAACGCGGGCCAGGCGAACTACGCGGCCGCAAAGGCCGGCGTGGCCGGGCTCACCAAGTCGCTGGCGCGCGAGCTGGGGAGCCGCGGCATCACGGTCAATTGCGTCGCGCCGGGATTCATCGATACCGACATGACGCGGGCACTGTCGCAGGCGCAGCGCGACGCGCTTCTCGGGCAGATCCCGCTCGGCCGCCTCGGCGAGCCCGGCGACGTCGCCGCCGCCGTCGCGTATCTGGCGTCTCCGGCGGCGGGCTACGTGACGGGCTGCGTGCTGCACGTGAACGGCGGCATGTACATGGGCTGAGGGGCGCTGCCGCGATTTGGTAAAATTCGGGCCGCCGCTTGGCCCCAACAGGGAAGGAGCAGAATATGGAGAACGTCGAGCAACGTGTCCGCAAGATCATCGCCGAGCAGCTCGGGGTGAACGAATCGGAGATCAAGAACGAGTCGTCCTTCGTCGATGACCTGGGTGCGGACTCCCTGGACACGGTGGAGCTGGTGATGGCGCTCGAAGAGGAGTTCGAGACCGAGATCCCCGACGAGGAGGCGGAGAAGATCACCACGGTCCAGCAGGCGATCGACTACGTCAGATCGCACTCGAAATCGTAGCTCGCGCCTTCAGTGTCACGCCGCAGAGTCGCCGTCACCGGCCTGGGCATCGTCTGTCCGGTCGGCAACACCGTAGAGGAGGCTTGGCAGAACCTGATCGCGGGCAGGACCGGGATCGGCGCCATCACCCGGTTTGACCCGGCGCCGTTTGCCTGCCGGATCGCCGGCGAGGTGAAGGGATTCGACGTGGCCGCCTACCTGCCGGCCAAGGACGCGCGCCACATGGACACGTTCATGCACTACGGCGTGGCGGCCGCGGTCCAGGCGTGGAAGGACTGCGGCCTCGAGCTGACGGAGCGCAGTGCCGAGCGCATCGGCGTGACCATCGGCTCCGGCATTGGCGGCCTGCCGCGCATCGAGGAAACGCACGCCGAACTGACGCAGCGCGGACCGCGCCGGATCTCTCCGTTTTTCGTGCCGGCATCGATCATCAACATGATCTCGGGCCATGTGTCGATCCAGTTCGGCCTGAAGGGCCCCAACCTGGCCGTCGCCACCGCCTGCACGACGGGACTGCACTCGATCGGGCAGGCCGCGCGCCTCATCGAGTACGGCGACGCCGACGCGATGCTCGCAGGCGGCGCCGAGGCCACGATCTCGCCGCTCGGGGTCGGCGGCTTCGCCGCGGCGCGCGCCCTGTCCACGCGCAACGACGATCCGGCGACGGCGAGCCGGCCGTGGGACCGCGACCGCGACGGCTTCGTGCTGGGCGAAGGGGCCGGCGTGCTGGTGCTCGAGGAGCTCGAGCAGGCAAAGGCGCGCGGCGCGAAGATTTACTGCGAAGTGGTCGGGTTCGGCATGAGTGCTGACGCGTTCCACATGACGGCCCCCGACCAGGACGGGCCGCGCCGCTGCATGGTTGCGGCCTTGGCCAACGCACGCATCGCGCCCGACGAGGTGCAGTATCTCAATGCGCACGGCACCTCGACGCCGCTCGGGGACAAGAACGAGACCGAGGCGATCAAGCAGGCGTTCGGGGGGCACGCCCGGCGGCTGGTGGTGAACTCCACCAAGTCGATGACCGGTCACCTGCTCGGCGGCGCCGGCGGGATCGAATCCGTGTTCGCCGCGCTGGCGGTGCAACGCCAGATCTCGCCGCCCACGACGAACATCATCAATCAGGATCCGGAGTGCGACCTGGACTACTGCGCCAACGCCGCGCGGGACCTGAAGATCCGCTACGCCCTGAAGAACAACTTCGGCTTCGGCGGCACCAACGGCGCGCTGGTGTTCGGGCGCATCTGAAGGCGAGCGCCCGTGCTACGGCTGGAGCTTCGGGAATCGCGGGCTCTGGCGGCAACGCTGGCCGTGCTGCACGGGGGCGCCGCGGCGTGCGTGGCGATCTCGTGGCCAGGGCTGGGCGGATCGGTGCTGGCCGCGGCGTTCGTCGCGGGCGGTGCCTGGGCCGCCTGGTCGGTTGCGCTGCTCCGGCGGCCGGCGTCGGTACGGGCGATCGAGTTGGGCGAGGAGCATGCCGCCGTCCTCGAGCTGGCCGACGGCCGTCGACTGCAGTCGCGCATCGCGCTCCGCAGGAACGTCAACCGCTGGTGGGTGACGCTGCCCGTCAGGGGCGCCCGCCGCACGATCCTCGTCGCGCGCGGCATGCTGGCGCCGGAGGATTTCCGCCGGCTGCGCCTTTGGGCTCTCTGGGGACGTGTGCCGGCGCCCCACCCAGAGGCGGCCGGGCGGCCGAACTATTTGAATTGAGGCTTGTCTGTGGCTGAGAGGCGTTGCATCCGGGCGGTGGGCGGGTATGCTGGCCGAGCCAGTAGGACGGCGGCAGCCGTGCGCGACGATGTCTGAGCGCGATATCGACCGCCAGCTGGTGACCCGGGCGCAGCACGGCGACAAACGCGCGTTCGAGTTGCTGGTGCTGAAGTACCAGCGCAAGCTCGGGCGGCTGTTGGCTCGCTTCATTCGCGATCCGGCGGAGGTCGAGGACGTGACGCAAGAGGCATTCATCAAGGCGTATCGGGCGCTGCCGGCGTTTCGGGGCGACAGCGCGTTCTACACGTGGCTGTACCGCATCGGCATCAATACGGCCAAGAACTATCTGATGGCGCTGGGGCGGCGGGCGCCGACGTCGACGGAGGTCGAGCCCGAGGACGCCGAAGGGTTCGAGGACGGAGAGCAGTTGCGTGACATCAACACGCCCGAGAGCTTGCTGCTCTCGAGCGAGATCGCGAAGACCGTGAATGACACGATCGAAGAGCTGCCCGAGGAGCTGCGCACCGCGATCCAGCTGCGCGAGATCGAGGGCATGAGCTACGAGGACATCGCGAAGATCATGGACTGCCCGATCGGCACGGTGCGGTCCCGGATCTTCCGGGCCCGGGAAGCGATCGCCGAGCGCTTGCGTCCGCTGCTCGACACACGCAAAGACCAGAGGTGGTAGCGGCATGAAGGCACATATTTCAGCGTTGATGGATGGCGAACTGGACGAGCGCGAGCTGGTCGAGTCGCTGGCGGCCCTGCGGCAGGACGGCGAGGCGTTCGAGGCTTGGCGCACGTACCACCTGATCGGGGACGCCCTGTGCGGGCGCACGCGGCTCGTGACGAGTTGCGGCTACGCCGTGGCGGCGCGGCTGGCCGCCGAGCCTGTGCTCATCGGGCCGCTGCCCGGCGCCGTGGCCGCGCCGGTGCGCCCGCGGTGGTTCGTGCCGTCGGCGCTTGCCGCCAGCGTCGCGGCGGCTGCGCTGGTGGGCTGGATGGCGTTCGCGCCGCAGCAACATCCGAATCCCGTACCGGCGCCGATCGCGCAGGCGCCCAGGCCGGTGCCGGCGCTCGTCGCCAAGGCGCGGGAAGTTCGGCGCCCGCTGACGGCAGCGTCGCGGGACTACCTGCTGGCGCACCAGGCGTTTTCGCCGCGCAACTCCCTGCAGGGCGTTGCCGCGTACATCCGCTCGGTATCCGACGATTCGACGCAGGATTCACCGTGAGCCGCGCCCTCGGGGCGCTCGTGCTGTGCGCGGCCACGGGCTGGGCGCACGCGCAGACGTCCCCGGAGGCCGTAGGCTGGCTGCGGCGGATCTATCAGGCGACCGAACACCTGTCGTATTCGGGCACGTTCGTCTACCTGCAGGGCAACCGCACGGAGACTTCGCGCATCGCGCATCTCGCGGGCGCCTCGGGCGGCACCGAGAAGCTCGAGGTGCTGGAGGGCGCGCCGCGCGAAATTCTGCGAACGCGCCACGAGATTCGCTGCTATCTTCCCGAGCGCCAGCTGGTGAAGGTCGAGCGTCGTGGAGACCCGCGGGCGTTCCCGGCGGTCCTGCCTGAACAGGTGGCGGCGCTCTCGGCGCACTATGCGATCACGATGGGCGAGACCGGTCGCATCGCCGGGTACGACTGCCAGGCGGTCGTGCTGACGCCGCTCGACGACCTGCGCTACGGTTACCGGCTCTGGGCGGACACGCACAGCGGCATGCTGCTCAAGGCGCAAACCCTCAGGCGCAACGGGACTGTCGTCGAGCAATTCACATTCGCTCAGCTCGACATCGGCAGCGTTCCAAGGGATCGCCTGCGGCCGCCGCGGGCGGCTCGCCACTGGCGCGTCGAGATGGCCGGCGCTGCCCCGGCCGACGTTGCGCGCCTGGGATGGCGGCTCGAGCCGGCGTTACCGGGCTTTCGCAAGGTGGTGGAGATCCGCCGCATGCTGCACGATTCGCAGCCCGTCGATCAGGTCGTCTTTTCGGACGGGTTGGCCGCCGTGTCCGTGTTCATCGAGCCGATGAACAAGAGTACCGAGTCCCAGCGTGTCGGGCTCGCGGGCATGGGCGCGGTCAACGTGGTCACCCGCCGCGTTGCCGACCACCTGGTCACCGTCGTCGGCGAGACACCGGTCGTGAGCGTCCAGCGCGTCGCCGAAACAGTCGAATATCACAAGCCCCAGTAGCCGCCCGAGGAAAGTCCCCATGCCCTTGTTCCGAGCCACCGCGGCCTTGCTGCTGGGCGCGTTTGCCGCCGTCGCGGCGGCGCAGTCGCGCGATCTGCCCGACTTCACCCGCCTGGTCGAGGACAACGGCGCCGCGGTCGTCAACATCAGCACGACGCAGATGCCGCGCCGCGCAGCCTCGCCGCAACTTCCGAACATCGAGGATGAGGAGATGCTCGAATTCTTCCGGCGCTTCATCCCGCGGCAGCCGAGCCCGGCGCCGCGCCAGGAAAGCCGGTCGCTCGGCTCCGGGTTCATCATCAGCGCGGACGGCTACATCCTCACCAATGCCCACGTGATCGATGCCGCGGATGAGATCGACGTACGGCTCACCGACAAGCGCGATTACAAGGCCAAGGTCGTCGGCGCCGACAAGCGCAGCGACGTGGCGCTGATCAAGATCGACGCCTCGAACCTCCCCGTCGTGCGAGTCGGCGATCCGAACCGGCTCAAGGTCGGCGAATGGGTGGTGGCGATCGGTTCGCCGTTCGGCTTCGACAACACGGTGACCGCAGGCATCGTGAGCGCCAAGGGCCGGTCCCTGCCGCAGGAGAATTTCGTTCCCTTCATCCAGACCGACGTCGCCATCAATCCGGGCAATTCCGGCGGGCCGCTGTTCAACATGCGCGGCGAGGTGGTCGGCGTGAATTCCCAGATCTACAGCCGCACGGGCGGCTTCATGGGCCTGTCCTTCGCCATCCCGATCGACGTCGCGCTCGACGTGCAGCAGCAGCTGCGCGACAAGGGGCGCGTGTCCCGCGGCAGGATCGGCGTGGTGATCCAGGAAGTGACGCGGGATCTCGCGCAATCCTTTGGCCTCGATCGCGCTCGCGGGGCACTCGTCAACTCGGTGGAGAAGGGCAGCCCGGCCGAGAAGGGCGGCGTCGAGGCAACCGACATCATCACGCGATTCGACGGCAAGGACGTCGACAGCTCGAGCGAGCTGCCGCGCATCGTCGGCGCGACGCGGCCGGGAAGCAAGGTCCAGGTCGACGTGTGGCGCAAGGGCGCGACACGTACGCTGGCGCTGACGGTGGGCGAGCTGCAGGAGGAGCACGTCGCGACACAGGATGCGCCGCGGGAGCCCGGCAAGTCGCCGGCGCTGGCCGCCAATCGCCTGGGCATCGTCGTCAGCGAGTTGAGCGCGGAGCAAAAGCGCGATATGGGCCTGGCGCAGGGGCTCGTCGTCACCGATGTTCGGTCCGACGCGCGCGCGGACCTTCGGCGGGGCGACATACTGCTGCGCCTGGTGCACAACGGCCGCCACACGGAACTGAAGAGCGCCGAGCAGTTCAATCGGCTGCTGGCGGGGCTCGAGCGCGATGCGGTGATCACGCTCCAGGTGCGGCGCGGCGAAAGCATCGCCTTCGTAACCGTGTCCGGGCTGGGCGACAAGGGCTAGCCCGATGCTGCGGCTCTACAGCCGCGCCCGCTGCGGCCTGTGCGACGAAATGGCCGAGGCGCTGCGCACCCGAGGCGTGGCCTTCGAGGAAGTGGACGTGGACAACGACCCGCGGCTCGTGGCGCGATACGGCCGGCGCGTGCCGGTGCTTGCCGACGAGCGCGGCGAGGAAATCTGCCATGCCCGGCTCGACGAGGCGGCCCTGCGCTCGCGCCTTGGGCTAGAATAGCGCCCGTTGCAGACGCCGAAAGGGTGCCTCCGGCACCCTTTTTTTCATGACGCCGCAAGGCCGCATTCGCAATTTCTCCATCATCGCGCACATCGATCACGGCAAGTCGACGCTGGCCGACCGCATCATCCAGCGTTGTGGCGGCCTCGATCAGCGCGAGATGAGCGACCAGGTGCTCGACTCGATGGATCTCGAGCGTGAGCGCGGCATCACGATCAAGGCCCAGACGGCGGCGCTCGATTACGTCGCGCGCAATGGCGAGCGGTACCTGCTGAACCTGATCGACACGCCCGGGCACGTGGACTTCTCGTACGAGGTCAGCCGGTCGCTCGCGGCGTGCGAGGGGGCGGTGCTGGTCGTCGACGCCTCGCAGGGCGTGGAGGCGCAGACCGTCGCCAACTGCTATACGGCGATCGAGCAGGGCGTGGAGGTCATTCCGGTCCTGAACAAGATCGACCTGCCGTCCGCGGATCCCGAGAAGGCCATCCTCGAGATCGAGGACGTGATCGGCATCGAGGCAAAGGACGCGCTGCGCGTGAGCGCGAAGACGGGCGAGGGCGTGGACGAGATCATCGAATCGGTGATCGCGCGCGTGCCGCCGCCCAGGGGCGATCCGCAGGCGCCGCTGCAGGCGCTGGTGATCGACTCCTGGTTCGACAATTACGTCGGCGTGGTCATGCTGGTGCGCATGGTGCAGGGCTCGGTGCGGCCCAAGGATCGGCTGCTGTTGATGAGCACTGGCGCAGCGCATATCTGTGAGCAGCTGGGCGTGTTCACGCCGAAATCGCAACCGCGCGACGCGCTGAGTGCCGGCGAGGTGGGCTTCGTCGTCGCCGGCGTCAAGGAGCTGCGCGAGGCCAAGGTTGGCGACACGATCACGCGCGCCGACCGGCCGGCACGCACGGCGCTGCCCGGATTCAAGGAAATCAAGCCGCAGGTATTCGCCGGCCTGTATCCGGTCGAGGCGAACCAATACGAGGCGCTGCGCGACGCGCTGGGCAAGCTGCATCTGAACGATGCGTCATTCCAATACGAACCCGAGGTCTCGCAGGCGCTCGGCTTCGGATTCCGCTGCGGCTTCCTCGGCCTGCTGCACATGGACATCGTGCAGGAACGCCTGGAGCGTGAGTACGGCATGGAGCTCGTTACCACCGCGCCGTCGGTGGTCTACGAGGTGCTGCTGCGCGATGGCACCGTCGAAACGGTGTCGAACCCGTCCAAGCTTCCCGATCCGGCGCGCATCCAGGAGATCCGCGAGCCGGTGATCGCCACCACGATTTTCGTCCCGCAGGAGTACGTCGGGCCGGTGATGACGCTGTGCACCGAGAAGCGCGGGACCCAGACGAATCTGCACTACTCGGCGCGGCACGTCGTGCTGTCGTACGACCTGCCGCTCAGCGAGGTGGTGCTCGACTTTTTCGACCGTCTGAAGTCGCTCACGCGCGGCTTCGGTTCGATGGACTACGACTTTCGTGACTATCGCCCGGCTGACGTGGTGCGCCTGGACGTGCTCGTCAACGGCGAGCGGGTCGATGCGCTGTCGTCGATGGTGCACCGCGAGGTGGCGCAGCGCCGCGGCCGGGAGCTCGCTGCGAAGCTGCGCGGGCTGATTCCGCGGCAAATGTTCGACGTGGCGGTGCAGGCGGCCGTGGGCGCGAACATCATCGCGCGCGAGAACATCAAGGCGCTGCGCAAGAACGTCCTCGCCAAGTGCTACGGCGGCGACGTCTCGCGCAAGCGCAAGCTTCTCGAGAAGCAGAAGGAGGGCAAGAAGCGCATGAAGCAGGTCGGCCGAGTGGAGGTCCCGCAGGAGGCGTTCCTGGCGGTGCTGGAGTTGGGGGAGGAGTGATTTTTTTGACCCTCGTTCGTGCGAAGCGGGGATTGTGTGCCCTATGAACATTCTGTTTGTGTGCCTTGGAAATATCTGCCGCTCACCCACCGCGGAGGGTGTGATGCGAAAGCTGGTGCGAGAAGCGGGCTTGGAGCGGAGCTTTGAGATCGACAGCGCCGGCACGGGAGGATGGCACGTGGGGGAGGCACCCGATGCGCGTGCCACCGCGGCGGCACTCAACCGAGGGATCGCGCTGGAGAGTCAGGCACGGACGGTGCGCCCGGACGACTTCGCTCACTTCGATCTGATTCTCGCAATGGACCGCTCCAACGAGCGTGACCTGCGCCGTCTCGCTCCGGATGGCGAAGCCCGCGCGAAGGTGCGTTTGCTACGCGAATTTGACCCTGCGAGCGCAGGTCTCGACGACCTCGATGTGCCCGACCCTTACTACGACAGTGTCCGCGGCTTCGAGACCGTGCTCGACCAGATCCAAGTGGCTTGCGAGGGATTGTTGAACTATGCCTTAGCGTCCGAGCTCGCCTGAGGACGCGGATCTCAAATCGCCTCTATCGGAACAAGTCGAGTATGGTGCGCGCAAATGGTTCACCATCCGGGAGCGTTTCTCCCGCCGAGTTCCGAGGAGATCGCATGAAGCTGTTGGTGGGAGTATCGATGATCGGCTCACTCGCCCTTGCGGGTCTCTCGCCCTCGGTGGTAGCCGCAGAAGAGTCGCTTGTTCAAACGCAGACTACGGTTCCCGCCGATCTGCAGGCGCTGGAGCAGAAGATGGCCCTACTGCACGTCAACAGCGAGCGCTTCTCTGTCGTCATGGACTTCGGCGTGATCGTCGGCAAAGGAGCGCTGTTCCCGCTGGTGATTGGCGGTTCGGGCACGGCAAGCGAGTCGCCACAAGAGGGGTCTTTCAAGGTCGGCTTGTTCGGGGCGGGTGAAGAAAGTCGGCTCATCGGCGATACGCTTTATCGCCACGAGGATTCGATTGCCGAATACGACGGTGGTCGTCCCTGGGTTCGATCGACTCACAGCAGTCTCAACCGCGCCATCGGCGTATCCCCAACGGCTGTAGTAGGAGGGCAGGGG
>JBOIFE010000205.1:0-1597 GCA_050741015.1 Burkholderiales bacterium | reverse complement strand
ACCTTGACCACCTCGACCAGCTTGTTCAGCTGCTTGGTGATCTGCTCGATGACGTCCTCGGAGCCCGAGGTCACGACCGTCATGCGCGACATCGAGGCATCCTCGGTCGGCGCGACCGTGAGCGACTCGATGTTGTAGGCGCGAGCCGAAAACATGTTGGCGATGCGCGACAGCGCGCCGGCCTCGTTTTCGACCAGGATGGAAATGATGTGCCGCATCAAAGCTCTTCCGACAGGATCATCTCGGTGATCCCCTTGCCGCCGGGGATCATCGGATAGACGTTTTCCGTCTGGTCGGTGAGGAAGTCCAGGAACACGAGCTCGTCCTTGCGCGCGAACGCATCGCGCAGCGCCGGCTCGACGTCGGCCGGCTGCTCGACCTGCACGCCGCGATGCCCGTAGCCTTCGGCGAGCTTCACGAAGTCGGGCAGCGCGTCCATGTAGGACTCGGAGTAGCGGTTGCCGTGGAAGAACTGCTGCCACTGGCGCACCATGCCCATGTACTTGTTGTTCAGGTTGATGATCTTGATCGGCAGCCGGTACTGCTTGCAGGTGGAGAGCTCCTACAGGCACATCTGGATCGAGGACTCGCCCGTCACGCAGGCCACGGTGGCGCCGGGGTTGGCCAGGCGCGCGCCCATCGCCGCAGGCAGGCCGAAGCCCATGGTGCCCAGGCCCCCGGAATTGATCCAGCGCCGCGGCTGGTCGAACTTGTAGAACTGCGCGGCCCACATCTGGTGCTGGCCGACGTCCGAAGTGATGATCGCCTCGCCGCCGGTGATCTCGTAGAGCTTTTCCAGCACGAACTGCGGCTTGATGATCTTCGACTTGCGGTCATAGCGCAGGCAGTCCTTCGCCCGCCACGCCTCAATCTGCTTCCACCAGGCGCCGATGTCGAGGGGCTTCGCGTCCTGCACCAGCTTGAGCACGTCGTCCAGCACATCGGGAATGTTGCCGACGATCGGCACGTCCACCTTGACGCGCTTGGAGATCGACGACGGATCAATGTCGACGTGGACGATCTTGCGCGGGTTCTGCGCGAAATGCGCCGGGTTGCCGATGACGCGATCGTCAAAGCGCGCACCGATCGCGAGCAGCACGTCGCAGTGCTGCATCGCCATGTTGGCCTCGTAGGTGCCGTGCATGCCCAGCATGCCGAGGAACTGACGGTTGGTGCCGGGGTACGCGCCCAGCCCCATCAGCGTATTCGTGCACGGCAGGCCAAGCTGCTGCACGAGCGCGCGAAGCTGCGGCGCGGCATCGGAAAGCACCACGCCGCCGCCGGCGTAGACCATGGGGCGCTCGGCCTCGAGCAGCAGCTGCACTGCCTTCTTGATCTGGCCTGCGTGCCCTCGCCGCGCCGGGCTGTACGAGCGCATCGACACGGTCTCGGGATACTGGAATTCACAGGTGTGCGTGGTGACATCCTTCGGGATATCCACCAGCACCGGCCCGGGCCGGCCGGTCGTCGCGAGGTAGAACGCCTTCTTGATCGTCGCCGCGAGATCCTTGACGTCCTTCACGAGGAAGTTGTGCTTCACGCACGGGCGCGTGATGCCCACGGTGTCGCACTCCTGGAACGCGTCCTGGCCGATCGC
>JBOIFE010000204.1:0-6726 GCA_050741015.1 Burkholderiales bacterium | reverse complement strand
CCGCTGTGTCTACCAGTTTCACCACCCAGGCGGGCAATGGAGGCGCGACCCGGAGTCGAACCGGGCTGAACGGATTTGCAATCCGGTGCATAACCGCTTTGCTATCGCGCCGTGTCTCTGCTCAATGCCCCTCTGATCAAAGCATTGTCGATCGAAAGATTCTAGACAAGAAAAAGGGAAGCACCGGGCTTCCCTTTCTGACGGCTCTTCCGAATCTGGAGCGGGAGAAGAGTCTCGAACTCTCGACCTCAACCTTGGCAAGGTTGCGCTCTACCAACTGAGCTACTCCCGCGTTTGTCGGGGGCGCCGATTATAGCTCATCCGGTCGCGTGCGGTAGCGCGCGCCGCAGGTAGACCAGCATCGAAATCACCGTCAGGACGGCGGCGATGTTGATCAGCACCGTGCCCAGCCATTGCACGGGCACGCCGAGCAGGTCGTCGCTGTACAGCAGCAGCGGGATCGCCACCATCTGGCCGGCGGTCTTCACCTTGCCCACGAACGCGACCGCCACGTTCTTGGAGCGCCCGATAGTGGCCATCCATTCGCGCAGCGCCGAGATCGCGATCTCGCGGCCGATGATGATCAGCGCGACGATCATGTCGACGCGGCCCAACTGCACCAGTGCGATGAGCGCGGCCGCCACGATCAGCTTGTCGGCGACCGGATCGAGGAACGCGCCGAACGCCGAGGTCTGGTTGAGCGCGCGCGCGAGATAGCCGTCGAGCCAGTCGGTGAGTGCAGCGACGACAAACGTCGCGCAGGCGATGACGTTCCGGTCGCCCATCGTCAGCCAGTCGTCGGGGACGTAGTAGACCCCGATCAGCAGCGGGATCAGCAGGATGCGCACCCACGTGACCAGGTTGGGAATGTTGAGTGGCATCAGTGCAGCGCCCGGTAGATGCGCTCGGCCAATGGGCGGCTGATCCCTTCGACCTGCGCCAGTTCGTCGACCGCGGCTGCCTGCACCTCGCGCAGCCCGCCGAAGTGCGTCAACAGGCGCTGGCGGCGGCGCGCGCCGATGCCGGGGATCTGATTGAGGCCCGAGGTGGTGCGCGCCCGGCCGCGCCGGGCGCGGTGGCCGACGATCGCGAATCGGTGCGCTTCGTCCCGAATTTGCTGGATCAGGTGGAGCCCAGGATGGGTGGGGGGAAGGCTGAGCGTATCCCCGTCCGCCTCGATGACCAGCGTCTCCATGCCGGGCTTTCGCTCCGGTCCCTTCGCCACGCCCACCACGCAGACGTCGCTCAGCCCGAGATCCGCGAGCGCCGCGCGCGCGGCGATAAGCTGGCCGCGCCCGCCGTCCACCAGGATCAAGTCGGGGATCTTGCCTTCCTCCGCCTCCACCCGGCCGTAGCGCCGCGCGAGCGCCTCGCGCATCGCGGCCAGGTCGTCGCCGGGTGCCGCGTCGCGGATGTTGAACCGGCGGTATTCGGCGCTTTGCATCGCGTGCCGGTCGTAGACCACGCAGGAGGCGACGGTGGCCTCGCCCAGCGTATGGCTCACGTCGAAGCACTCGATGCGCTGCACCGTGTCGGCCAGGCCCAGCGCCTCGCGCAGCGCGGCGAGCCTGGCCTCCTGCGCGCCGCGCTCGCGCACGCGCTGTTCGAGCGCGAGGCGCGCGTTCTTGTCGGCCATCTCCAGCCATACGCGGCGCTCACCCTGCACGGGCACGACGACCCCCTCGTCGACGGCGTGGTTCGCCAGCACCAGCGGCGGCCGGGGTTGCGCGGCGTAGTGCTGCTCGAGGAATGCCTGCAGCACCTCGGCCGCCCCTGCCCCGTCTGCATTGGCTGGAAAGAAACTGCGATCGCCCACGTGCCGCCCGCCGCGAATCATCACCAGGTTCACGCCGACGGCGCCTGCCGCCTCGACGCAGGCGACCACGTCGGCCTCCACGCCGCGCTCGGATTCCACGTACTGGCGCGCCTGCACACGCGACAGCGCGCGCACCTGGTCGCGAAACAGGGCCGCGAGCTCGTACTCACGAGCGTCCGCGGCGGCCTGCATCCGCTCGGTCAACCGGCGCGCGACGTCGTCCTCGCGGCCGCGCAGGAACATCACCGCATGCTCGACGTCCTGCCGGTACCCGGCTTCGCCGATCAGCGCCGTGCAGGGCGCCGTGCAGCGCTGGATCTGGTGCAGCAGGCAAGGGCGCGAGCGGTTCTCGAACACCGTGTCTTCGCAGGTGCGCAGCCGGAATACGCGTTGCAGGAGCTGGATGCTCTCGCGCACCGCGTGCGCATGCGGAAAAGGGCCGAAGTGCTGGTCGCGCGGGTCGCGGGCGCCGCGGTGGAAGCCCAGCCGCGGGAAGCGGTGGCCGCTGATCATCAGGTACGGGTAGGACTTGTCGTCCCGGAAGACGATGTTGTAGCGCGGGGCGAGGCTCTTGATGAGATTGTTTTCGAGCAGCAGCGCCTCGTCCTCCGAGCGGGTCGCCGTGACCTCGATGCGCGCAAGCTGCGTCAGCATCATGCGGATGCGCGGACTGTCCACGGTTTTCTGGAAGTAGCTCGACACGCGCTTCCTCAGGTCGCGCGCCTTGCCGACGTACAGCGCCTCCCCGGCCGCGTTCAGCATGCGGTACACGCCGGGCAGATTCGGCAGACCGGCGACGAAGCGCTTGGCGTCGAAGGGCACGACATCCATGGGTCAGGAATTCTAGCGCCACGCCTCTGAATCAGTGTAGAATTCGCGCCCTTTCGCAGAGTAAATCTGAATACGACATGGCCAAGTCCCCTGCAGTCGACATCCGCGTCGGCAACCTGATCGAGTGGGACAAGCGAGTGTGGCGCGTGCTCAAGTGCTATCACGTCCACGTCGGCGGCCGCGGCGGCGCCTTCATGCAGGTCGAAATGAAGGACATCGAGTCGGGGACCAAGACCAACCAGCGCTTCCGCACCGAGGACAAGGTCGAGCGCGCCTTTGTCGACGCGCGCGCCATGCAGTACCTGTATCAGGACGGCGAGAGCTACGTATTCATGGACAAGGAAAACTACGAGCAGCTCTCGCTGTCGGCCGAGTTCCTCGAGGGCCAGGCGGGCTATCTGCTGGCTAACTCGGACGTGCAGATCAACTTCTACAACGGGCGCGCGATCGGCATCGAGATCCCGGCGTCGGTCGTGCTCACGGTCGTGGATACCGAGCCCGGCATCAGGAACGCGACGGCCACCAACACCTTCAAGCCGGCGACGATGGAGACCGGCATCACGGTCCAGGTGCCGCCTTTCATCAACAAGGGCGAGCGCATCAAGGTCGACACCAACGAAGGCACCTACATGGAGCGCGCCTAGCCGAGCGCGCCCAGGGCGGCCTGCGCGTCGCGGTAGGCGACGCTCTTGCGCAGGTCGCGCCCGCCCCGCCGCCGCATCCGCTCCGCGCGCTCCGGCGCGGACATCGCGAGGTCGCCGAGCGACGCAAGTAGCCGCTCCTGCGCTTTGGCATCGTTGCAGAGCAGGACCATGTCGCAGCCCGCTTCCAGCGCGGCGCGGGCGCGCGAGGGCACGTCACCTGCGGTGCCGGCGCCCGCCATCGACAGGTCGTCGCTGAAGACCAGGCCCTCGAATCCGAGGCGGCCGCGCAGGACGTCGGCCAGCCACACGCGCGAGTAACCCGCGGGCCGCCCGTCGACACGGGGGTAAACCACGTGCGCGGGCATGACCGCCGCCAGTCCTGCGTGGATTGCCGCACCGTAAGGCACGAGGTCCTTGCGCAAGATCTCCTCGAGGGACCGCTCGTCGGTCGGCACCGCGACATGCGAATCCGCGGCCGCGAAACCGTGTCCCGGGAAATGTTTACCCACCGCGGCCATTCCGCCGTCCGCGAGGCCCAGGATCAGCTCGGCCGCCAGCGCGCCGACGGCAATCGGATCGTAATGCAGCGCACGGTCGCCGATCACCGTGCTCATGCCGAAGTCCAGGTCGAGGACCGGCGCGAAGCTGAAGTCCAGTCCGTGCGCCGCGAGCTCGGCGCCCATGATGTAGCCGGCCGCGCGCGACGCTCGGCGCGCGGCGTCGCGATCGCGATCCCATTGCGCGCCGAGCGCGCGCATCGCGGGCAGCGCCGTGAATCCCGCCCGGAATCGCTGCACGCGGCCGCCCTCGTGGTCGACCCCCAGCAGCAGCGGCGGGTCGCGCAGCGCGTGAATGTCTTCGGCCAGCGCCTGGAGCTGCTCGGGAGTCTCGAAGTTTCGCGCGAAGAGTATCGCCCCACCCACCGCCGGATGCCGGAGCCGCCGCACATCGTCCTCGGTCAGCGCCGTCCCCGACGGATCCAGCATCACCGGCCCCAGCGGCAGCCGGGCCCTTATGCGTCGCATTCCAGGATCACGGTCGCCGCGGCCATGCCGCGCTCGTCGGTCAGCGTCACGTGCGCCCGGCAGATGCCCCGTGCATCGAGCATCGCGGCCAGTCGCGGCGTGTAGCCGAGCTCGGGCTTGCCGGACGGCAGGTTGCTCACCCACACGCCGTGCCAGTTGGCCGGCGCGCGTATGCCGGTGCCCAGCGCCTTGGTGAACGCCTCCTTTGCGGCGAAGCGCTTGGCGAGGTACGACGCCGGGCGCGCGTGCCGGCGGAAGCGCCGCAGCTCGGGCTCGCACAGGATGCGCTCGGCGAACCGCTCGCCGAAGCGCGCCAGTGCGCGCTCGATCCGCGGGATCTCGATCAGGTCGGTACCGACGCCATAGATCATCGGGCCGCCTGCTGCATCAACTGCTTCATTTCGCGCACGGCCTCCCGCATGCCGACGAAGACCGCCCGGCTGACGATCGCGTGGCCGATGTGGAGCTCACGCACGCCGGCCAGGCGCGCAACCGGCGCGACGTTGAAGTAGTTGAGCGCGTGGCCGGCGTTGAAGCGCATGCCGAGCGCCCGAATGCGATCGCCAGCGAGACGGACTTTCTCGAGCTCGGCTGTCACGGCGGGCGATTCGGCATCCCTGCCGCGGGCATGGAAGGCATGCGCATACGGACCGGTATGCACTTCGCACACGGCGGCGCCGATGCGGCGTGCTGCCTCCACCTGCGCCAGGTCCGCGTCGATGAACACCGAGACTACGATGCCGGCGCCCGCGAGGCGCGCCACGACGTTCCCGAGGCGTGCCTCCTGCGCCGCGACGTCAAGGCCGCCTTCAGTGGTGATTTCGTGACGGCCTTCGGGCACCAGCATCGCCATTTCCGGGCGCACGCGAAGCGCCGCCGCAACCATTTCGTCGGTCGCCGCCATCTCGAGGTTGAGCTTGATGTGGGTCAGCTCGCGCAGCCGGCGCACGTCCTCGTCCTGGATATGGCGCCGGTCCTCGCGCAGATGCACGGTAATGCCGTCCGCGCCGCCCAGGTGCGCTTCGACCGCGGCCCAGACCGGATCCGGCTCGTAGGTCCGGCGCGCCTGGCGCACGGTCGCCACGTGGTCGACGTTGACACCCAGCTCGATCACAGCTCTTGCAGTTCCTTCAGCATGTCGCGCGTGTGCAGCGATTGTCCCGGCAATCGGGCGGCGATCAGGCGCCGCAGCAGCGCGCGCGCTTCGTCGCGTGTCTGCGCCCGCGAAAAGTCGTCGCGGGCCATGTCGAGCAGCGTCTGGCCGGCCACCGAAAATTCGTCGTCGGTCCCGACGCACTCATCGACGGCCAGTGCCACCGGCCCGCGCTCCGGTGCATAGGCGTAGCGCGCCTCCGCCCGAACCGGCTCGCCGCTCCCGGCGTCCCGATCCAGCGGCGGAGCATACCCGAGTTCCCTCAGCAGCCCGAGCTCGAACGCGCGCAGCAACGGAGCCGCCTCTTCACCCGCTGCCAGCCGCTCGAGAATGCGACCGTAAGCGTC
The DNA here is from genome assembly GCA_050741015.1 of Burkholderiales bacterium. Lineage (GTDB taxonomy): Bacteria > Pseudomonadota > Gammaproteobacteria > Burkholderiales > SG8-39 > JAABQT01. The sequence continues at coordinate 910 of JBOIFE010000204.1, read as the reverse complement.
GAACAGGCCCTCGTGCGGGTCCTCCCTCGGCAACAGCCGCAGCAGCAGTTCGTTCATGTAGAACCCGCAGATCAGCGCCAGTCCGGCCAGCGTGGCCTGCCCGCCGACCCATTCGGCGCGGGTCAGCGTTCCGAGTTCCGCGCCCGAGGTCCAGCCCAGGCGCAGCGGGTGAAAGGCGAGCAACAGCCCGCGAATCGCCGAACGCGGGCGGCGCGCGCCCCGCGCCAGCAATCCCAATCGCCCGCGATGCCGCGTGAATGCCTCCACGATCAGGCTGGTTTCCTTGTACGCGTACGAGTGCAGCACGAAGGCGGGTTCCTGCTCGTTGCGTCGGCGCGTCGCGGCGTTCACGTGTAGCCAAGTTCACGCAGCAGCCGCGCGTTCTCCGACCAGCCCGGACGCACCTTGATCCAGGTCGCCAGGAAAACGCGACCGCCGAACAGCCGCTCCATGTCCTTGCGCGCCTCGGTCCCGATGCGCTTGAGCCGCTCACCGCCCTTGCCAACCACGATCGGCTTGTGGCCGTCGCGCTCGATCCAGATGGTCGCTTCGATGTGCCGCAGCGGGCCTTTCTCCCGGAACGACTCGATGACGACCTCGCAGCTGTACGGCAGCTCCTCGCCGAGGTGCCGGAACAGCTTCTCCCGCAGCAACTCGGCGGCGAAGAATCGTTCGTCCCGATCCGTGAGATGGTCTTCCGGATACAGGGGCGCGCCCTCGGGCAGCAGCCCGGTCAGCACGCGCACGAGCTCGCCCAGGTTGCGGCCCGTCGCCGCCGAGACGGGGACCAGCGCGGCGAACTGCCGCTCGCGCGAAATGCGATCGAGGTACGGCAGCAGCCGGGTCGCGGGCCGCGCCTTGTCCACCATGTTCACCACCGCCACCGCCGGGCGCTCGAGCGGAATGCGCT
>JBOIFE010000203.1:0-1632 GCA_050741015.1 Burkholderiales bacterium | reverse complement strand
AAGCTCTCCTAGCCCGTGGCGCGCGAGTTCCTCTCGGCCGACCCGGCGGATTTCGCGCCGCCGTTGCTTCGCATCCAGGAGAGTCCCCCGCCGCCGCTCGCGGGGTGGATGCTGCGCATCCTACTTGCGATGCTAGCCGGCGCGGCGCTGTGGACGGTCTTCGGGCAGCTCGACATCGTCGCAGTAGCCGACGGCAAGCTCGTGCCGTCCTCCTATCTCAAGATCGTGCAGCCGGCTGAGCAGGGGATCGTGCGCGAGATCCTGGTCAGCGAGGGCGAGGAGGTGAAGGCGGGGCAGGTGCTGATCCGCATGGATTCGGTCCTCGCCGCCGCGGATACGAACTCCCTGCGCGCAGACTACGACAACAAGCGCCTGGCACTGAGGCGCGTCGAGGCGCAGCTCGCGGGAAAGCGCCCGATCATGCAGAAGGGCGACCCGCCCGGACTCTTTGCCGAGGTGCTCGCGCAGCACGATTCGAACGTGCGCGCCTACGAAAACGAGCTTGGGCAGGAGAAGAGCCTGCTGGAGAAGGCAAAGAACGATCTCGCCGCCGCGCAGTCCACGAAGTCCAAGCTCGAGCAGGTGCTGCCGCACTACATCGAGCAGGAGCAGGCCTTCGAGAAGCTGGAGAAGGGCGGCTACGCCGGCCGCATCATGGTGACCGACAAGACGCGCGAGCGGATCGAGAAAGAGCAGGACCTGAAGACGCAAGAATTCACCATCCGCAGCAACCAGGCGCTGATCGAACAGTCCGAGCGGAAGATCGCTCAGATCACAGCGGACTACCGGCGCAAGCTCCAGGCGGAGCGGCTCGACACCACGGCACAGGTCGAGAAGCTGCGCCAGGATCTCGCCAAGCAGGCGCACCGGAGCGAGCTGCTGGAACTTCGCGCGCCGCAGGCGGGAACCGTAAAAGACCTCGCGACGCATACCGCCGGAACTGTGGCCTCGCCCGGCACCATCCTGATGACGCTCGTGCCGCAGGGCGACACGCTGGTGGCGGAGGTGTGGGTGGGGAACCAGGACATCGGCTTCGTTCGCGAGGGCCAGAAAGTGAAGCTCAAGCTCGCCGCGTTCCAGTTCCAGAAGTACGGCATGGTCGAGGGCGTCGTACGGCAGATGAGCGCCGATGCGACCGAGGCGCCTTCCGCGAATACGCGCTCGGATGCTCTGGGCGGACGGGACCGGCCAATGGGGCCGCTCGCCTACCGGACGCGCGTGGATCTCAAGAGCCAGGCACTGACGGTGGACGGCGCGTCGTACCCGCTATCTGCGGGGATGCAAGTGTCCGGCGAGATCAACCTCGGCACACGGACGATCCTGGAGTACGTGCTCTCGCCGGTGCAGAAGGCATGGCAGGAGGCGGGGCGGGAGCGTTAGAGCGACGTCGCCAGATATAGCACACGCATGGATTGGTGGAGGCGGCGGGAATCGAACCCGCGTCCGCAAGCCCTCGGCAGTCAGGACTACATGCTTAGCCAGGTGGTTTGAGCTTCGCTTCGGACCCGCCCACCGGCAGGCTGATCGTCGGCTAGCCGCTTCGACGGATCCCCCGGGCCAAGCGGCCAGGCCCGGAGGAGAGGCTGATGTGAATGACGCTGCACTCCTTTTAGGGAGCCTGGCCCATCAGCA
>JBOIFE010000202.1:0-7975 GCA_050741015.1 Burkholderiales bacterium | reverse complement strand
TGCGGACGATATCGAAATTCGCAAAGGTCACGATGAGCGAGAACAGAGCCGTGATGGAGATGATGTTGCGCATCATCGGCAGCGTCACGAACCACAGCTTCTGCCACCAGTTGGCGCCGTCGATCGCGGCCGCTTCGTAGAGCTGCTCGGGCACGGACTTCAGCGCCGCGAGGTACATGATGAGGAAGAACGGCGCCCCGTACCACACGTTGACCAGGATGACCGAAAAGCGCGCCCAGTTCGGCTCGCCCAGCCAGTTCACCGGGTCCATGCCGATGCGTACGAGGATCCAGTTGAAGGCGCTGTAGGACGGGTCGAACAGCCAGAACCAGGCGAGCGTGCTCATCGCCGGGGGGATGACCCAGGGCACGAGCAGCATGCCGCGCCACATGCGCTGGCCCCTGGCGGGGAGGTTGTGCACCATGTGCGCCGAGACCAGGCCAATCAGCGCCTTGAACACCACGGCCGAGATCGCGAACACGCAGGACTGCTTGACCACCATCCAGAACAGCTCGCGCTTGAACAGGAACTGGAAGTTGCCGAAACCGACGAAGTGCTCCATCGACTTGTTCAGCGTCGCGAGGTGCACCGAGTACAGCGCCGGGTAGACGACCAGCACCGCGATCAGCAGGATCAGCGGCAGCGCGAGCAGGAACGCGGTCGTCGACTTGCGCCGCGCAAAGCGCCGCAGGCCGCCGCGCGTGGGCGCGGCGGCCTGGGCCGGTTGCGGAATGACGGCAGCCACGCGCCTGCGACCTAGGCGCGCGAGTAGCCTTCCAGCTCCGACATCGACCAGTCGATCGTCTTGTCGATCGACTCGCCGCCCTGCGTGCACTTGGCGATCATCTTCGTCATGATCGCCTGCACGTACATCTGGTTGGCAACGTTGGTCGGCGCGGGCGCGCAGGCCATCGAGGTGATCTGGTCGCCGCGCGGCGGATAGTGGAACACCGTGCCGGCGGGCGGCGAGACCCTGGACCAGATGCCGAAGTTGCGCATGCTCTCGAACGACGGGATGTCGTAGCCGATGCTCGCGTTGACGATCTGCTCGACGTTCTTCCTCTGCCAAAGGTGGGTGAGCAGGCTCTTGGCCGCGGCCTTGTTCTTGGAGAATTTCCAGGTCGTCCAGATGAACGGCAGGAACGGCGCGTAGCGCCCCTTCGGGCCCTTCGGCATCTCGAACGTGTACAGGTGCTCGGCGACCGACGGGTTGTCGCGCTTCGCCACCGCGTAGGCGCTCGGCGGGTTCATGATCATCGAGCCCTGGCCCGAGATGATGTACTTGTTGTTGGACGCGTCGTCCCAGGCAAAGACGTCCTGCGGCATGACCTTGACCAGGCGCTGCATGTACTCCAGCACGTGCTTGACCGGGTCGGACTTGGCCGTGATGTTGCCCTTGGCGTCCACCAGCACCGCGCCGTACGAAGCGAACAGCGCCCCGACCCAGTCGATCGAGTCGGTAGTCTGCCCCAGGCCGAGCCCGATCGGGTTGCCGGCCTTGTGCAGCTTCTCGGCGGCCTTGAGCAGCGTGTCCCAGGTCCAGTGCGCGGCGTCCTTGGTCGGCGCCTTGTTCACCGGGTACATGGACAGGATGTCGAGGCCCGCGTGCTGCTTGAACAGGTCCAGGCGCGCGCAGGGCGGCTTCACCTGCGTGCCCGTGATCGCCGGCACGCCGACCCAGTGGCCGCCCGACTTGGCCAGGTAGTCGATTGCGGGCGCGACCTTGCCGTTCTCCTTCATCAGGTGGGCCATGACGTCGTCCATGGGCTCGAGGTACTTCGCCTTGTCGAGCGGGTCCCAGGCCAGCATGGCGAGCATGTCGTGGCCGGATTGCGCCTGCGCTTCGGCCGCGGCCGTAAGCTGGATCTTGTTGCCCTGCGAGGTGATGTAGTCGATCTTGAGGTCGACGTGCTCCTTCTTCGCCCAGTCCATGCAAAGCTTGGTCAGCGTGTCGTTCGCGCCGGGAACCCAGTGGTCCCAGAAACCGACCGCCAGCGAACCGGCGGCGTACGACGTGCGGATGTAGGGGGCGGCGACCACGGCCGCGGAAACGGCGGCGGTGCGCGCAAGGAAGCGTCTACGGTCCTGCGTCTTTTCGGACATTTCTGGTCTCCCTCCTCAGGGTGTGGCAAATAGGAACAGACGATGTGCTTATACAGATTATTGCGCATTATCTTTGCCGCAGTGCGGCATCAAGGCCTGCCTCCGCCCGTCCGGCCCGCAAAGCCGTCCGTCCCGCGCTTGCGTCAGGGACTGTCGCGGGCGGGACTTCTTCCTCGCCGCCCCGCGTACCGGGCGCGATGCTGGGGGCGCAGGAGGCAACCCATGAACGCGCTGGAGCACCGCATCGAAGTCGCACGAGCCGAGTCGGATCTCGCCGACCGGCTGGTGTCGCTGTTCGACCGCTGCCCGCCCCTGCACGGCTTTACGGTGCAGCGCGCCGAGGACGCGGGCGAAGAGCGCACGGTGCTGGGGCTCGGCGAGGGTCTGAGCCTCGCCGACGTGATCTGGCACCGGCCGCTCAACTCCGAACAGGCGGCGGCCATGGTCGACGAGATATCGCAGGCGCTGCTCGAGCTCCTCGACGAGCGCCCGGAGACCACGGCACTGCTCGCCGGACGCACGTTCGCCCGGTCGCTGAGCTGAACCGGGCGCGGGCCGCGCGCTAGAAGTACAGGCTCCCGTAGAGCATCGTGCCCGTCCAATTGGAATCCACGTTGAGCGTCGACAGGTCGCCCTTCGATTGGACGTTCATGCCGAACTTGTTGAACGCGGCGCCGAGGGCAAAGTGCTTGGAGATGCGGTATTCCAGCCCGAGCAGGAAATCCTGCAACCCGCCCTTGATCTTGTCCTCGTAGTTGATGAAGAAGAACTGGTAGTTGTAGTAGATCGAGAACGCCGGCGTGAAGTTGTATCTCGCATACATGCCGAGCACGGGCAAGGGCGCCGTCACCGAAGAGGTGTTCGACTGACCGATCGCCGCGCCGTTGATCCCCATGGAGATGTTCATGATGTGCAGGCCGGCCAGCCCGCCGAGTTCCACCTTGTCATTGTCGACTACCGAATACTGGTAGTTGACCTTGTAGATGTCGAACTTGATCGTGCTGTCGACGGTCGTGCCGATCGGATAGGTCTGGCCGCCCCAGTCGATGGCAGTCCCCAGCGTTCGATTTCCATTGAAGCGCATCGCGTACGTGGAAAAGCCTATTCCGTGGTGGTCGTTGAAGCGATACAGGCCGTCGAACCGAACGACGCTGGCGGAGGTCTGTCCGCCCAGGGTCTGCTGGAAATCGATATACGCGCCGACCGGCACATCGTTCGCATCGAGCCGGGCGATCGTATTGGCATCGCTGGCGTTATAGCCGCCTAGCCGCAGCATCCAGCGGTCGGGATAGGGCCCGTCCTCCGCCATCGCGGGTGACACCATCGCGCAGGCGACGATGGCAACGATGAGCGTGAGAGGTTTGCCGGTTGCGATGCGGTTCATGGGCGGGTTGCCTCGATCAATGTGTGGATTCTCGCCTGCGCGCCGAGGCTCCGCAATGGCCGGGGCCGATGCCGGTGATCTGTTGCACAATCCCCCTCTTTGCACCGATGAACGCTCCCCAAGTCCAGTTCGACCCCGAGTCCGCGCGCTTCGGCGCCTCGCGCAGCCAGAAGCGCCTGGAAGACGACCGCCTGCTCGTCGGCCGCGGGCAGTTCAGCGACGACCGGCGCTTCGAGCGCGAAGCGGCGCTGGTCGTGGCGCGCTCGCCGCACGCGCACGCGCGCATCCGGTCGGTGAACCTCGACGCCGCGCGCGCGGCGCCAGGCGTGCTCGCGGTGTGGACGATGGCGGAGCTTGCCGCCGACGGCGTGCGGCACCTGCCCACACCGCCGCTGTTCAAGCGCGCCGACGGCCAGCCGATGTCGGTGCCGCCGCGCACGCCGCTCGCCCAGGACCGCGCGCTCTATGTGGGGCATCCGGTCGTCGCGGTCGTGGCCTTGACGCGCGCGCAGGCGCAGGACGCCGCGGACCTCGCCGAGATCGACTACGAGGACCTGCCCTGCGTGGTGGACGCCCGCGACGCGGTTGCGCCGGGCGCGCCGCTGGTGTGGGACGGCGCGCCGGGCAACATCGCAGCCGAAACTCGCTACGGTCGCGCTGACGCTGCCGCGGCTGCCTTCAAGCGCGCGGCGCACGTGACCGAAATCGAATTGCACAACCAGCGGCTCATCGCCATGGCGATGGAGCCGCGCTGCGCGATCGCGGTGCACGAGGCCGGCCGCACGACCGTATACACGCAATCGCAGCAGCCGACCGGCGCGCGCGACCTGCTCGCGGCCGCGTTCGGCGCCAAGCCCGCAGAGTTCCGCGTGGTGAACGGCGACATCGGCGGCGGCTTCGGCATGAAGACCGGCGCGATTCCCGAGGAGGTCCTCGTCGCCTACGCGGCGAGAAAGCTCGGGCGGCCCGTGCGCTGGCGCGGCGATCGCAGCGAGGAGTTCCTCGCCGCGCACATGGGACGGGACATGCGGTTCAAGGCGGCGCTCGCGCTGGATGGGGAGGGGAAGTTTCTCGCGCTGAGGCTGCATTCGCTCGGCAACATGGGCGCGGTGCCGGTGGGCTCGTCGGCCATGATTCCGCTCATGATGGTGGCGAAGGTCGTGACCTCCGTGTACCGGGTGCCGGAGGTCGACTTCCACTTCCAGGGCGTGCTGACGAACACCATGGCGACGGGCGCGTACCGGGGCGCGGGACGCCCGGAAGGCAACTACCTCATGGAACGCCTGGTGGAAAAAGCCGCGCGCGAAATGAAGATCGACCCCGCGGAGATGCGGCGCCTCAACCTGCTGCAGCCGGGGGATTTCCCGTACACGACCCATGCGGGCGAGGTCTACGACGCGGGCGACTTTCCGCGCATGCTGTCGGGAGTGATGCGGCTCGCGGACTGGAGCGGTTACGCTGCGCGCGCGGCCGATTCCAGGAGCCGCGGGCGGCTGCGAGGGCGCGGGCTCGCGATGTACCTGGAGTGGACCGGCGCGCTTCCCACCGAGACGGTCGACATCGAAGTCGATGCCGACGGCCGCGTCACCGTGTACTCGGGCACCCAGGCGATGGGCCAGGGCCTCGAGACTTCGTACGTGCAACTCGTCACCGAGGTGCTGCAGGTTCCTGCGGCGAGCGTCACCCTCGTGCAGGGCGACACCGACCGGGCCAATGGCGTCGGCAGCGTGGGCTCGCGCTCGGCCTTCGTCGGCGGATCCGCGGTGGTGGCCGCGGGCCGCGTGCTGATCGTGCGCGCGCGCGAACTCGCGGCCGACGCGCTCGAAGCCGCGGGGGCGGACCTCGAGTTCCGCAACGGGCGGGTGTTCATCGCCGGCACCGACCGCTCGGCGTCGCTCGGCGAGCTGGCCGCGCGCCAGGCCGAGCGGCGGCTGCGCGTGTCGGCGACGCAGACGCCCTCGTCGCCCTCATGGCCGCACGGGGCGCAGGCCTGCGACGTGGAGGTCGATCCGGAGACGGGCGAGGTGATGCTTGCGCGCATGACGAGCATGGACGACATCGGCCGCATCATCAATCACATGATCGTCGAGGGACAGATCCAGGGCGGCATGGCGCAGGGCGCCGGGCAGGCGCTCTACGAGCAGGCGGTCTACGAACACGCCTCCGGGCAACTCCTCACCGGCTCGCTGATGGACTACTGCGTGCCGCGGGCCGACCAGTTTCCGCCGATGGTGAATGGCTTCGACGAGAGCGTGCCGTGCACCACGAACCTGCTCGGCGTGAAAGGCTGCGGCGAGATCGGCACGATCGGCGCGGTGCCCGCGGTCATGCACGCCGTGTTGGATGCGCTGGCGCCGTTCGGCGTGCTCGAGTTGGACATGCCGCTTACGCCCGAGCGCGTGTGGCGGGCGATGCGCCGCGAGTGACGCCATGCGCGAGGGGGCGAACCGTGCGCTGGCCTTCGCAATCCTCGGCTCGCTGGTCGCCCACGCGTTGATTCTCGCCACGCTGCCGCCGCTGCGCGCGTGGCACGCGCCGCAGCCACCGCCGCCGCTGATCGCCGACCTGCTGGAAGTGCCGCCGCCGGCGCCGCCCGTGACCGCACCGCCCAAGGCCGAGGTGCCGCCCCCGCCGCGGCCCCGCCCGCCGAAGCCCCGGCCGGCGCCGATCGCCCGGCCCGAACCGGCGCCCTTGCCCGAGCCATCGCCCACACCGCCGCCGGCGCCTGCCGTGGCGGCCCCGGCCAAGCCTGTGCCCCCGGTTCCCGTGGTGACCCGCATCGACCCGCGGCTGCTCGAGGCGCCGCCCGCTCCGCCGGCACCGCCGCCCGAGATGCTCGCCCTCGGGCGCTACCGCGACGCCGTGATCGGCGCCGCGGCGCAGTTCAAGCGCTACCCCCGCGTGGCGATCGACAACAACTGGCAGGGGGAGGTGCGAGTGCGCATGTCGATCGGCGCCGACGGGCGCATTGCCGAGCTCGCGATCGCGCGGGGCTCGGGCTACGAGGTCCTCGATCGCCAGGCGCTCGAGATGTTCCGCAACGCCAAGCCCGTCGTGCCGATTCCGGCGGAACTGCGCGGCAAGCCGTTCGAGCTGGAACTGCGGGCGGTCTACAACCTGGGCGAGTCGGGCTGAGCGCCGCGCTACATGCGCAGCGGGCGGATCCGCCGCGCTCCGTCGAAGCGCTGCATCCAGTAGGGCGAGTCGAGCGCCTCGACGCGCACCTGCGCGCCGGTCCTCGGCGCGTGCACGAAGCGCCCGTCGCCAAGGTAGATCCCCACATGCGAGAAGGGCCGGTGCTGCGTGTTGTAGAAGACGAGGTCGCCCGCGCGCAGTTCCGATAGACTGACGCGGGTGCCGTAGCGACTCTGCGCGGCGGCGTTGTGCGGCAGGTCGATGCCGTAGGCCTCGTGGAACACGTGCGCGACCAGGCCGCTGCAGTCGAAGCCCTTTTCCATGGATTCGCCGCCGTAGCGGTAGTCCACACCGAGGGCGAGCAGCGTCTGCAGGAGGGCTTCCGCGCGCTCATCGCTCATCGGTCCGTTATCGGGCGGCGGAAGGCGCGCAGGTGCCGTCCCGCACGCGGCGAGAATGCTTAAAGTGCTTACAATCAGCATGTTGCGAAGCATTCCTCAAGTAATTTAGTCCAATTTCATCGTGAAAGCAACCACTTACATGGCGCCGCTGTTCACCGAGGGCGGGCCGCTGGCAGGCCAGATCCCGGGCTACCGGCCTCGCGCTCAGCAGCTGGAGCTTGCACGCGCGATCCTGGACGCGATCGAGGGCGACCGGACCTTCGTCGCCGAGGCCGGCACGGGGACCGGCAAGACGCTCGCCTACCTGGTGCCGGCGCTGCTCTCGGGCGGCAAGGTCATCGTCTCGACCGGCACGAAGACGCTGCAGGACCAGCTCTACGACCGCGACCTGCCGGCGGTGCGCCGCGCACTCGCGTCCGGGGCGCAGGCGGCGCTGCTGAAGGGCCGGGCGAACTACGTCTGCCTGCATCGCCTCGAGCGCGCCGTGGCCGAGGCGCAGCTGTCGAGTCCTGAGGAATCCGCCCACCTGCGGCGCATCGAGCGCTTCGCCTCCGCGAGTCAAACCGGCGACCGCGCCGACCTGCCCGACGTGCCCGAGAACTCGCCGGCGTGGATCCACGCGACCTCGACCCGCGAGAACTGCCTGGGCCAGGAATGCCCCCGCTACGACCCCTGCTTCGTGATGAAGGCGCGCCGTGGCGCGCTCGCCGCGGACGTGGTGGTGGTCAACCACCACCTGTTCTTCGCCGACGTCGTGCTGCGCGACGAGGGCGTGGCCGAGCTGCTGCCGGCTTGCAATACGATCGTGTTCGACGAGGCGCACCAGCTGCCGGAGACGGCGCGCCTGTTCTTTGGCGAGACGACGTCGTCATCGCGCCTCGCGGAGCTCGCGCGCGACGCGCGGCTCGAGCTCGCCGCGGCGGGCGGCGCCTCGCCCGCGCTCGAGGCCGCC
>JBOIFE010000201.1:0-6122 GCA_050741015.1 Burkholderiales bacterium | reverse complement strand
TTGGTCGTTGAGCCAGGCGCCGCCCTCGATCGTGTCCATGAAGTGGCGCTCGACCGAGTCCTCCTTCGCGAGCGCGACGTTGTAGCCGCCTTGCACCATGCGCGTGCAGCCGCATTTGCCGAGCAGCCCCTTGACGGCCACCGTGATGCCGAGCGACGGATCCGCGCGATGCGCATGCAGCGCGGCGAAGAGGCCCGCCCCTCCCGAGCCCAGGATCAGGACGTCGGTGTCGAGCCGGCGCAAGCTAGCCGACGCCCAGCCGCCGCAACGCCTCCGCCCGGCGACCCGCCGCCACGCTGCGCACGCGCTCGTAGAGGCTTGCGCCGTGGCTGTCCATCGCCACGAGCAGCGGCCCGAATCCCTTGACGCGGAACCTCCAGAGCGACTCCGGATACAGGTCGTCGAGGTCCACGTCCTCGATCGCCTCGACCCAGGTCGTCTCGAGCGCCGCAGTGCCGCCGATGATGGCGAGGTAGGCGCCGCCGAGCTCGCGGAACGCGGCCGCGGATGCCTCCAGCAGCCCGCCCTTGCCGATCACGAGGCGCACGCCGTACTGCTGCATCAGCGGGCGCGTGAAGCGCTCCATGCGTTCGCTGGTCGTCGTGCCGATGCAGATCGGCGCGTAGCCGCTCGGGAAGGCGGCGCTCTTGGGAACCTTCTTCACGTTGGGCGCCGTGTGGATCGCCGCGTGGCCGCGCAAGTCGAAGCGCGTCTTGCGCCCGCGGTCGAACATGTGGATCTGGGTCGCGTCGCGGATGCCGTAAAGCGTGCCATTGAGCGTTACGGTGTCCTCGACTCGCAGCGCGCGCGCCTGCACCTCGTCGATCGGCATCGTGAGCTCGTGGTGCGCCATTCGCGTCAGGCGCCGAGCAGCGCTTTCTTCAGGTCGTCCTGCACCGGCTTGGGGCCGAGCCAGATGCGCAGCAGCGCCGCGTAGAAGTCCTCGCCCTCGATCGGTGCGCCCTCGGCCTCGCCGTCGACCGCCATCTGCGTGCCCGCACCCGGGACCCAGTCGAGATCGATCGCCATGCCCTTCTTCGCTTCCTTCATCTGCGCCATGATCGCCGTCAGCGCGGCAATCTGCGGCTCGAGCGCCTTCATCTTCGCTTCGTCGCTGTTCGGCCGCATGCCGTCAATCAGCGCTTTCGAGAAAGTGTCCGCGTCCACATTGCGCAGCATCCGGATCGCGATACGCTTGGCCCCGGGCTGCGCCACGCGATCCGACTTCGGATCCTTCACGTAGAGCGCCATCGCGTAGACGTCGAAGATAAAGCGCTTGCGCAATCCCGCGCCGGAGAGCGCGAGCTCGGTGCCGGCGACCGTCGCCTTGTCCTCGAACTTGACGCCCTCGACTTCCGCCGCCTGCAACGGCAGTGCGATCGCGAGCAGCAGCCACGCGAGCCTAGTCGCCATAATCGAGCCCTTTTGCCGTGATCGTCGCGCGCGCGCGGCGCGCCGAATGGCACTGCATGTTGACTGCGACCGGGTTCATCGTGATGTGCGTCGCCGCCGTCTCCACTTGGACCGCGAACGCGGTGGAATCCCCGCCCAGGCCCTGCGGCCCCACGCCGAGCAGGTTCACCGCCTCGGTGAGCTCGCGCTCGAGGCGCGCGCCTTCGGCATCGGCGCAGTGCGAGCCGAGCCGCCGCGTCGCCGCCGTCTTCGCGAGGTGCACGCACAAATCCGCGGTTCCGCCCACGCCCACGCCAATGATGGTCGGTGGGCAGGTCTTGCCGCCCGCCTCCAGCACGCAGTCGACGACGAAGGTCTTGATCGCGTCGACGCCGTCCGCCGGGATCGCCATCTTGAGCCAGGAATTGTTCTCGGAGCCCGAGCCCTTCGGGATCATTTCGAGCACCAGCGTGTCGGCGGCGTCCGTGAAGTCGACGTTGATCACGGGAATGCCCCGGCCGCAGCTCGTCTGCTCGTTCACGCGCGTGACCGGGTGCACGACGGAGGAACGGAACGGGTGCTCGCGCGTGGAGCGCGCGCAGCCCGTCCGGATCGCGTCCTTCAATGCCATGCCGTCCACTTCGACCCCGCGCCCGATCCAGACGTTGTAGATCGGGATGCCGGTGTCCTGGCACAGCAGGTTGTCGTTGTCCTCGGCAACCTTGATGTTGGCGATCATCGTGCCGAGCATGCGCCTCGCGCCGGCATCGGTCTCCGCGCGCACGAGCGCATCGAAGCCCTGCTTGATGTCGGGCGGCAGGCGCTTCAGCGCCCGGATGTAGAGCTCCTTGGCCGCGTCCTCGACTTGCTTCAGATCGACTCTCATCGGCGGTGTCCGGGGATCATGCTACAGCGCGAGCGCGAATGCCAGACCGGCCGCGAGCGCGAAACCGGCCGCGAGCGCGGCCAGCGTTTTAGCCCAGTCGCGCCAGCCGAGGAACTCCAGTGCGAGCACCCGCAGCCCCCCCGCGAAGTGCAGCGCGAGCAGCGTGACAAGGCCCCACTCGGCAAGCTTGACCGCCGGCTGCTCGGTCCACGCGAGGAAGCCGTCGAGCTGGAGCGCGCGAGAAAGCACCCAGAAGTGCGCGGGCAGGAAGAGCGCCAGCGCGACGCCTGAGAGCCGGTGCGCGAGCGCGAGCGCACGGTTCACGCGAAAACTCCCAGCACGGCGCGTGCGCCAAGTGCGGCGAGCACGGCCGCGAACGCCGCCAGCACCGCGTCGCGCGAGGCGCCGCGCCAGCCGAACCATTCGGCAAGCACCGCGCGCAGCCCGATCGGCGCGTGCACGGCGACCGCGATCACGAAGACCGAGTAGAACGCCGCCCACGCGACGTTGCCCCGCGTGCGCGCGAGGATCGCGGCGCCCGTGAGCCCGGTGTGCACCGCGTAGATCATCGTGGCGAGATGCACGAGTACGCAGAGCGCGAGCACCGCTGCGCTCGCGCGCTGCGCGACCCACAGCAGCGTCTCGCCGCGTCGGCTCACAGCTCGTCCTTCAGCGCCGCGCGCGCGACGGCGCGCTTCAAGCCCGCGATCCCAGCGGTAGGCGAAATGCCCTTCGGACAGCGCTCGGTGCACGACAAGTGCGTGTGGCAGGCGAGGCTTCCGGCGTCGCCCGCGACCGCGCGCAGGCGCTCGGCCTGCGACGCGTCGCGCACGTCGCTCACGAGCGTCCACGCGCGGTTAAGTGCCGCGGGCCCCAGGTAGTGCGGGTTCGCCGCAACTACGTCGCAGGCCGCGTAGCACACGGCGCAGCCGATGCATTCGATCGCCGCATCGGCGCGGAGCCGCTCGGGCGACCCGGGCGCCACGCGCTCAAGGTCGTCCCGCCTCGAACGCGTGCCCTCGAAGCGCCCGCGCGCCGCCGCCCACTTGTCGAAGAACCCGCTCATGTCGGCGACCAGGTCGCGGATCACCGGCAGGTTGCGAAGCGGTGCCACCGACAGCTGCCCGTCGCTCGCCACCTTGTCCACGTGCGTGCGGCACGTCCAGCGCGGCACGCCGTTCACGGTCATCGCGCACGAGCCGCACATGCCGACGCGACACGCATACCGATAGGCGAGCGTCGCGTCGATCGAGCGCTGGATGTGCGTCACGACGTCGAGCACCGTCTGGCTCTCCCGGCGCGGCACCTCGTATTCGCGGAAGGCCCCATCCACACCGCCCCGCCACACGCGAACGCGCAGGAGGCTCACGAGTGGACAGCGGGCGCCGCGCGGCGCTCGATCGATACGTTCAGGCAGGCGGGCAGGCCCGAGGCCGCCGCGCGCTCGAGCGCCCCGGGCAGGTCGGCGCCGCGTTCGACATGCTCGCCCCAGCCGCCAAACGCGGCCGCCACGCGGTCGTAGCGCGTCGGCAGCAGCTCGCAGCCGTGCGCGCGCGCCGCGCCGTAGGCGCGCAGCTGGTTCTGGTACTCGGCGTTCCAGCAGGCGTCGTTCCCGACCACCGCGACGAAGGGCAGCTTCGCGCGCACTGCAGTGTCGAATTCCGCCGCGTGGAAACCGAACGTGCCGTCGCCCAGCATCGCGTACACGTCCGAATCGGGCCGTGCGAGCTTCGCGGCGAGGGCAAAGGGCAGCGCGCTGCCGATCGCGCCCGCGGGACCGTTGATGAGGCGCGCAGGCGCCTCGACACAGGCTTGCGCCCACTGGCCGAATTCGCCGCCGTCGGCGACGAGCACCGCGTCCTTGCTGCGCTCGATCCGGCGTTGGACGGCGCGGCCGAGCTCAGCCGGATGCACCGCGTCCCGGCCCGCGACCGAGCGCCACGCCTCGGGCCGGTGGCGCACCGCGGCGCGAACTTCGTCGCGCCAGCCCCCGGCCGCCTTGTGCGCGTGCCGCGTGAGCGCCGCCGCGGCGGCGAAAGGGTCGGCGAGCGACGCGAGCGGGAGACGCGACGGATCGCCGAGCGCATTGCCGGCCTGGCGCAGCGCCTCCGGATCCGGATCGAGGACGACGAAGCGACAGGCCGCGGCAAGCGCGGGCGGCTGCCCGAACCTCAGCGTGAAGTCGAGCCGCTTGCCGAGCAGCACGACGAGGTCGACCTGCGCGAGCACCGCGGGCAGCGCGCCGAGGCAAGGATCCTGTATGCCGCGCGGGCTTTCCATCACGAGCGCCGGCACGCCGCTCGCCTCCTCCAGCGCGCGCAACGCGTTCCGCCCGCGCTCACCCGACATCGCGGGACCGGCGATCACGAGCGGCCGGCGCGCGCGCGCGATCTCGGCAAGGACCGCCTGCGCGCCGGCGTCGGGAAACGGGATCGGCGTCACCTCGAATGCGCCAGCTGCGGGCAGCTCTGCGTCGGTCTCCTCGACGTGCGCTTCGAGCACATCGAATGGCAAGCCCAGGTACACCGGGCCCGGGCGTCCGGACTTCGCGTGCCGCCACGCGCGCGCGAGGTCGGCGCCGATCGCACGCGCGCTGGTCGAGGCGAACGCGGCCTTCACGAGCGGCGCCGCGACGTCGCCCTGGCGCATCTCCTGGAACGCGCCCTTGTTGCGCTCGGCGAGCGGCGCTTCGCCCGAGAGCAGCAGCATCGGCGACTCCGCAGCGAGCGCCGTATAGAGCGCGCTCACGCCGTTGGCGTGTCCCGGGCCGCCGGTGAGCAGCGCCACGCCCGGCTCGCCCGTGAGGCGGCCCCAGGCGTCGGCCATGTGTACCGCGGCCGCCTCGTGGCGCACATGCAGGATATCGAGGCCCGCATCGAACGCGGCGTCGAACACCGGCATGATGTGGTTGCCCGAGAGCGAGAAGAGCCTGCGCACGCCCACCCGCGCCAGCGCGCGCACGAGCACGTCGGCCCCGCGCACGGCGGCCATCGGCGCGCTAGGCCGATTCGTAAAGACGCGTGAGCACGAACTCGCGGTGCCCCAGCGCCTCGGCCGCGGTGAGACGGCCGTTGGCGGTGCGCAACATGCACTCGAGCAGCCGGTCGCCCGCCTGGTCGGGCGTGAGCTCCTTCCTCAGCAGCCCCGAGACGTCGACGTCGATGTGCTCGGCCATCGTGCGCACGGTGCGCGGGTTCGCGCACAGCTTGATCACGGGCAGGATCGGATTGCCGATCACATTGCCCTGTCCGGTCGGAAACAGGTGCACCGTATAGCCTGATGCCGCGCACAGCGTCACCATCTCCGCCGCGGCCGAAGACGAGTCCATGAACCACAGGCCGGGCCCGGTGGGCGCTTCGGCCTTGTCGAGCACCCCGTCGACCGTGCACTTGCGTCCGATCTTCTGGATGTTGCCGAGCGCCTTCTCCTCGATCGTGGTCAGGCCTCCCGCGATGTTGCCCTTGGTGGGCTGCGAGTCCGACAGGTCGCTCGTCTTGTGCCGGTCGATCACCGCCTGGTAGCGGTCGAACATGAACTGGAACTTCTTCCTCACCTCGTCGTTGCGGCAGCGCGCGGCGACCAGGTGCTCTCCGCCCGTGAGCTCGGTGGTCTCGCCGAACACCATCGTCACGCCGTGCGGGTAGAGCTTGTCGAAGGCGTTGCCGACCGTCGGATTCGAACCGCAACCCGACGTGGTGTCGGACTCGCCGCACTTGGTCGACACCCAGAGATCCTTCAGCGGCCGCTCCTCGCGCCGCATCTCGCCCGCGGCCTGCACGAATTCGCGCGCGGCCTTCGAGGCGCGCAGGATCGTGTCGTGGTCGCCGTGCTGCTCGATGCCGAA
>JBOIFE010000200.1:0-3327 GCA_050741015.1 Burkholderiales bacterium | reverse complement strand
CAGGAGCTGGCCGGCGAGCGCGTGGACATCGTGCTGTGGTCGGCGGACCCGGCGCAGTTCGTGATCGGCGCGCTGGCGCCGGCGGAAGTGAGCTCGATCCTGGTCGACGAGGAGAAGCACGCCATGGACGTCGTGGTCGACGACGAGAACCTCGCGATCGCCATCGGGCGCAGCGGCCAGAACGTGCGGCTCGCCTCCGAGCTGACGGGCTGGACGATCAACCTGATGAACGAGGAAGATTCCAACAAGAAGCAGGCCGAGGAATCCACGCGCGTGCGAGAGCTGTTCATGCAGCGGCTGGACGTCGACGAGGAAGTGGCCAACATCCTGATCCAGGAGGGCTTCTCGACGCTCGAGGAAATCGCCTACGTCCCGCTCAACGAGATGCTGGAGATCGAGTCCTTCGACGAGAACACGGTCAACGAGCTGCGCAGCCGCGCGCGCAACTCGCTGCTGGTGCAGGCGATCGCGAGCGAGGAGCAGGTCGAGGGCGTCGACCAGAACCTGCTCAAGCTGGATGGCATGGACACCCAGCTGGCCGCCAAGCTCGCCGAGGGCGGCGTGAAGACGCGCGACGACCTCGCCGACCTCGCGGTCGACGAGCTCTCGGAGCTGACCGGCGTCGACGAGGAGCGAGCCAAGAAGCTGATCATGGCGGCGCGCGCGCACTGGTTCGAGCAGGACGCCGCGTCCGCGGTCAAGGAGGCTCAGTAACGTGGCTACGACGAGCGTCGCGCAGTTCGCGAGCGAGCTGAAGGTACCGCCCTCGGTGCTGCTGGAGCAGCTGCGCGCGGCCGGCGTCGAAAAGCGCGCCGCGCACGACGCGCTGAGCGAGACCGACAAGGCGCTGCTGCTGGAGTACCTGCGCAAGTCCCACGGCACGGTGGAGCCGAAGAACAAGATCACGCTCACGCGCAAGCAGACCAGCGAGATCATCAAGAAGTCCGACACCTCGGGCAGGGCGCGCACGATCCAGGTCGAGGTGCGCAAGAAGCGGGTGTTCGTGAAGCGCGACCCGGCAGAGCTTGCGGCGCAGGCGGGTGCGGCCGAAGCGCCGGCGCCGGTTCCGGTGCCGCAGGCGGCCGCGCCTGGCAGGCCGATCGGTGATCGCGAGCGCGAGCTGCGCGAGGACGAGGCGCGGCGCCACGAGCAGCTGTCGGCGTTGCAGGCGGCGGAACTGAAGGAGAAGCAGGAGCGCGAGCGGCGCGATGCCGAGCAGCGCACTGCGGAGCGCGAGGCGCAGGTGGCGATCGAGCGGGCGCAGGCGCAGGCCCCGGCGGCGGCGCCTGTCGAGGGCACCCTGCACGCCCCGAAGACCGGCGAGGCAAAGCCCGACAAGAAGGCGAAGAAGACCAAGCCCACCACGACCATGCGCGACGACTCCGTGCGCCGGCGCACGATCAAGACGCGCGGCGACCTGGGCGGGGGCGTTGGGGGCTGGCGCGGCCGCGGCGGCATGCGTCACCGGGGCGGGGCGCCGACCGAGTCGGCCACCGCGTTCAGCCAGCCGGCCGAGGCGGTGGCGCGCGAGATCGCGGTTCCCGAGACGATCGCCGTGGGCGAGCTCGCGCACCGCATGTCGGTGAAGGCGGCCGAGGTGATCAAGGCGCTGATGAAGCTCGGCACCATGGCAACGATCAACCAGGTCCTCGACCAGGAGACCGCGATGATCGTCGTCCAGGAAATGGGTCACAAGGCGAAGCCCGCCAAGCTCGACGATCCCGAGGCCTATCTGGCCGAAGGCCCGGACGAGACCGCGGACGCCGAGCCCCGACCACCGGTGGTGACGGTCATGGGGCACGTCGACCACGGCAAAACGTCGCTGCTCGATTACATTCGCCGCACCAAGGTGGCGGCGGGCGAGGCCGGCGGCATCACGCAGCACATCGGGGCCTACCACGTCCAGACGCCGCGAGGCGTCGTCACGTTCCTCGACACGCCGGGCCACGAAGCGTTCACCGCGATGCGCGCGCGCGGCGCCAAGGTCACGGACCTGGTCATCCTGGTCGTGGCGGCCGATGACGGCGTCATGCCGCAGACCGTGGAGGCGATCAACCACGCCAAGGCCGCGGAGGTGCCGCTGGTGGTGGCGATCAACAAGATCGACAAGGGCGAGGCGGATCCCGAAAAGGTCAAGCGCGAGCTGCTGCAGCACGGCGTCGTGCCCGAGGAATTCGGCGGCGAAGTGGCCTTCGTGCCGGTGTCGGCGAAGACCGGGCAGGGCGTGGACGATCTGCTCGAACGGGTGCTGCTTCAGGCCGAGATTCTGGAGCTCAAGGCGCCGGTCGATGCTCCCGCGCGCGGGGTTGTGATCGAGGCGCGGCTCGACAAGGGGCGCGGCCCGGTGGCGACGGTGCTGGTCCAGTCGGGCACGCTGCGCCGGGGCGACATCGTGCTGAGCGGCGCGGTGCACGGGCGGGTGCGCGCCATGCTCGACGAGTCCGGCCAATCGATCGAGGCCGCGGGCCCGTCGATCCCGGTGGAGATCCAGGGGCTTTCCGAGGTGCCCACCGCGGGCGAGGAGATGACCACGCTCGCTGACGAGCGCAAGGCGCGCGAGATCGCGCTGTTCCGCCAGGGCAAGTATCGCGACGTCAAGCTTGCCAAGCAGCGGGCGGCGAGGCTGGAGAACCTGTTCCAGCAGATGGGCGAGGGGGGTACCAAGATCCTTTCCCTGGTGATCAAGGCCGACGTGCAGGGATCCCAGGAGGCGCTGGTCCACGCCCTGACGCAGGTTTCCACCGACGAGGTGAAAGTGGGCGTCGTGCATGCGGGCGTCGGCGGCATTTCCGAGTCCGACGTGAACCTGGCGCTGGCGGCCAAGGCCGTGATCATCGGCTTCAACACGCGCGCAGACGCCACGGCGCGCAAGCTGATCGAGAGCTCGGGCATCGAAGTGCGTTACTACAACATCATTTACGAGGCGGTGGACGAGATCAAGGCCGCGCTTTCGGGCATGTTGCCGCCCGAGAAGAAGGAGCAGGTGTTGGGCACGGTGGAGGTGCGCCAGGTGTTCCGCATCTCCAAGGTGGGCGCCGTGGCGGGCTGCTACGTCGTCGACGGCCTGGTCAAGCGCAGCGCGCAGGTGCGCGTGCTGCGCGACAACGTGGTGATCCACACCGGCGAGATCGACTCGCTCAAGCGCTTCAAGGACGACGCGCGCGAGGTGCAGGCGGGCTTTGAGTGTGGCATCGGCCTCACGGACTTCCAGGACCTGCACGCCGGTGACGTCATCGAGACCGATGAGGAGCGGGAGATCCCGCGCACCTAGGCGCAGTGCGCGCGCGAGAGCACGGCGCGCAGAACCAAGGATCGAGGGCGATGGAC
>JBOIFE010000199.1:0-2676 GCA_050741015.1 Burkholderiales bacterium | reverse complement strand
GCATCGTGTCCTCGGCGTAGGCGTACTCGAGCTCGACTCCGCGCTTCATCAGCGCGCGCACCTCGTCGCGGAACTGCGTCGTCCAGAGCTGCGGATTTTCCATCTTGATGGTGTTGACGAGGTCGATGCCGAAGTTGCAGTGCATCGACTCGTCGCGCAGGATGTACATGTACTGCTCCGCGGCGCCGGTCATCTTGTTCTGGCGGCCGAGCGCGAGGATCTGCGTGAACCCCACGTAGAAGAACAAGCCCTCCATCAGGCACGAGAACACGATCAGGCTCTTCAGCAGCGCCTGGTCGGCCTGCGGCGTGCCGGTCTTGAATGCCGGGTCCGTCAGCGTGTCGATGAACGGCACGAGAAACTCGTCCTTGTCGCGGATCGAGGTGATCTCGTTGTAGGCGTTGAAGACCTCGCCCTGGTCGAGGTCGAGGCTCTCGACGATGTACTGGTAGGCGTGCGTGTGGATCGCCTCCTCGAACGCCTGGCGCAGCAGGTACTGGCGGCACTCCGGGGCGGTGATGTGGCGGTACGTGCCCAGCACGATGTTGTTCGCGGCCAGCGAGTCCGCCGTCACAAAGAACCCGAGGTTGCGGGTGATGACGCGCCGCTCGTCGGGCGTGAGCCCGTTCGGATCCCGCCACAACGCGATGTCGCGGCTCATGTTGACTTCCTGCGGCATCCAGTGGTTGGCGCAGGCGGCCAGGTACTTCTCCCAGGCCCACTTGTACTTGAACGGCACCAGCTGGTTGACGTCGGCCTTGGAGTTGATGACGCGCTTGTCGTCGACCGTGATGCGGCGGAACGCGTTGCCGGCGGCGAAGCGTTCGGGGGCGGCGCCCTCGGTCGGCACGAACGCGGCATTGGTTTGCAACAGCATTACTGGCATGCCTCGCATTCGGGATTGTCGATCGCGCAGAGCTTCGGCTCGTCAGCCGCGGCCGCCGACACTTCGCTGCCGCCGTCGGACGGCACGGCGTTCAGCTGGCCGGCCTTGACCGTGGACTTCTCGGCGTGCGTCGCGCCCATCGAGCGCAGGTAGTAGGTGGTCTTCAGGCCGCGGATCCAGGCGAGCTTGTAGGTCTCGTCCAGGCGCTTGCCCGAGCCGCCGGCCATGTAGATGTTGAGCGACTGCGACTGGTCGATCCACTTCTGGCGGCGCGCACCCGCCTCGACCAGCCAGCGCGGCTCGACCTCGAACGCCGTGGCGTAGAGGCGCCGCAGCTCGGCCGGCACGCGGTCCAGCCGCGCCAGGTTGCCGTCGAAGTACTTCAGGTCCGCGATCATGACCTCGTCCCACAGACCCGCGCGCTTGAGGTCCTCGACCAGGTACTCGTTCACCACCGTGAACTCGCCCGACAGGTTCGATTTCACGTACAGGTTCTGGTAGACCGGCTCGATCGAGGCCGAGACGCCGATGATGTTGGCGATGGTGGCGGTCGGCGCGATCGCGATGCAGTTGGAATTGCGCATGCCGTGCTGGCGGATGCGCTCGCGCAGCGGCGCCCAGTCGAGCGCGCCGCTGCGGTCGACCTCCACGTAGCCGCCGCGCTCCGCGGCGAGCAGGTCGAGCGTGTCCTGCGGCAGCACGCCGCGCGACCACAGCGAGCCCTCGAACGTGGCGTAGCGCCCGCGCTCCTCGGCGAGTTCGGTCGAGGCCCAGTACGCGCAGAAGGCGACCATCTCCATCGAGCGGTCGGCGAATTCCACCGCCTCGGACGAGCCGTACGCCAGCCGCAGCAGGTGCAGGCAGTCCTGGAACCCCATGATGCCCAGGCCCACCGGCCGGTGACGCAGGTTCGAGTTCCTTGCCTTGTCGACCGCGTAGTAGTTGATGTCGACCACGTTGTCGAGCATGCGCATCGCGGTGCGGATCGTGCGCTGGAGCTTGTCGAAATCCAGGCCCTGCGGCGTCATGTGCGCGACCAGGTTCACCGATCCCAGGTTGCACACCGCGATCTCGTCGGCCGAGGTGTTGAGCGTGATCTCGGTGCACAGGTTCGAGCTGTGCACGACGCCGACGTGCTGCTGCGGGCTGCGCAGGTTGCACGGGTCCTTGAACGTGATCCACGGATGCCCGGTCTCGAACAGCATCGACAGCATCTTGCGCCACAGCTGGACCGCGGGCAGGCGCTTGTGGAGCTTCAACTCGCCGCGCGCGGCCTTGTCCTCGTAGCGCAGGTACGCCGCCTCGAATGCCTTGCCCACCTTGTCGTGCAGCTCGGGCACGTCCGACGGGCTGAACAGCGTCCAGTCCGCGCTCTCCATCACCCGCTTCATGAACAGGTCCGGAATCCAGTTCGCCGTGTTCATGTCGTGCGTGCGGCGGCGGTCGTCGCCGGTGTTCTTGCGCAGCTCGACGAATTCTTCGATGTCGCGGTGCCAGGTTTCCAGATAGCCGCACACCGCGCCCTTGCGCTTGCCGCCCTGATTCACGGCCACGGCGGTGTCGTTGGCCACCTTCATGAACGGCACCACGCCGTTGGACTTGCCATTGGTGCCCTTGATATAGCCGCCCATGCCGCGCACCGGCGTCCAGTCGTTGCCCAGTCCGCCGGCGAATTTGCTCAACATGGCGTTGTCGTGAATGGCGCCGAAAATGCCGTGCAGGTCGTCCGGCACCTGGGTGAGGTAGCACGACGACAACTGCGGCCGCAGCGTGCCGGAGTTGAACAGCGT
>JBOIFE010000198.1:0-3323 GCA_050741015.1 Burkholderiales bacterium | reverse complement strand
CGGGGGCTGCAGCCCGTACAGGGGCTGATCGCGGCCCAGGTGATGCGCCAGCGCGCGGTAGCAGAACACGTCGCCGTTGTGACCGCCCACGCCGAAGATGGGGGTGCGTTCCCCCAGCGGCTGCAGCGGCACGATGGCGCGCTGCTGGTGCGCGCGCGTCCCGACCGAGCGCAAAAACTCCAGAATGTCGTATTTGCGTCGTTTCAGCCGATCGCGCAGCTCGGGCGTGAGCGCGCCTGCCGGAGCGCTGCAGCGCAACCGGTCGCCGTCGGCCCGGAGCTGGACGTCGCGGCTGCGCAACTCCGCCAGGAGCGCCGTCACCGTCACAGCTCGATCTCCACCCTGTCGCCGGTGTTCGCGACGGACCGCTGCGGGCGCTCGGCCCACACGAGCGCATCGACGTAGCGCGACAGCTCGGCCACCGTCGGCGCGTCGAACAGCGCTCTGAGCGGCAAGTCGATGCGGAAGGCGTTGCGCAGCTCGGCCACGATCCTCACCGCCAGCAGGGAGTGTCCTCCCAGCTCGGCGAACGTCTCGTTGATGCCCACCGAGTCGACGCCGAGGGCTTCCTGCCAGATGCTGGCAATTTGCCGCTCGGTCGCGTCGCGCGGCGGGGGGTCCGAGCCGGCCTGCGGGGCGGGCCGGGTTCCCGGTTCCGGCGCGCGCAGCGATTCCAGCTTGATCCACTGATCGATTCGCGCGTCGAGATCGCCCGTCGATACGACGAGCTGGCCGGCGGCGCGCCGGGCGAGGACGGTTTCCAGCGTCTTGGTGGCTTCCTCGGCGCTCATGCCCAGTTCCCTGAGCGTCCCGCCGAATCCCGAGCGGGCCGGGTCATCGTTGCGCAGGCGCCAGACGTCCCAGTTCACGCTCAGCCAGGGCACGCCGGAGCGCCGGTTGTGCCTGCGCGCGATCGTGTCCAGGTAGACGTTGGACGACGCATAGGCCGCTTGCCCGATGCCGCCAAGGACCGACGCCAAGGACGACAGCAACAGGCAGAAATCCAGCGCCTTCCCCTCGAGCACCTTCTCCAGCACGAGCGCGCCGCGCGCCTTGGCCTGGAAATGCCGCTCGCAATTGGCGGTTTCGCTGTCCTTGATCTCGCAGTAGCCGTCCTGGCCGACGATGCCCGCCCCGTGAATTACGCCGTGCAGGGCGCCGAAGCTCCGGTACGTCTGCTTGACGACGCCGCGCATGGCGGCCAGGTCGGCGGCGTCGGCGTTCATGTACAGCACCTCGCCGCCGAGCTTTTCGATCCTGTGGATCGCGCGGATTTTCGCGCCCGCGGGATCGTCGGCCGGGTGGCTGTCGAGCCATGCCTGCCAGGATTGCCTCGCGGGCAGGATCGAACGGCCGGTCAGCATGAGGCGCGCGCCGTATTTCGCGGCCAGCCATTCCGAAATCGCAATGCCGATACCGCCGAGTCCGCCGGTGATCAGATAGACACCGCCTGCGCGCAGCGGCGACCTGCCCGGCCCGGCTCCTCCCGCCGCCGGTTCGTAGCACTGGACCCAGCGCAGCCCATTTCTGTGGGCGACGAACAGGCTCGTATCGGGGTCGAGCAGCTCCCCGAGCACGAGATCCGCGGCGCTTTCGCGCTCGCGGCCGCGCGCCGGGACATCGACGTCGATGCTCTTCACGCGCAGGTTCGGGTATTCCTGCCGGATCACCATGCACGGCCCCAGCAGCGTCGACTTTTCCGGGCACAGCGCTTCGCTGCCGCAGACCTCATGCACGCCGCTGGAGAGCGCGAAAAGCGCCATCTCGCGCCGCACGTCGTTTGCCGCGAGCGCCTTCGCGAGATAGAGCAGGCTGTAGAAGCCCTGCGCCTGGGCCCTGGCGAAGCGCTTGCTCTCCGACCGGATCGCAGGACCCGCGCCGAGGCTCCAGGCGTGCACGATGCGATCCGGCAGCGCCTGGCTCGCCTGCAGGGCGCGGATCAGCGCGTCGTAGTGTTGCGCATTTCCCGGCTCGATCGTGAAGCTGCGCGCGTCCGCCCGCAGAAAGCGGCTGCCGGCCCGCACGCTGACCACGGAGTGCCCGGTCGCCGTCAGCCTCGCTGCCAGCATCGAGGCGAAACCCGAGTCGTCCGCATGGATCAGCCAGGTTCCGGCTTGTTCCGCCGGCAATGCGTCCGGCCCGATGCCGAGCGACCTCGGCAGCTGACGCTTCCAGGACGGCGCATACAGCCAGTGCGCGGGATCCGCAATCTTCCGGATCGACGCCTGCGAGCGCGGAACAGCGTCCGCGGCAGGTAGCGGCTCGAGCCAATGCAGCCTTCGCTCGAAGGGATAGGTCGGCAACGGCACTTTGCGGCGCCGCTCGCGCGGCGCGTTGTCCCAGCTGATGTCCGATCCCGCGAGCCACAGCCTGCCGATGCTCTGCCACAGGAATTCGGCGTCCGGGCAGTTCTCGTACGCGTGCCTGATCGAGGACAGCGCCACCGGCTCTCCCGCAGCGCGCCGGTGCGGGTGTTGCATCGCCAGCACGCTCAGGGTCCGACCCGGCCCCGCCTCGAGCAGAACGGGATCCTTGAATCGCCAAAGCTCGCGCAGTGCGTCGCCGAACCTCGCGGTGCGCGTGGCGTGCCTGGCCCAGTAGGCGGGGCTGGTCGCCTCGTCCGCGGTGATCCAGGTCCCGCTGACGTTGGAAATGTACGGCAGCCGCGGCGCATGCAGGCGGACCTTGCCCACCTCCTCCTCGAACGCCTGCGCGATCGGCTCCAGCAGCCTGGAGTGAAACGCATGCGCGTTCCGAACGCGCCGGCAGAGGACGCCTCTTTCGCCCAGCAGCCGCTCGAGTTCGGCCACGGCGTGGACCGGACCGGCCGCCACGCACAGGCTGGGACCGTTGATGAGCGAGATCGACAGGCCCGCGGGCAGCAGGGAGAGCAGTTCGTCCTCCGGCAGCGTGACGGCAAGCATGCCCGCCTCGGGGAGCCGGTCGACCAGCCTGGCCCGCGTCGCGACCAGGCGCAACGCGTCGGCAAGCGACAGCACCCCGGCCAGGCAAGCCGCCACGTATTCGCCCATGCTGTGACCGACGATCGCCTCGGGAACGACGCCCATCGATTGCCAGACGCGGGTCATCGCATATTCGATCGTGAACAGCGCCGGCTGGACATGCAGGGTGCGGTTCAGGTTCGCGGCATCCTGATCCTGCGCTGCGCCGGCCTCTCGACCAAGCATTTTCGCCAGGTCGATGCCCCTCGGCCCGGCGGCTTGCTGCCAGCTCCGACTCTGCGGATGGATGACGCTGCGGATGTCGAGGCCGAGCAGGGGCTGCAGGATCTGCGCGCAGCGATCGACTTCCTCCCTGAACAC
>JBOIFE010000197.1:0-2116 GCA_050741015.1 Burkholderiales bacterium | reverse complement strand
GCACCGCGCCGCACTGGCGCAGCTCCGGGAAGAACGCCGCGACGTACTCGCCGATCGCGCGCGAGCGCGCCGCGTAGGCGTCCGCCATGGACGAGGTGGCGGAGGCCGAGCGGCTGGAGCGCACCTTGTCGGCGACGTCGGCCCAGATCTCGCCCTGGTCCGCGTAGCGGCCGCCGGACTCGCGCAGCGACGCCGACACCCGCCCCATCTTCTTCGCCCGCGCGCTCGCGAAGAGCGAATCGCCGCTCGTAAATTCGCGCGAGCGCCAGGCCCAGCGCCCCTGCTCCACGCAGGACACCGGGATCACCACGCGCGCGCCGCCCGCCACCAGCACGGAGAGGTTCAACACCCGGTTCTGCTTCGCACCGACCAGCTCGTCGCCATCCA
Source organism: Burkholderiales bacterium (assembly GCA_050741015.1). Lineage (GTDB taxonomy): Bacteria > Pseudomonadota > Gammaproteobacteria > Burkholderiales > SG8-39 > JAABQT01. The sequence continues at coordinate 1,729 of JBOIFE010000197.1, read as the reverse complement.
CCAGCAGGATCTTCTCGGCCGAGGCGTTCTCGAAGGCGAGCTCGGGCACGCGCCCGCCCTCGGACACCTCGGTCACGCGCGCGAGCCGGCGCTCGAGCGCCTCCTCCAGCAGCACGTACCCGGCGTGCGCGCAGGCCGCCGAGACGAGGGGGTAGAGCGCGAGGTTGCGGAACACCTGCGGCGCGCCGAGCTTCAGCGCGGCAAGCGATGCCTGGATCTCCTGCATGGCGGCCTCCCTTGAGAGTGGAAGGCCAGTCTCCAACCCCGCAGGCTCAGGGCATGAGCCCGCCCCGCGCGCGCGACGCCGCTCTAGCCCGACGAGTCCGCGGGACTACTGCCAGGGCATATCTCGCGATGCCTCCGGAAGCTTGCCCGAACCTCAGCCTGAGCCCGTTACCGCAAATCCAAAGCCGGCTCTCTATGCCGGCGCGAGAATCATGAATTTCCGGGCCTTCACTACCGGACGTACTTCCCGTCCCTTTGGAGAGCGCTTCAGCTCTACCAGGCCATAGTTCGACATGGTTTTGAGCGTACGGGACACGTTGCTGAGTTGTCGTCCCGTAAGTTGCGCCAACTCACCCAGTGAGTCGGGTTGCGATTCCCGAATCACATGAAGCAAAGTCCGGTTCTCGTCGCTCAGTACCTCTGCGACCGAACGCATGGAAGGAAACCAGATTTTCGGTTCATCGGGCTTTGCCTTGTACTTGCCTCGGGCAATCGCCACCGCCCTGGCCCGCATCTGCTCCTGAGACATGATGCCGATGATGATGGTTTTCATTTGATCTCCTTCAATACCTTGTCGACCTCAGCAAAAAAATCCGTCACTAGCTGACCTGCGCTTGAAAACCCGTAGGGCACGCCCTTGTCCTTCGCATGACGATGGACGTGGTCATATTCATGGCGCTGGCCGGCAAAGCCCTTCGTGCTCGGTTTGACCGCATGCGCATTGTCGTACCCCAGGACCCGAGTGCCCTTGGAGTCGTGCAGCGTGAGCGAATAGCGAATTCCATGCGGAACCCCTTCCGTCGGCTCGATCGTCCATGCCTCGATCTTGATCCAGTACCCGCGTTCCTGGACCAGGACTTCGCCGTGAAGATCCAGCAGCGTATCCAGCCCGGATTGACGTCTTGCCACGCAGAGCTAGCTTATCATCTGATGATAACGATAGCAATGATGCGCGGGCCCCGGGATTTCCGCTGGTTCACCCTCTGCCGGGTGTGGCCCGGAGGCTCCTTGTCCGACTCGACTACCACCGCGGCGTAGCCCACGCCGCCCCCTCACACCCCATGCGCCGCCAAATGCACCAACCGCCCGCCCGCGGCGAGCGCCCCGCCGGCGAGGCCCTCGCCGGACAGGCGGATGTCCTCCCCCTCCCCGAGCGCCGCGAAGCGCTCCGCGCCGGCCGCCCCCACCCGCTTAGAGGAAATGGCATCGAGCGCGTAGCCGCGCACGAGCTTCGGCAGGTACCGGGCAAAGGCCGCCGGCGAGTCGAAGAGCTCGAGCCCGGTCACCCGGCCGTCGATGGCGAGCACCGCGCCGCACTGGCGCAGCTCCGGGAAGAACGCCGCGGCGTACTCGCCGATCGCGCGCGAGCGCGCCGCGTAGGCGTCCGCCATGGACGAGGTGGCGGAGGCCGAGCGGCTGGAGCGCACCTTCTCGGCGACGTCGGCCCAGATCTCGCCCTGGTCCGCGTAGCGTTCTCCGGACTCGCGCAGCGACTCCGACACGT
>JBOIFE010000196.1:0-5949 GCA_050741015.1 Burkholderiales bacterium | reverse complement strand
GAGATCGACTGCGGCATCTGCGAAATGCCCTGTAGCAGGACGGTGTCCTGCACCGGGAAGAAGCCCTTCGGGATGACGACGTAGAGCAGGACCGTGAGCGCGAGCGTGCCGAGCGCGACCCAGAGCGTGGCGCGCTGGCGCGCCAGCACCCAGTCGAGCATCGCCGCGTAGCGGGCGATGACGTAGTCGAAGAGGGCGCCGCTGGCGTCGTAGAGCCCGCTCTTCCCGACCTCGGCGCGGCGCTTCAGAATGCGCGCGCACATGGTCGGCGTGAGCGTGAGCGAGACCACCGCCGAGATCAGGATCGCGACCGCGAGCGTGATCGCGAACTCGCGGAACAGGCGCCCCACCACGTCCCCCATGAACAGCAGCGGGATCAGCACCGCAATAAGCGAGAACGTCAGCGAGATGATGGTGAAGCCGATCTGCGCCGAGCCCTTGAGCGCCGCCTCGAGCGGTGGGTCGCCCTGCTCGATGTAGCGCGAGATGTTCTCGATCACCACGATGGCGTCGTCGACCACGAAGCCGGTGGCGATGGTGAGCGCCATCAGCGTCAGGTTGTTGATCGAGAAGCCCGCCAGGTACATCACGCCGAACGTGCCCACCAGCGACAGCGGTACCGCGATGCTCGGGATCGAGGTCGCCGCGGCGCTGCGCAGGAACAGGAAGATCACCGCCACGACCAGCGTGACCGCGAACGCGAGCTCGATCTTGACGTCATGCACCGAGGCGCGGATGCCCGTGGTGCGGTCGGAGAGCACCCGCACCTGGACCGTGCCGGGAAGCGCGGCCCGCAGCTGCGGCAGCAGCTGCTTGATGCGGTCCACCACTTCGATGACGTTGGAGCCGGGCTGGCGCTGGATGTTGAGCAGGACGGCCGGCGCGTCGTCGGCCCAGGCCGCGAGGCGCTCGTTCTCGGCGCCGTCGACCGCCTGCGCCACGTCGGAGAGGCGGACCGGGCGGCCGTTTTTCCAGGCGACGACCAGCCCGAGGTATTCACCGGCCGAGCGCAGCTGGTCGTTGGCGTCGATGGTGGAGGCGCGCGACGGACCGTCGAAGCTGCCCTTCGCCTGGTTGACGTTGGCGGCGCCGACCGCGAGCCTCAGGTCGTCGAGCGACATGCCGTAGGAGGCGAGCGCGAGCGGATTGGCCTGGATGCGCACCGCGGGGCGCTGCCCGCCCGCGATCGATACCAGGCCGACGCCCGGGAGCTGGGAGATCTTTTGCGCCACGCGCGTGTCGACGAGGTTCTGCAGCTGCGGCAGCGGCACGGTGTCCGAGGTCGCCGCAAGCGTGAGGATCGGGGCATCGGCCGGGTTCACCTTGCTGTAGACCGGCGGCGCGGGCAGGTCCGCAGGCAGGAGCGAGCCCGAGGCGTTGATGGCCGCCTGCACTTCCTGCTCGGCGACGTCCAGGCCGAGATCGAGCGAGAACTGCAGCGTGATCACGGAGGCCCCGCCCGAGCTGGTCGAGGACATCTGGTTCAGGCCCGGCATCTGCCCGAACTGGCGCTCGAGCGGCGCCGTGATCGACGAGGTCATCACGTCGGGGCTCGCGCCCGGGTAGAGCGTCGTCACCTGGATCGTCGGATAGTCGACCTGCGGCAGCGCCGATACCGGCAGCAGCTGGTAGGCGACCGTGCCGGCGAGCAGGATCGCCAGCATGGCCAGCGAGGTCGCCACCGGCCGCAGGATGAACGGGCGCGACGGGTTCACTGCGATCTCTGTCGCCGCAGCTCGCGCATTCGCTGCTTGCGCTCCTCCTCAGGGAGTTTGCGTATCTCCTCGCCGAACTCGCCCTTGTCGATACGCTCGTCGAGCGCCTTCCAGCGTTGCTCGCGCTCCTCGGGCGAAAGTCCCTCCCGCCCCGGCTTGCGCGCCGGCGGCTTGGGCGGCCCGGCGTCGCGCGTCACCAGCTCCACCTCGGCGCCCTCGCGCAGCTTGTCGGCGCCATCCACCACCACCAGAACGCCGGGCGCAACGCCCTGCTGGATCGCGACCTGCTCGCCCTGCGAGGGCCCGAGCCGGACCTTGCGCACGCTCACGGTCTTTTTCTCCGGGTCGACCGCGTAGACGAACGTGCCGGGCGTGCCGCGCTGCACGGCGGCCGTCGGCACGACGGTGGCCCCGTGCAGCACGTCGACCACCATCCGCACGTTGACGAACTGGCTCGGAAACAGGCCGAGGTCGCCGTTGTCGAACCGTGCCCTGAGCTTCAGCGTCCCGGTCGTGGGGTCGATCTGGTTGTCCGCGGTCGCCAGCACGCCCGTGGCGAGCCTGTTCTGGCCGCCGCGGTCATAGGCGTCGACGCGCAGCTGCTCCCCGGCCCGCAGCTTGCTCATGACGGTGGGAATGCTGTCCTCGGGAATCGTGAACACCACGGACATCGGCTGCAGCTGCGTGATGACGACGATGCCGTTCGCGTCGCTGGCGTGCACGATGTTGCCCAGGTCCACCTGGCGCAGGCCGACGCGTCCGGCGATGGGCGCGGTGATGCGGCTGTAGCCGAGCTGGAGCCGCGCGTTGGCGATGGTCGCCTCGTCGACCTTGACCGTCGCTTCGGTCTGGTGGACGAGTGCATCCTGCGTCGCGACCTGCTCCTCGGCAATCGAGTCCTGCTTCTGCAGCGTGCGGAAGCGCTCGAGGTCCACGCGGGTGTTCTGCAGCAGCGCCTGGTCGCGAGCGAGCGCCGCCTCGGCCTGGGCGAGGGCAACGGCGTAGGGGCGCGGATCGATCTGCGCGAGCAGCTGGCCGGCGCGCACCATCTGGCCTTCCTCGAACTCGATCTTCACCAGCTCGCCGTCCACGCGGCTGCGCACGGTGACCGTGGACAGCGGCGTGACCGTCCCCAGCGCATCGAGCTGCACACTCACGTCCGATCGGGTCGCCGCGGCCGCGACCACGGGCACCGCGCGCGCCCCCGCGGCGGAAAAGGCCCGGCCGGCCGGCGGCGGCGTGCTGGCCCCGCGCGTCGGGAACAATCGGTAGGCGACGGCGCCGAGGGCCAGCGCCGCGACGATCGCCGCCGCGATCCGCAATCGGGTCATTCTCACGGAAAATGTCTCCAGGGAAGGGCTCGGGTGGATGCTGGCACGGGCCGGCAGCGGATCGCAGCTTAAACCTGCCTTGGTCGCGCGGCTGTAACCGCTTGTAAGAGAATATGTTCGGAAACCCCTTCTAGAATAGGCCCATGGCCCGCCTGATCCTGCTTGCGGCTGCGATTGCAGTCTTCGTGTGGCTCGTGCGCCGCGCCTCCCAGGAGCGGGCGGGCAAGGGCGTGCCGCCCGACGCCCCGGCCGACCTGGTTGCCTGCGCGCACTGCGGCGTGCTCGTGCCGCGAAGCGAAGCGCGAAGCGCGGCGGGCGCGCACTACTGCAGCGAGGCGCACGCGCGGCTCGGCCCGCGCCGGCCCTGATGGCCACGCTCGCGTACGCGCCGCTTTTCGCCCGGGAGGACCGTCCGCCCGAGTCGTACTGGACCTCGCTGCAGTACTTCAACCTGTACCGCATCGTGGTCGCGCTGCTGTTCCTGGGCGCGACCTACGTAGCGTACGAGCCGATCAACTTCGGCGCCTACGACATGGCGCTGTTCCGCGCGGTCTGCCTCGTCTACCTGGTGCTCGGCATCGCGCTGCAGTTCGTGCTGCGCGCGGTCCACGAGCGCTTCAACCTGCAGCTCTCGGCGCACGCGCTGCTCGACGTCGTCACGATCCCGCTGCTGATGTACGCGAGCGGCGGCATGCGCAGCGGCCTGGGCGTCATGCTGCTGATCTCGCTGACGGGCGCGGGGCTGGTCGCGCCGCTGCGGCTGAACTTCCTGTATGCCTCGCTGGCGGCGATCGCCGTGCTGCTCGAGGAGAGCTACTGGGTGCTCGCGCTCGACCTGCCCTCGGCGAGCGTCGTGCCCGCCGGGCTGCTGTCGATGGGCTACTTCGCCATCGCCGGGGCGACCGGGTGGCTGGCGCAGCGGCTGGCGGCCAACGAGCGGCTCGCGCGCGAGCGCGGCCGCGCGCTTGCCAACCAGACGCGCGTGAACCAGCTCGTGATCGCCGACATGCACGACGGCGTGGTGATGCTCGATCGGCAGGGCCGCGTGCTCGAGCACAACCCGCAGGCGCTGCGCCTGCTCGGGCGCGACGCGCTGCGCGGCGCGCCGCTCGAGGCGGTGCTGCCGGGGCTGGAGGGCCCGTGGCGCGACTGGCGCGCGGCGGGCGGGCGGCCGGCGGTGTCGATCGACCTCGAGGCGCGCGGCAAGGACGTGCGCGCGCGCCTGCTCGACACCGGCACCGAGGACCAGTTCACGGTGGTGTTCGTCGAGGACATGACGCGCTCGCGCGAGCAGGCGCAGCAGCTCAAGCTCGCCGCGCTGGGCCGGCTGACCGCCAACATCGCGCACGAGATCCGCAACCCGCTGTCGGCCATCAGCCATGCGGCCGAGCTGCTGGCCGAAGAGCGGCGCGGCCACGACCGCCAGCGGCTGACGCGCATCATCAACGACAACACGCGTCGCCTGGAGCGGCTGGTCGCGGACGTGCTGCAGCTCAACCGGCGCGACCGCGTCGCCGCCGAGCGCATCGCGCTCGGCGCCTGGCTGCCGCCGTTCCTCGAAGAGTTCTGCGCCAACGACGCGGTGCCGGCCGGGCACATCGCGCTCGAGCCCGGCCGCGACGCCTGGGTGGAGTTCGACCGCGAGCACCTGCGCCAGGTGCTGTGGAACCTGCTGCGCAACGCGGTGCGGCATGCGCGCCCCGAGGCGGGCGGCGTGCGCATCGGCGCGCGCGCCTTCGGCGACAAAGTAGAATTGAGCGTCATCGACAACGGACCCGGCGTTCCGCCCGCCATGCAAGGGCAGCTGTTCGAGCCGTTCTTCACCACCGACAGCAAGGGGACCGGGCTCGGGCTGTACCTGGCGCGCGAGCTCGCCGCCGCCAACCGCGCGCTGCTCGAGTACGCGAACGAGCCGCAGGGCGCGCACTTCCGCCTGGTCTGCGCGGGCGGCGCGGCATGAGGCGGCCCGAGCGCCGGCCGGCGCACCACGAGCGCCAGGTCCTGGTCGTCGACGACGAGCCCGACATCCGCGAGCTGCTCGAGCTGACGCTGGCCAAGATGGGGCTGGGCGTGGTCGCCGTCGGCAGCCTCGGCGAGGCGCGCGAGCAGCTCGGGCGCGCGCGCTTCGACTTGTGCCTGACCGACATGCGCCTGCCCGACGGCGAGTGGCTCGAGCTCGTGCGCGACATCGCGGCGCTGAACGCCGACCTGCCCGTGGCGGTGATCACGGCGCACGGCAGCGCCGAGAACGCGGTCGCGGCGCTGAAGGCGGGCGCCTTCGACTACGTGTCCAAGCCCGTGGGCCTGGAACAGCTGCGCGCGCTGGTCAAGTCCGCGCTGTCGCTGCCGGGCGAGGCGAGCGCGCCCGCGCGCGACGCAGCGCTGCTCGGCGAGAGCGCGCCGCTCGCGCAGGCGCGCGAGCTGATCGGCAAGCTCGCGCGCACGCAGGCGCCGGTGCACATCTCGGGGGAGTCGGGCTCGGGCAAGGAGCTCGCGGCGCGCCTGATCCACGGCCAGGGCGCGCGCCGCGAGCGCCCGTTCGTGCCGGTGAACTGCGGCGCGATTCCCGAGACGCTGATGGAGAGCGAGTTCTTCGGCTACAAGAAGGGCGCGTTCACGGGCGCCGACCAGGACCGCGACGGATTCTTCCAGGCGGCCAGCGGCGGGACGCTGTTCCTCGACGAGGTGGCCGACCTGCCGCTCGCGATGCAGGTCAAGCTGCTGCGGGTGATCCAGGAAAAGCGCGTGCGCGAGGTCGGCGCGACCCAGGAGGCGCCGGTCGACGTGCGCATCATCAGCGCGACGCACCAGGACCTCGCGCGGCTGGTCGAGTCCGGGCGCTTCCGGCAGGACCTGTACTACCGGCTCAACGTGATCGAGCTGAAGATGCCGCCGCTGCGCGA
>JBOIFE010000195.1:0-9542 GCA_050741015.1 Burkholderiales bacterium | reverse complement strand
GAATCCCGCAATCCGCTCCGCTTGCATCTCCTGGCGCAGCTTGAACATGTTTCGATACTGCTTCGAATGCCGGGGATAGGGCGGGCCGTTGTTGCCGAGGATGTCTTCGGCAAACAGGAACTGGATGTCGCCGCCGCCGCCCGCGCCGATGGATGAGGTGAGCAGGGACGTGCGCTTGGTGATTTCCGCCAGCAAGGCCGCGGGAATCACCTCGACCTCGACCGCCCAGGCGCCGGCTTCTTCAAGGCGCTTCACCTCCCGGTAGATCCAGAGCGCCTCGTCGATCGTCTTGCCTACGGCGCGCAATCCGCCCGTCCAGGTGCTTTTCCTCGGCACCAATCCAGCATGGCCCTGCACCGGCACGCCGGCTTCCGCGGCCGCGGCGACGAATTTCGGCGACCACTGGCACATGATGCCGTCCGCCCCCAGTTCCATCGCCTGGTAGGCGAGGCGCACGGCTTCGGTCTCGCTCGCCGCGGCCACCAGCGCCACGGAGAACGACATGAAGGTATGCGGCGCCGCCTTGCGGATCGCGGCCGCGAGTTCCGGCTGCTTCGGATCGAAGCGTACTTTCATCGTGTCGATGCCGGCGGCCTCGGCGGCCGCGGCTTCTTCCGGTGAAAAGGGCAGGGTTTCGGCCAAGACGCGCTTGCCTTTCTGGTCCCGCAGGTCCTTGACCGTGTAGTTCCGCGTGCCGTATGCCCCGCCGAGGGTCATGACGCGCTTCAGCCCGCGCTTCGATTCGTCGCGCGGCGGTATTCCCCCGTCTCCTCTTGCGTGGCTTGCCATGGCTTTCCCCGATTGAATCACGGAAATTCGCTTGAGGGATAATCGGCCGATGGAAGACATCGCCGATACCCTCAGGCTGCTGCAGGACAGCCTGCGCAAGTTCGTGGAAAAGGAGATCGTCCCCCACGGGGACAAGTGGGAAGCCCAGGGCTTCGTGCCGCGCGAGGTGCTGCGCGAGATGGGCAAGCTGGGTTTCCTCGGGCTGCGCTTCGCCGAGGAGTACGGCGGCAGCGGTCTCGATGCGCGCGCGACCGCGCTGCTCGCCGAGGAGCTCGGTCGCTCGACCTTCAGCGGCTTCGCCATCACTGCGCTGGTGCATACCGACATGGCCACGCCGCACCTCGTGAACGCCGGCACGCCCGAGCAGCTGCGGCGCTACCTGCCGTCGATCGTCGCGGGCGAGAAGATCACCGCGGTCGCCGTCACCGAGCCCGACGCGGGCTCGGACGTGAAGTCGATCCGCACGCGCGCGCGGCGCGAGGGCGGCGACTGGGTGCTGAAGGGCTCGAAGATGTTCATCACCAACGGCGCGCTCGCGGACTTGTATTTCGTCGCAGCGAAGACCGATCCTGCCGCGGGCTCCAAGGGCCTGTCGATGTTCATAGTGGAAAAGGGCATGAAGGGCTTCGCGGTCGGCCGCAAGCTCGAGAAGATGGGCTGGCGCTGCTCGGACACCGCCGAGCTCGTGTTCGACGACTGCCGCGTGCCGGCGCAGAACCTGCTCGGCGAGGAGAACCGCGGCTTCTACGCCATCATGAAGAACTTCCAGAACGAGCGCATGGCGATCGCGGCGATGGCGATGGGCGAGGCGCAGAAGGCGATCGAGATGACGCTCGAGTACGTGAAGACGCGCAAGGCGTTCGGCGCGCCGCTCTGGGACAAGCAGGCGATCCGGCAGCGCCTGTCGATGCTCGCCGCGCGCGTCGAGGCCGGGCGCCAGCTCGTCGCGCACGCCGCGTCGATGGACGCCGGGGGCCGCGACTGCGTGAAGGAGGTCTCGATGGCCAAGGCCTACTGCGCGGAGCTGCTGAACGACGTGGTCTACGACTGCCTGCAGTTCCACGGCGGCATGGGCTACATCCGCGAGTCGGCCATCGAGCGCATGTACCGCGACGCGCGCGTTCAAGCGATCGGCGGCGGCGCGACCGAGGTGATGCTGGAAGAAGTGGCAAAGCGCCTGTGACCGGCCGCTCGCGTGGCTTCGCGCTTGCGCTGCTGACGCTGTCGATGCTGTTCTGGGCCGGCAACTGGGTGTTCGGGCGCGCGCTGCGCGGCGCGATCGAGCCGGTCGCGCTCAACTTCTCGCGCTGGGCAATCGCCGCGGTCGTGCTCGCGCCGTTCGGCATCCCCGCGCTACGGGGGAAGGCCGCGGTGGTGCGCCGGCACTGGGGAATCCTCGCGCTGCTCGCGCTCACCGGCGTGGCGGTGTTCCACAGCCTGGTCTACCTGGGTTTGCGCACGACCACCACGGTGAACGGCATCCTGCTCAACTCGTCGCTGCCGATGTTCATCCTCGCCTGCGCGTGGATCCTCGATCGCGAGCGCGCCTCGGCGCGTCAGATGCTCGGCATGCTCGTGTCGCTTGCCGGGATCCTCGTCATCCTCTCGCGCGGCGATCCGGCGAGCCTGCTGCGCCTGGACTTCCATCCGGGCGACTTCTGGGTGCTGATCGCGATGCCGGTGTGGGGCGTGTACTCGGTGCTGCTCAAGCGCCGCCCGCCCGAGATCGGGGGCGTGGCGTTCCTCTTCCTGATCGCGCTCGGCGGCGTGTGCATGCTCGCGCCCGCGGCGGCGATCGAGGCGCTTTACTTCCCGCCGCGGCCGCTCGACGCAGCGGCGACGGGCGCGATCGTGTACATCGCGCTTTTCGCCTCGATCTTCGCCTACATCTGCTGGAACCGCGGCGTGGCGATCGTCGGGCCGAACGTGGCCGGGTTCACGCTGCACCTGCTGCCCGTGTTCGGCACGGTGCTGGCGATGATCTTCCTCGGCGAAGCGTTCCACGCCTTTCACGCCGTGGGCATCGCGACGATCCTCGCGGGCGTCATCGTCGCCACGCGCGCGAGGACGTAGGGTGGGCCGTTGGCCCACCGTACGATGACGACCGCGTGATGACCGGCGCTACGTCGACGCGCGCGGTCGTGCTGCTGTCGCTCGCGGCCTTCGCCAGCGCCTCGGCGCTGCGCGCGGCCGACCCGCTGCTGCCGCTCGTCGCCGCGCAGTTCGACACCACGCCCGGCGGCGCCTCGGCGGTGATCACCGGGTTCGCGGTGGCCTACGGCCTGCTGCAGCTCGTGAACGGCCCGATCGCCGACCGCATCGGCAAGTACCGGATGGTGTGCTGGGTGACCTCGGTGTCCGCGATCGGCAACCTCGCGTGCGCGCTCGCGCCGTCGCTCGCGGCGCTGGTCACGGCGCGGTTCCTGAGCGGTGCGACCATCGGCGCGATCGTGCCGCTCTCGTTGGCCTGGATCGGCGACGCCGTGCCTTACGAGCGGCGCCAGGCCGTGCTCGCGCGGTTCCTGATCGGCCACATGAGCGGCGTCGCGTTTGCCACGTCGGTCTCGGGGTTCCTCGGCGAATGGCTCGGCTGGCGCGCGATGTTCTTCCTGCTCGCGGGCATCTACGCGCTCGTGGGAGCGCTCCTCTTCGTCGAGTTGCGGCGCAATCCGGCCACGCGCGAAGGCGGCGCGAGCGGCGGCTCGCTCGGTGAGTCGTTCAAGCGCATGGCGCGGCTTACGCACAGCCCCTGGGTGCGCACGATGCTCGCCACCGTGTTCCTCGAGGGCGGCCTGTTCTATGGCGCGCTCGCGTTCGTCGCGCTCGACCTGCACTTGCGCTTCGGCCTGAGCCTCGGGGCGAGCGGCTCCACGGTGGCGGCCTTCGCGCTTGGCGGCTTCGCCTACGCGGCCGGCGCGGGGAGGATCGTGCCGCGCCTGGGCGAGCGCGGCATCGTGCTGGCCGGCGGCGCGTTCATGGCGGCGGGATTCGTCGGGCTGGTGCTCGCGAGTTCGGCGGCGTGGGGTCCGTTGTGCCTCGCCACGCTCGGCGCGGGGATCTACATGATGCACAACACGCTGCAGGTGCACGCGACGCAGATGGCGCCCGAGACGCGCGGTGGCTCGCTCGCGCTCTTCGCCTGCAGCCTGTTCACCGGGCAGTCGGTGGGCGTGTGGATCGCCTCCCACGTCGTGGATGCGCACGGCGCGCGGCCGGTGTTCCTCGCCGCGGCGCTCGGGCTTTCTCTACTGGCGCTCGACTTCCGGCGCCGGCTCGGCCGTCGCCGCGGGTCGTAGGATGGGCCGTTGGCCCGTCAAATGGTGGGCCGTTGGCCCACCCTACAATACGCATATGAAATCTTTCACCTACGTCGCCCAGGCCGCGCGCGTCGTGTTCGGCGCAGGCGCGGTCGCGAAGCTTCCGGCCGAAGTCGAGCGGCTCGGGGCGAAGCGCGCGCTCGTGCTCTCGACGCCGGGGCGATCGGCCGACGTGCAGCGTCTCGCGCACGCGCTCGGCGATCGCTACGCGGGCCTCTACGACAAGGCGAAGCTGCATGTGCCGATCGAGGTCGCCGTCGAGGCGCGCCACGTTGCCGAGGCCTGCGGCGCGGACTGCTGCGTGGCGATCGGCGGCGGTTCGACGATCGGCCTGGGCAAGGGGATCGCGCTTACTTCGGGGCTGCCCGTGATCGCCGTGCCGACCACCTACTCGGGCTCGGAGATGACGAGCGCGCAGGGGTTCGTCGAGGGCGGCGTGAAGCGCGTGCAGATCGACGCGAAGATGCTGCCGCGGACCGTGATCTACGATCCGGAGCTGACCCTCGGGCTGCCGCCGGCGGTGTCGGCGGCGAGCGGCATGAACGCAATCGCGCATTGCGCGGAGGCGCTCTATGCGAAAGGCACGAACCCGATCCTGCAGCTGATGGCGCAGGAGGGCGCGCGCGCGCTCGCCGCCGCGTTGCCGGAAATCATGAAGAATCCTAAGGACATCGACGCGCGCAGCGAAGCGCTCTACGGCGCCTGGCTCGCCGGCACTGCGCTCGGTGCCGGCGGCATGGCGCTGCACCACAAGCTCTGCCACACGCTGGGCGGGACCTGGAACCTGCCGCACGCGGAGACGCACTCGATCGTGCTGCCGCACGCGCTGCGCTACAACCGCGACGCTGCGCCCGAGGCGATGGCGCGCCTCGCGCGGGCGCTCGGCGCCACCGACGCTCCGACCGGCGTCTACGCGCTCGAGCAGCGGCTCGGATTGAAAATGCGGCTCGCCGACCTGGGCTTTCCGGAGCAAGACCTGGAGAGGGCGGCGCGCCTGGCGACAACCGCCCCGTACCCCAATCCTGCCGCGGTGACCTACGAGGGTGTGCTCGAGCTGCTGCGGCGCGCCCAGGCCGGATCGCGCCCCTGAGCGATCAGAAGTTGTATTGCAGGCCCACCGAGAACAGGTCGACGTTGTTGCTGCCGACGTCGAAGCGCTCCCACTCGCCGCGTACGTCGACTTGCGGAGTCAGGCTCCAGGCGCCGCCAAGCCCCAGCATCAGGTCCGTGCCGTTGTCGCTCGGCGCGCCCGTGCCGCTCGTGTTCCACACGTAGAGCCCGGCCTTGCCGAATGCGCGCGTGCGCGACGACAGAGGGAGGATGCCGACCGCGGCGACCTGCAAGCCGTCGACGTCAATGCGCGCCGAGCCGCCCGGGCCGCTCGCTCGGGCCGCGCCGAGGTCGGCCCAGCCGAGCTCGACGGCGAAGTTCCGGTTGATCCTCGCGCCGCCGAAGAGCTTGAGGCCCGTGTCGCTGTGGTCGCAGCCGGTGAAACCGACGCCGCCCAGGTTGTCGCAAAGATCCACCGTGGTCAGACCGACACTGGCGCCGGCGTAATAGCCATTGCGCTGCGCCGACGCGGGATCGGCCGCTGCGAGCGCGACGTAGGCCAACGCGCACAGGGCGGCGAGGCTGCTGCAGATTCGTGCAGTCATGGGAGAAGGTCCTCCGTCTGATGAAGACGCTCCCGATATTGCGTAGTCAAGCGCCGGGGGTCAATGACGTGCAAAGGCGACAGTCGTCATAGCGCGAGCTCAACGCGGATCAGGCGGGCGTCGCCAGGGTGGGCGCGCACGCGAAAGCCGTGCTGCTCGACAAAGCCGAGCATGGCCTGGTTCCAGGCCAGCACCTCGCCGTCGAGTCGCGCCACGCCATCGATCCGCGCACGCGCCAGCAGCGCCTGCAGCAGGCGGTGCCCGACGCCGAGTCGGCGCCAGTCGTCGGCGACCGCGATCGCGAACTCGGTGCCGGCGTCGTGGCTTGCATATCGCGCCTCGCCGACGAGCTGGTCGCCGGCAAATGCCGCGAGCGCAACGTGCGCCGGAGGCTCGGGGTCGACGAGCAGCTGCAATAGCGAAGGCGAGATCTCCTTCACCACGCACTGGAAGCGCTCATAGCGCGCGCGCTCGGACAGGCCCGCGACGAACGCGACGAACGCCTGCGCGTCCTGCCTCCCGAGCGGCCGGATCACAACCATGTGTGCTCGCCTCCCACCGCAGCATGAATCTGGTCGCGGCGCAGTCCGATGTCGTGCAGCGTGTGGTCGCTCAGGTGCTCCAGGTGCCGGATCGCGGCGGCGTGCGCTCGCGCTTGCGCATAGGCCTCGTAGGCCCGCGCAATACGGCGCAGGCGCCGAGCGAAGCCGGCGGCGACGGCGTCGATCCAGGAGAAGGAAACACGGACTGCGGTGTTCATGACAGCCTCCATCGAGTTGCGGTGCCGCCATGCTGGAATCCGCGCGTATTCGCCCGATGTCCGTGCGTCATCGAATTGTTTCGTGCATGTAAACTTGCGCCCATGCCGCCCGAGCGCATCCTCATCGTCGACGACGACCGCGACATCCGCGAATCGATGGGCGAGTACCTGCAGGAGCACGGCTACGAGGTCGCGCTCGCGGAGAACGGCGAAGCGATGCGCCGCGAGATCGCCGCGGCGCTGCCCGACGTGGTGCTGCTCGACCTGAACCTTCCAGGTGAGGACGGCCTGTCGCTCGCGCGCTGGCTGCGCGGCGCGCACGACGTGGGGATCATCATGGTCACGGCCGCGGGCGAGGTCGTGGACCGCGTCGTGGGCCTCGAAGTCGGCGCCGACGACTACGTCGCCAAGCCCTTCGACCCGCGGGAGCTCCGCGCCCGCCTGAAGAGCGTGCTGCGCCGCGCGCGCCCCCCGGCGAATGCGGCCGGCGAGGCTGCCGCCCCGCGGCGCGTGAAGGTCGGCTTCTGCAGCCTCGACCTGCAGACGCACCAGCTCTTCGGCGCCGGCGGCGAGGATCTGCCGATCACGGGCATGGAGTTCGACTTGCTGCGCGTGTTCGTCGAGCGGCCGAACCAGGTGCTCTCTCGCGACCAACTGCTCACCCACACGCGCAACCGCGAGTGGGAGCCCTTCGACCGCTCGATCGACATCCGCATCGCGCGCCTGCGCAAGAAGATCGAAGCCGACCCCGGGAATCCGCGCGTGCTGAAGACGGTGCGCGGCTCCGGCTACATCTTCATCCCGGGCGACTGAGCGCCGCCGGCCCTTGTAACCGGCGTGTTTCAATCGTTGCCGCCGGGTAACAGGCGCGGCGCCACCGCGCCGCGCGGCTAGACTGGCGGCCATGACTGGCCGGCGCGACGTCGACCTTACCGAAGCCCTGCGCGAGGCGGCGCTCGCCGTCTCGACCGCCCAGGGCGAGCAGGTATTCGAGCAACTGGCGGCCGCGCTCGCTCGCATCCTGGGCGTCGAGTTCGCGCTGATCTCGGTCTACGTCGAACCGGCGCGCACCCACTTTCGCACGCTCGCCGCCTACCTCGGCGGCCGGTCCGCGAGCGGCTTCGACTATCCGGTCGCGGGCACGCCCTGCGAGCAAGCGATGAGCCGCAGCTTCGGCTTCTTTCCCAAGGGCGTGGCGAAGACCTTCGCCGGCGCCGCCATGCTCGCGGACCAGGGGGTCGAGGGCTACGCCGGCACGTCGCTGCACGACCTCGACGGCCGGCCGATCGGCGTGATGGTCGCCATGTCGACGCGCGCGATCGAGGACCGCGCGCTGTTCGAGACCGTGCTCAACATCTTCGGCGCCCGCGTCTCGGCCGAGATCGGCCGGCGGCGCATGGAAGCGAGCTACCGGGCGCTGTTCGAGAACGCCGAGACCGCGATCTTCATCCACGACATCGAGTCGGGCGCGATCGTCGACGTCAATCCCAAGGCCTGCGAGACCTACGGCTACGGCGCCGAGGAGCTCAAGCGCCTGAACTTGGACGAGCTGAGCTCGGGCGAGCCGCCCTACACCGGCGCGCACGCGCGGGCGCTGATCGAGCGCGCGCGCCGCGGCGAAGTCGTGCGCGCCGAATGGCACCGGCGCAACAAGGACGGCAGCCTGCACTGGGACGACATCATGGCAAAGCGCATCGAGATCTCGGGGCGCCCGCACATCATCGTCGCGGCGCGCGAGATCACCGAGCGCAAATCGGCCGAGGAGGCAATGCGCGCGAGCGAGGAGCAGTACCGCGCGATCTTCAACGCCAGCACCGACTCGCTGACGCTGCGCGACGCGGACTTTCGCATCGTCGACGTCAACGCCGCCTACGAGCGCATGAGCGGACTGACCCGCGACCAGGCGCTCGGCGCGAGCGAGCTCACGGTCGACCTGCTCGACGTCGCCGACTGGCGGCACGCGGTGCACGATCGCGCCATCGCCGGCGAGGCGGTGCGCATCGAGTCGGAGGCGCGGCGCCGCGACGGCGAGCGCGTGCGGCTCGAAGTGCTCGTGCTGCCGATGCAGTACCGCGGCGCGCCGCACGCGCTGTACGTCGCGCGCGACATCACCGACCGGCAGCGCGCCGAGGCCGCGCTGCGCGCGAGCGAGGAGCAGTACCGGGAGATTTTCAACGCCACCGACGACGCGCTGGTGCTGCGCGACGCGCAGTTCCGCATCGTCGACGTGAACGCCGCCTACGAGGCGATGAGCGGGCGGCGGCGCGAGGAGGTCGTCGGCATGACCGAGCTCACGCTGACGCGCAACACCGTCGTGGCCGACCGCCAGGGGCTGCACGAGGCGGCGCTTGCAGGCCAGCCGGTGACCTTCGAGTCCGACGGCCGGCGGCTGGACGGCTCGCCGCTGGTGCTCGAGGTGCGCGGCGTGCCCATGACTTACCGCGGCGAGCCCCATGTGCTGTACATCGGCCAGGACGTCACCGAGAAGAAGCTCGCCGAACGCGCGCTGCGCGCGAGCGAGGAGCAATACCGCGCGATCTTCAACGCGGCGGCCGACGGGCTGGTGCTGCGCGACGCGGACTACCGCGTGGTCGACGTCAACTCCGCCTACGAGCCGATGAGCGGCCTCAAGCGCGAGGAGATGATCGGCACGACGGAGGCGCTGATGTACGCCGCCGGCGAGCGCGACGGGCTGCGGCTGGAGATCCACCGGCGCGCGCTGGCCGGGGAGCGGCTGAACGCGGAGATCGATGCCGTGCGGCGCGATGGCGCGCGCTTCCGCATGGACCTTCAGGTGGTGCCGATGCAGTACCGGGGCAAGCCGCACGTGCTCTACATCGGGCGCGACATCACCGAGCGCACGCGCGCCGAGGCCGAGCGCGCCGAGCTCGAGGCGCAGCTGCGCCAGGCGCAGAAGATGGAGGCGATCGGCCACCTCGCCGGCGGCATCGCACACGACTTCAACAACATCCTGCTCGTCATTCGCGGACACGGCGCGGTCCTGCTCGACAAGCTCGAGGA
>JBOIFE010000194.1:0-4869 GCA_050741015.1 Burkholderiales bacterium | reverse complement strand
CTCGTGCTCGGCGCGGCGCTCGCCGCGGCGGGCCTCGCCGCCGCGTTCCGGGCCGGGACCGCGGTGGCGGCGCTCGTCGCCGCCTACCTCGCGCTCAACGCGGCGTACAGCCTCGGCCTGAAGCACGTGGCGGTGCTCGACGTGTTCATCATCGCGGCGGGCTTCATGCTGCGGCTGCTCGCGGGCACCTGGGCGATCGGCATCGAGCCCTCGCGCTGGCTGCTCGCCTGCGGGTTCCTCGTGACGCTCTTCCTCGGCTTCGCCAAGCGCCGCGCGGAGCTCGACCGGCTCGCCGGCGACGCGGGGCAGCACCGCGCGGCGCTCGAGGGCTACAGCGAAGTGTTCCTCGACCGCGCGGTATTCGTCTGCGCCGCCGGAATGCTGCTGTGCTATGCGCTGTACACGCTGTCGGACGCAACCGTCGCGCTGCACGGCACCGACCGGCTGATCTGGACGCTGCCCTGGGTCATGCTCGGGACATTCAGATATCTTTTTCGGCTGCGCTATCGGGGCGGCGGCGGCGACCCCGCGCTGGAATTGCTGCGCGACCCGTTGCTCGCCGCGCCGGCGCTCGGTTGGTTGGCGACCGTGGCGTGGCTGATCGGCTAGAATGGCCCGCTCCCATGTCCGACCGTCCCGCGCAGCTGCAGCACCTGGAGTATCTCGGCGACGCGGCGCGATTCGCGCCGGCGATGCACGCCCTGATCCCGAAGGCCGCGCTGCTGGAGAACTTCACGCCCGAGGAGGTGCGGCTGCTGTCGCACTTCATGGATGTGTACCGCGCGCCGGAGGCCGAGGAGGTCATCCGCGAGGGCGACGGCGGCGACTTCATGCTGATGCTGATCGAAGGCCGCATGGAGGTGCGCAAGCTCGACCGCTGGAACACGCCCCAGCTGATCGCCGTGGTCGAGCCGGGCCGGTCGCTCGGCGAGATGTCGATGATCGACGGCGAGCCGCGCTTCGCCACCTGCGTGGCCGCCGAGCCCTCGCTGGTGGCGGTGCTCGGGCGCGAGGGCCTCGCGCGCATCATCGTCGAGCAGCCGATGCTGGGCGCCAAGATTCTGATGGAGCTGGTGCTGATGCTGTCGCAGCGGCTGCGCGCAACGAGCGGGCGGCTCATGGAGCTGCTCGACGAGCAAGGCGAGCGCGCCCGCGGGCTGATGTAAGCCGGGCGCAACCGCGCGCGACCAAGCCCGCGTGACTCGACCGCGCCTCGTCCTGCTGGCGGTGATCGCGGTGCTGGTGGCCGCGTTCTTCGCGCTTGGCGGCCATCGCTACCTGACGCTGGAGCAGCTGCGCGCCCACCAGGGCGCGGTCCACCGCTACTTCGAGGCGCATCCCGCGGGCACCGCGGCCGCCTACTTTCTCGTCTACGTCGCCGTCACGGGGCTGTCGCTTCCCGGCGCGGCAGTGCTGACGCTGGTCGGCGGCGCGGTGTTCGGATTGCTCTGGGGCACGGTGATCGTCTCCTTCGCCTCGTCGATCGGCGCGACGCTCGCCTTCCTCGCCTCGCGCTTCCTGCTGCGCGACTGGGTGCAGGCGCGCTTTGGCGCGCGGCTGCGCGCGTTGAACGAGGGCGTGGCGAAGGAGGGCGCGTTCTACCTGTTCGCGCTGCGCCTCGTGCCCGTGGTGCCGTTCTTCCTCATCAACCTGGCGATGGGCCTCACGGGCATGCGCGCGGCGACCTTCTACGCGGTGAGCCAGGTCGGCATGCTCGCGGGCACGATCGTCTACGTCTACGCCGGCACGCAACTCGCCGCGTTCCGGCTATCGCTGGGGCTCATCGTCGCATTCACGCTGCTGGGGATCTTTCCGCTCGTCGCCAAGCGAGCGATCGAGGCACTTAAGGCGCGGCGCGTTTATGCGCAGTGGCCGCGGCCGGCGAAATTCGACCGCAACCTCGTCGTCATCGGCGGCGGCTCGGCGGGCCTGGTCGCCGCCTACATCGCCGCCGCGATCAAGGCCAAGGTCACGCTGGTCGAAAAGCACCTCATGGGCGGCGACTGCCTCAACACGGGCTGCGTGCCGTCCAAGGCGCTGATCAAGACCGCGCGCGTGCTCGCCACCATCCGCCGGGCGAAGGAGTACGGACTGCGCTCGGCGAGCGCGGAATTCGATTTTGCCGAGGTGATGGAGCGGGTGCAGCGGGTGATTCGTCAGATCGAACCTCATGACTCAGTCGAGCGCTATGCTTCATTGGGCGTGGAATGCGTCCACGGCGAGGCAAAAATCGCCTCACCGTGGATCGTGGAAGTTCAAAAGCAGGACGGCGAGAAAATCTCGCTCACCACTCGCTCGATCGTGATTGCCGCAGGCGGGCGGCCCTTCGTGCCGCCGATCCCCGGCATCGAGAAGACGGGCTACCTCACTTCCGACACCCTATGGGGACTTCGCGAGCAGCCCGCGCGCCTGGTGGTTCTGGGCGGCGGGCCGATTGGCTGCGAGCTCGCGCAGGCCTTCGCCCGCCTGGGCTCGCGCGTGACGCAGGTCGAGATGCTGCCGCGACTGCTGATTCGCGAGGATCCCGAGGTTTCGGCGATGGTCGAGCAGCGCTTTCGCGCCGAGGGCGTGGACGTGCGCACGAACCACAAGGCGAAGGCGTTCCGGGTCGAGGACGGGCGCAAGGTGCTGCTCTGCGAGCACCAGGGCCGCGAGCTTGCGATCGAGTTCGACGCGCTGCTGGTGGCCGTGGGGCGCGTGGCGAACACCGAGGGCTACGGCCTGGAGGCGCTCGGCATCCCGGTGACGAAGGCACGCACGGTCGAGACCAACGAATTCCTGCAGACGCGCTATCCCAACATCACGGCCTGCGGCGATGTCGCGGGGCCGTACCAGTTCACGCACACGGCCTCGCACCAGGCCTGGTACGCGTCGGTGAACGCGCTCTTCGGCGGGCTGAAGCGGTTCCGCGCCGACTACGCGGTGATTCCCTGGGCGACGTTCACCGATCCCGAGGTCGCGCGCGTGGGGCTGAACGAAACCGAGGCGAGGGAACGGAACATCCCGCATGAGGTGACGGTCTACGGTATCGATGACCTGGATCGCGCGATCGCCGACGAAGAGGCGCACGGCATGGTGAAGGTGCTCACGGCGCCCGGCAAGGACCGCATCCTCGGCGCGACGATCGTCGGCGAGCACGCGGGCGACCTGATCGCCGAGTTCGTCGCTGCGATGCGGCACGGCATCGGCCTGAAGAAGATCCTCGCCACGATCCACATCTACCCGACGCTCGCCGAGGCCAACAAGTTTGCCGCCGGGGCGTGGCGAAAGGCGCACGCGCCGGAGAAGCTGCTGCAGTACGTAGCGCGGTTCCACGCATGGAAGCGCGGCTGATCGCGTTCGCCCTGGCGCTCGCCGCCGCCGCGCCGGCGGCGCGCGCCTTCGACCACTCGGCCTGGGATGCGCTGCTGAAGAAGCACGTCGTCGTGCTGCGCGAGGGCCACGCCTCGCAGGTGCGCTACGACGGCTTCGCCGCCGACCACGCCGCACTAAAGACCTACCTCGACGCGCTGTCGCGGGTCGGCGCGGCCGAATTCGACGCCTGGCCGAGGGACGAGCGCAAGGCGTTCCTGATCAACGCCTACAACGCGTTCACGGTCCAGAAGATCCTCACGCGCTGGCCCGACATCGCCTCGATCTGGGATTTCGGCAAGCTCTTCGGCAACCCGTTCAAGGACGACTTCTTCCGGCTCTTCGGCAGCCCGATGACGCTCGACGGTATCGAGCACGGCATGCTGCGCAAGAAAGGCGCCTACGACGACCCGCGCGTGCACTTCGCGGTGAACTGCGCCTCGGTGGGCTGCCCGATGTTGCGCGAGGAGGCCTACGTCGCGGTGCGCCTGGATGCGCAGCTCGATGAGCAGGCGCGGCGGTTCCTCGGCGACGCGACGCGCAACCGCTATCGCGACGGCCGGCTCGAAGTGTCGAAGATCTTCGACTGGTTCAAGGAGGATTTCGCGCCGTTGCCCCGGTATTTCGCGCACTACGCGACGATGCTGGGCTACCCGGGCGGCGAGGTCCCCGTCACCTTCCTCGACTACGATTGGTCCCTGAACGCCTATCGGTCGTCGTCCCCGCGCTGAACGAGGCGCCGGGGATCGAGGCCTGCCTCGCGTCGCTCGCGCCGCTGCGCGCGCGCGGTCACGAGGTTCTCGTCGTCGATGGCGGCAGCACCGACGGCACGGCGCGAATCGCCGCGCCGCACGCCGACCGCGTGCTGTCGGCGCCGCGCGGGCGGGCGGCGCAGATGAATGCGGGGGCCGCCGCCGCGGCCGGAGACGCGCTGCTGTTCCTGCACGCCGACACGCGGCTGCCGGCGGGCGCCGATCGCGCGGTACTGGCGGCGCTCGCCGACCACGCCTGGGGCCGCTTCGACATCGAGATCGACTCCGACGACCCGCGGCTTGCGGTGATCGCGTTCTTCATCAACCGGCGCTCGCGGCTCACCGGCATCGCCACCGGCGACCAGGCGATCTTCGCTCGACGCGACATCTTTCCCGGCTTTCCACCGATCGCGCTCATGGAGGACGTCGCCTTCAGCCGCCAGATGAAGCGCCTGTCGGACCCGGCCTGCCTGGCCGCGCGCGTGCTCACCTCGGCGCGCCGCTGGGAGCGGCACGGCGTCGCGCGCACCGTGCTGCTGATGTGGCGGCTGCGCTACGACTACTGGCGCGGCGCCAACCCCGATGAGCTGGCCGAGCGATTCAGCGACTAGCGTGCTCGTGCTCGCGCGTCGAGGTCGCGCGGGCGAGGTGAAGACGCGGCTCATCCCGCGCCTCGGGGCCGAAGGCGCCGCGCGGCTGCACGCGCGGCTCGTGGGCCGCGCGCTCGCCACCGCGCGCGCGGCGCGCCTGGGCAGCGTCGAGCTGT
>JBOIFE010000193.1:0-7878 GCA_050741015.1 Burkholderiales bacterium | reverse complement strand
GCACCGCGCCGGTCGCCACCGCGGTCACCATCTTGGCGCCGTCCTTGGCGATGCCGCCGCTCTCGTATTTGCGCCCGACCATGAACCCGGTGATGTTTTGCAGAAAGATCAGCGGGATGCCGCGCTGGGCGCACAATTCGATGAAATGCGTGCCCTTCAATGCGCTCTCGGAAAACAGAATCCCGTTATTCGCCAGGATGCCGACCGGATAGCCCCACAGCCGGGCAAACCCGCAGACCAGCGTCTGGCCGTACAGCGCCTTGAACTCGTCGAACTCGCTGCCGTCGACCAGCCGGGCGATGATCTCACGCACGTCATACGGCCGGCGCGTATCCGCCGGAATCGCACCGTACAGCTCCTCGGCGGCAAACAGCGGCTCGCGCGGCGTCGCAACATCGAGTGCCACCCCCTTGACGCGATTGAGGTTGGCGACGATCCGCCGGGCGATGCCGAGCGCGTGGCGGTCGTCGAGTGCATAGTGGTCGGTGACGCCGGAGACGCGGCTGTGCACGTCGGCGCCGCCGAGGTCCTCGGCCGAAACCACCTCGCCGGTCGCCGCCTTGACCCGCGGCGGGCCGCCGAGAAAGATCGTGCCCTGGCCCTTGACGATCACGCTCTCGTCCGACATCGCCGGCACATAGGCGCCGCCCGCCGTGCACGAGCCCATCACCAGCGCGATCTGCGGCACCCCTTGCGCCGACATCCGCGCCTGGTTGTAGAAGATGCGGCCGAAATGCTCGCGGTCGGGAAAGACGTTGTCCTGCTCGGGCAGGAAGCCGCCGCCCGAGTCGACGAGATAGATGCACGGCAGCCGGTTCTGTGCCGCGATCTCCTGCGCGCGCAGGTGCTTCTTCACCGTCATCGGGTAATAGGTGCCGCCCTTGATCGTGGCGTCGTTCGCCACGATCACGCACTCCCGACCAGAGACGCGCCCGACGCCGCAGATCATCGAGGCCGAGTGCACGTCGCCGCCGTACATGCCGAAGGCGGCGAGCTGCCCGACCTCGAGGAAGGGCGACCCGGGGTCGAGCAGCGTGCGCACGCGCTCGCGCGGCAGGAGCTTGCCCCGCGCGGCGTGCTTCGAGCGCGATTCTTCGGGTCCGCCGACGGAGGCCTGCGCGACTTTCTCGCGCAGGTCCGCCACCAGTCCGCGCATGCGCTCGGCGTTGGCGCGGAACTCGGTAGAACGGGGGTTGAGTCGGGACTGGATGACCGGCATCAGCTGACGCGCGCGTAGGTGACCGTGTGGTGGGTGAAGATCTGTCCCTTGCCGTCGTGGCACTCGGCGGTGCCGTAAATGATGCGCTTGCCCAACTTCAGCACTCGCGCCGTGCAGTACACCGTCTCGCGGCGCGCGGCGTTGAGAAACGCGGTGTTCAGCTCGGCCGTCACGGCGTCGTGCTCGATGCCGATGTGGCGCTTGATCGCGAGCCACATGGCGCAGTCCGCGGCCGCCATGAAGGCGGGGCCGTTGACCGTGCCGCCGGGTCGTTCGAAGCGGCGCCGGAAGGGCATCACGATCGTGCACGCGGCATCGCTTGCGGCGTGCAAGCGCATGCCGTAGTCCTTGACGAAGCTGGCCCGGGCGATCAGCGCCTGCAGCTCGCGCTTCGTCGCCTTCGGCGCGCTCACGCGAGCTCGAGTGCCATGGCGGTCGCTTCGCCGCCGCCGATGCACAGGCTCGCCACGCCGCGCTTGCCGCCATGCTTGCGCAATGCGCCAATGAGCGTCACGAGGATGCGCGCACCAGAAGCGCCGATTGGATGGCCGAGGGCGCAAGCGCCGCCGTGCACGTTGACCTTCTCGTGCGGCAGCCCGTGCTCCTTCATCGCTGCCATGGCGACCACGGCAAAGGCCTCGTTGATCTCGAACAGGTCCACCTGTCCTGCGCTCCAGCCGGTGCGCTCGAAGAGCTTCTTCATCGCTCCGACCGGCGCGGTGGTGAACCACCCCGGCTCCTGCGCGTGGGTCGAGTGGCCGATGAGGGTGGCGAGCGGGGCAAGGCCGCGCTTGTCGGCCTGCGAACGGCGCATCAGAACGAGCGCGGCGGCGCCGTCGGAGATCGAGCTCGAGTTCGCCGCCGTCACGGTCCCATCCTTGCGGAACGCGGGCTTCAGGCCGGGGATCTTCTCCAGGTTCGCCTTGAACGGCTGCTCGTCGTTCTCGATGAACTTCTCGTCCTTGCCCGCCTTGATCGCGAGCGGCGTGATCTCCCAGGCGAAGGAGCCGTCCTGGTTGGCCGTCTTCGCGCGCGTGAGCGAAGCGATCGCAAACGCGTCCTGCGCCTGGCGGCTGAACTGGTATTTCTGCGCGCAGTCCTCGGCAAAGGAGCCCATCAGGCGGCCTTTGTCGTAGGCGTCTTCCAGTCCGTCGAAGAACATGTGGTCGATCAACTGCGCGTGACCCATGCGCAGGCCTGCGCGCGCTTTTGGCAGAAGGTAGGGCGCGTTGGTCATCGACTCCATGCCGCCCGCAACGACGACGTCTGCCGAGCCGGCCAGCAACAGGTCGTGCGCCAGCATCGCAGCCTTCATGCCCGAGCCGCACATCTTGTTCACCGTGGTGCAGCCGGCGGCGAGCGGCAGGCCCGCGCCGAGCGAGGCCTGGCGAGCGGGCGCCTGGCCCTGCCCGGCGGGCAGCACGCAGCCCATGATCACCTCCTGCACGTCCTCGGGCTTCAGCTTCGCGCGCTCTACGGCGGCGCGGATGGCCGCAGCGCCGAGCTCGGGGGCGGCGAACCCTTTCAGCTCTCCCTGGAACGCGCCCGTCGGGGTGCGAGCGGCGGCAACGATGACGATCGGATCGTTAGGCATGGGCTTACTCCTTTCGAGTGCAATTCAGGTCGCGCAGCAGCCCGTCCTTCAGGTCGTAGATCCAGCCGTGCACGTCGAGTGCCTGGCCGCGCTCCCACGCTTCCTGCACCGCCGTGCACTGGGCAAGGTTGGCGACCTGCTCGGCGACGTTCAACTCGCACAGGCGGCGATGGCGTGCGTCCTCGCCAGCGATTGAGCGCATCTCGGCCTCGTGCTTGCCGGCGACGTCCTGCACGTGCCGCAGCCAGTTGTCCGAAAGACCGATGCGGTGGTTGGTCATCGCCGCGTGCACGCCGCTGCAGCCGTAGTGGCCGCAAAGGATGATGTGCGGCACCTTCAGGATGTCGACCGCGAACTGGATCACGGAGAGGCAGTTGAGGTCGGTGTGCACCACGACGTTGGCGATGTTCCGGTGCACGAACACTTCGCCGGGCGCGAGGCCCGTGATCTGGTTCGCCGGCACGCGCGAGTCCGAGCAGCCGATCCACAGGTACTGCGGCGATTGCTGGCCCGCCAGCCGCGAGAAGAACGCCGGGTCTTCGGCGGTCACGCTGCGGGCCCAGGCGCGATTGTTCTCGAGAAGCTGCTCTGGGCTCACGCCGTCTCCCCGAAGAGCTCGCGCCCGATCAGCCAGCGGCGGATCTCGGAGGTGCCCGCGCCGATCTCGTAGAGCTTCGCGTCGCGCCACAGGCGGCCCGTGGCGGTCTCATTGATGTAGCCCATGCCGCCCAGGGCCTGGATCGCTTCACCCGCCATCCAGGTCGCCTTCTCGGCGGCGTAGAGGATCGCACCGGCGGCGTCCTTCCTCGTGGTCTCGCCACGATCGAGCGCCTGGCCCACCGCGTAGACGTAGGCGCGGCAGGCCGAGTACGTGGTGTACATGTCGGCGAGCTTGCCCTGCATGAGCTGGAACTCGCCGATCGGCTGGCCGAACTGTTTTCGCTCGTGCACGTAGGGCAGGACGACGTCGAGGCACGCGGCCATGATGCCCAGCGGCCCGGCCGCGAGCACCGCGCGCTCGTAGTCGAGGCCGGTCATCAGCACCTTCACGCCCTTGCCTTCGTCGCCCAGCACGCTCGCCGCGGGCACCTCGCAGTCGCGGAAGACAAGCTCGCAGGTATTGGAGCCGCGCATGCCGAGCTTGTCGAGCTTCTGCGCGGTGGAGAATCCCTTCATGCCTCGTTCGACCAGGAATGCGGTGATGCCCTGGTCGCTCGTCTTGCCGTAGATGACGAGCACATCGGCGTCCGGGCCGTTGGTGATCCACATCTTGTTGCCGTTCAGCAGGTAGCGATCGCCTCGGCGCTCGGCGCGAAGCCGCATGCCGACCACGTCCGACCCCGCGCCGGGCTCGCTCATCGCGAGCGCGCCCACGTGCTCGCCCGAGACGAGCTTCGGCAGGAATTTCCGCTTCTGCGCGTCGCTGCCGTTGCGGCGGATCTGGTTCACGCACAGGTTCGAGTGCGCGCCGTACGAAAGGCCCACCGCGGCCGAGGCGCGCGAAATCTCCTCCATCGCGACGATGTGCGCAAGGTAGCCCATCGCGGTGCCGCCGTAGTCCTCCTCGACGGTCACGCCGAGGAGCCCGAGCGCGCCGAGCTTCTTCCACAGGTCGGCGGGGAATTCGTTCGCGCGGTCGATCTCCGCGGCGCGCGGCGCAATCTCCTTGCGCGCGAAGTCCTGCACCGTGGCGCGCAACATGTCGATCGTCTCGCCGTGGGCGAAGCCGAGTAGGCTCATGCCGGGTCCTGCGGCGGTAAGTTCGGCGTCGGCGTATCCATCGCGGCAGGCTACTTGACGTTTACGTAAACGTCAACCGCGCTTCCGCGAGCCAAGCTGCTTGCGCAGCTTCCTCTCGAAGGCGGCGATCTCGGCAAGCTGCGCCTCGAGATCCTCGCGCTGGCGCTCGAGCACCGTGCGATGCTGCTCGAGCACGGCGGCGAAGCGCTGGAGCTGCGGCCGCTCGTCGCGCCCCGGCTCGTACATGTCGATCAGCGCGCGGATCTCGGACAGCGTGAGCCCGAGGCGCTTGCCGCGCAGCGTGAGCTTCAGGCGCGTGCGGTCGCGCGGCGTGTAGATTCGGCGCTGGCCGTCGCGGCGCGGCGCGAGCAGGCCCTCGGACTCGTAGAAGCGAATCGCGCGCGGCGTGACGTCGAACTCGCGCGCGAGCTCGCCGATGGAAAACTCGGCGCGTTCCTTTTCGCTCTGCAGCATGGTAGGGTGCCTGCTGATTCTAGCCCAGCTTCCGCTGTGTCCACTCTCGAATACCCGTTCGCCGAAGTGCCGGCGCCCGGCACGCTGCGCAACGTCGCGCCTGGCGTGCACTGGCTTCGCATGGCGCTGCCGTTTGCGCTCGATCACATCAACCTGTGGCTGCTGGAAGACGCGGACGGATGGACCCTCGTTGACACGGGTCTGGCGGACGCGCCCACGCGCGCGTCATGGGATGCGCTGTTCGCGGACGCGGCGGCCGGGCGGCCCGTGCGGCGAGTGCTTGCAACGCATTTCCACCCCGATCACGCGGGCAACGCCGGGTGGCTGTGCGAGCGATTCGACGTTCCGCTGTGGATGATGCAGGCCGAGTACCTGACGGCGCACGCGGTGCACGCTGGCGTCGGCGGCTTCGAGGCGGGCGCGACGCTCGCGTTGTTCAAGGCCAACGGGCTGGACATCGCGCGTTTCCCGCAAATGGAAGGCCGCGGCAACCTGTACCGCCGCCAGGTGAGCCCGCTGCCGGCGAGCTATCGGCGCATCGTCGACGGCGAGGCGATCGCGGTGGGCGGGCGCGCCTGGCGCGTGATCTCGGGGTACGGGCACTCGCCGGAGCACGCGTCGCTCTATTGCGAATCGCTGGGTGTCCTCATTGCGGGCGACATGCTGCTGCCTCGCATTTCAACTAACGTGAGCGTCTGGCCGGTGGATCCCGCGGGTGACCCGCTGGGGTACTTCCTGCATTCCATACGCCAGTACCGCGAACTGCCGGAGCGCACGCTGGTGCTGCCTTCGCACGGGCTGCCGTTCTACGGTGCGCACGCGCGCGTGGCGCAGCTGGAGGCACACCACGACGCGAGGCTCGCCGATCTGCTTGCCGCCTGTCGCGAAGGACCGCGCAGCGCGGCGGATGTCATCGGCCTGCTGTTCCGCCGCCCGCTTGATGGCCACCAGATGTTCTTCGCCATGGGAGAGGCGATGGCGCACCTGCACTACCTGGAGCGAGCGGGCCGCCTGCGACGCGAGCCGGGCGCCGACGGCGTGGCGCGCTTCGCCGCGGTCACGGAAGAGGCATGGAAGAGCGCGCTGACGGCGTAGGCAAGGAAGACACCGCGCGCGTCCTGCAAGAGGTGGCCGCGCGCTCGGCGCATATCCTCAAGGACTTCGGCCAGAAGCAGCTGGAGGCGAGCGTGTCCTCGGCGGTGAAGGACGAGCTCGGGATCGCCAGGGCGTACATGGACCTCTATTCGCGCGCGCTCATGGATCCGAGCGCGCTTGCCGCGGAGTCAGTCAATTTCTGGATCGATTCGATGCGGCTGTGGCAGTCGTCGTGGCTGAAGATGCTGGGCCAGGACGCGGCTCCGGTCGCGCAGCCGGCGAAGGGCGACGCCCGCTTCAAGGACGCCGAGTGGTCCGACAATTTCATCTTCGACTACTTGAAGCAGTCCTACCTGATCGCGGCGCGCCACATCCAGCACGCGGTGGCGGGCGTGCACGGGCTGCCGGAGGACTCGCAGAAGAAGGTCACGTTCTTCACGCGCCAGTATGTGGACGCGCTCTCGCCGTCGAACTTCGCCGCCACCAACCCGCAGGTGCTGCGGGAGACCCTCGCCTCGGGCGGGCAGAACCTGGTGCGCGGCTTGAACAACCTGCTCGCCGACATCGAGAAGGGCGAAGGGCAGCTGCGCATCAGCATGACCGACGAAAATGCGTTCCAGCTCGGCCGCAACGTCGCCACCACGCCGGGCAAGGTCGTGTTCCAGACCGAACTCATGCAGCTCATCCAGTACCTGCCGACCACGCAGGAAGTCTGCAAAACGCCGCTCGTCATCATCCCGCCCTGGATCAACAAGTACTACATCCTCGACTTGCGCGAGAAGAACTCCTTCATCAAGTTCGCGCTGGACCAGGGCCATACCGTGTTTGTGCTCTCCTGGGTGAATCCGGACGCGCAGCTCGCGCAGAAGGGCTTCGAGGACTACATGATGCAGGGGCCGCTCGCTGCGCTGGACTACATCGAGAAGGCGACCGGCGAGAGGAAGGTCAATGTCATCGGCTACTGCCTGGGCGGCACGCTGCTTGGCGCGACCCTGGCGTACCTTGCTGCAAGAAATGAAGACCGGACCAATAGCGCCACGTTCTTCGTGAGCCTGCTGGATTTCTCGGCGCCCGGCGACCTGGGCGTCTTCATCGACGAGGCGCAGGTCGAGAACCTGGAAAAGCGGATGAACGAGCGCGGCTACCTCGAGGGCTCGGAGATGGCCTCCACCTTCAACCTGCTGCGCGCCAACGACCTGGTGTGGTCCTTCGTCATCAACAACTACCTGATGGGCCGGGACCCGTTCCCGTTCGACCTGCTGTACTGGAATTCGGACGCCACGCGCATGCCGGCGCGCATGCACAGCTTCTACCTGCGGCACATGTACCTCAACAACGAGCTCGGCGTGCCGGGCGCGGTGACGCTCGCCGGGGTGCCGATCGATCTGTCCACGGTCGAGGTGCCCGCGTATTTCATCTCCACGGTCGAGGACCACATCGCCCCGTGGAAGACCACCTACAAGGGCGCCAAATACCTGGGCGGGCCGGTGCGTTTCGTGCTCGGCGGCTCCGGCCACATCGCCGGCATCGTCAACCCGCCGGCGGCGAAGAAGTATCACTACTGGACCGGGGAGTCGTTCCCCGCGACCGCCGAGGAATGGCTGAAGGCGGCGCAGAAGCACGCGGGCTCCTGGTGGGAGGACTGGCAGCGCTGGATGGAGCAGCAGAACGGCGGCGACAAGGTGCCCGCCCGCATCCCCTCCATGGCCATCGAGGACGCCCCGGGCTCCTACGTCATGCAGCGGCTGAAGAAATA
>JBOIFE010000192.1:0-1635 GCA_050741015.1 Burkholderiales bacterium | reverse complement strand
GTACCGCGTCGCGCGCCACGGCCTGGCACGCACCCACCAGATCGTGCAGCCGTTCATGACCATGAGCGTGCTCGAGAACTGCATCGTCGGCGCCTGCTTCGGGCGCGAGAACCTGCGCCTCGGCCGCGGGCGCCAGGCGGCGCGCGAGGCGCTCGTCCTGGTCGGCCTCGAGGACCGCATCGACACGCCCGCCTCGCAGCTGACCATCGCCGGCAAGAAGCGCCTGGAGCTGGCGCGTGCGCTCGCCGCGCGGCCGACGCTGCTGCTGCTCGACGAGGTGCTGGCCGGGCTCAACCCGACCGAGGTCGAGCACATGATCGCGATCCTGCGCGCCATCCGCGCGCGCGGCATCTCGATCCTGATCATCGAGCACCTGATGCAGGCGATCATGAGCCTGTCGGACCGCGTGCTGGTGCTCAACACCGGCGCCAAGCTGAGCGAGGGGCTGCCGGCCGAGGTGGCCGCCAGCCCGGCGGTGATCGAGGCCTACCTCGGCGATCCCGCCCTCGCCGAAAAGCTGCGCGCGGAGCGTCGATGAGCGAAGCAATCCTGCAGGTCGAGTCGCTCGAGGCCGGCTATGGCGAAGTCAAGGTGCTGTGGGGGATCTCGCTCGGGGCCGCGGGCGGCAAGCTGACCACCATCGTCGGCGCCAACGGCGTCGGCAAGACCACCGCGCTGCGCGCCGTCGCCGGCAGCATCCGCCCCTGGGCCGGCAAGGTGCTTTTCAAGGGCGAGGACGTTACGCGCCTGCCGCCGCACGCCAAGGCGGCGCGCGGCCTGGCGCTGGTGCCCGAGGGCCGGCAGCTGTTCAGCGAAATGTCGGTCGAGGAAAACCTGGAGATGGGCGCCTTCGCGCGGCGCGGGTCGCGTCCTGAGGCGCAGCGCCTGGAGCGCGCCTACGCGCTGTTCCCGCGCCTTGCGGAGCGCCGGCACCAGCGCGCCGGCACCTTGTCGGGCGGCGAGCAGCAGATGCTCGCCATCGCACGCGGGCTGATGTCGGAGCCTGACCTGCTGGTGATCGACGAGCTCTCGCTCGGGCTCGCGCCGGTGGTGGTGCACCACATCTTCGCCACCCTGAAGACCCTGAAGGACGAGGGACTCAGCATCCTGCTGGTGGAGCAGAACGTGCACCTCGCCTTCGCCCTGAGCGACTACGCCTACGTGATCGCGGAAGGGCGCTTGTTCACCGAAGGCCTGCCCGCGCGGCTCGAGGCGATGCCGGAGATACGGCAGGCCTATCTCGGACTGTAGCGCGCAAACGCGGGCTCAAACCGGCGTCGAGGATCGCCCGTCTGCGGCGCGCACTCCGAGATAGCCCTTGATGGACGCGATCACCAGCGGCACCGCGCCGAGGAGGATGAACACAAGGTCGCCGGGCATGCGCGCCCATTCGATCAGACGCGCGCGTTCGGTACCGAGGTATTCGAGGCTGCGCGCGTGCCAGTAGCCGTGCTGCACCACGTCCCAGACCTGCAGCACGCCGCTCGGGAACAGGCTCATCGCGATCATCATCGCCAGGCCGACATTGGTGCCCCAGAACGCGACCTTGATGTATTTTTCGATGCCCGGCCAGCGTTCGTCGGTGCTGGTCTGGCGCAGCACGAACACCATCAACGCGATCGCCAGCATGCCGAA
>JBOIFE010000191.1:0-4673 GCA_050741015.1 Burkholderiales bacterium | reverse complement strand
GCGCAGCGCCGCGGCGAATTCCTCGCCGGTCTGGTAGCGCTCGTCGGGATTCTTCGACAGCGCGCGATCCAGGAACGCGACCAGGGCCGGCGGCAACTTGGGATCGACGCTCAGGATGTCGGTCGGCGGCTCGTTGGCGATCTTATACATCAGCTGCGCCATCGACTCGCCTTCGAACGGCAGCTTGCCGCACAGCAGCTGGTACAGGCTCACCCCGAGCGAGAACAGGTCCGAGCGGCCTTCGATCTTCTTTCCCGCGAGCTGCTCGGGCGACATGTACGACGGCGTGCCGAGCACCATGCCGGTCTTGGTCTTCGAAGAGTCGGTGAGCCGCGCGATGCCGAAGTCGGTCAGCTTCAGCGTATCGGTGTCGGCGTGGTACATCATGTTCGCGGGCTTGATGTCCCGGTGCACCACGCCCTGCTTGTGCGCATAGCCGAGCGCATCGGCCGCGCGAGCGACGACCGACACCGCCTTGGCCGCCGGCAGCAGGTTTGCCTGCTTGACGTAGGGCGCGAGATCGCCGCCCTTGAGCAGCTCCATCGCGATGTAGCAGAAGTCGTGCTCCTCGCCCGTGTCGTAGATCGTGACGATGTTGGGATGCGAAAGGCGCCCCGCGGTCTCGGCCTCGCGTAAGAAGCGTTCCTTCACTTCCGCGAGCTCTTCGGCCTCGAACTCCTGCGCCAGCGCCATCGTCTTGATCGCCACCTCGCGCCCGATCTTCGGATCCTTGCCGAGGTACACCACGCCCATCGCGCCCTTGCCCAGCTCCTTTTGCACCTCGAAGCGGCCGAACTTGGGCTTTTCGCCCACGGCGAGGTTGAGCGAGCCCCCCGGGTGGCTCGAACCACCGCCGAGGATCACGGTCTCGGAGAGCTGCTTGGCGCGCGAGAGCTTCTGCTCGAGGTCCTTGAACTTCGGGTTGTAGTCGTGCATGTGGCGGAACACGGATTCCGCCTTGTTGAACTGGCGCTTCCTCTCGAAGTCGAGCGCCAGGTTGTACAGGTTGTCCATCACCGCCGCCGACATCGGCACCTGGCGGAACTTGTCCCAGGCGAGGTCGAGCTGCCCCTGCGCCTGGTAGGCGATGCCCAGCATGCGGTTGGATTCGGCCGAGGACTCGTCGGACTTCGCCTTCGCCGCCTCGGTGACGATGAAGCGCTTCGAGACGAGCGCGGCGTGCCCGATCACCAGCAGCGTCGCCGGCAGCATCAGCTGCAGCCACATGCCGGCCGAGACCATGAGCACGAAGTGCGCGCCGATCAGCGCGATGACCAGCGCGCCCGAGGTGACGAGCGCCGCCCGCGCGTTGAAGCGCGGCAGGGCGAGAATCAGGTACAGGGCGACCACGATGCTGAGCAGCAGCTCCACCCAGTGCGCCCACGTCGGCACCACGAAGAACTGCTCCTGCAGCAGCGACGACACCGTGTGCGCGGCAAGCGTCACCGCCGGCATGCTGGGACTGACCGGCGTGACGAACAGGCTCCCCAGCCCCGCCGCGGTGGGCCCGATCAGCACGATCTTGTCTCGATACTTTTCGGCGGGGATCTTGCCGGTGTAGACGTCGTAGAAGGAGTCCTCGGCGAACGCCGGGTGCCCGTCGCGGTCGCGATAGAAGTACGTGTACATGCGCGCGCGGGGGTCGGTCCGAGCCTTCAGGTTCCCGATGCGGATCGCCTCGCCGGCGTTGATCTTGATGTCGGCGGGGCCGAGGTTGAGGCTGCGGGCCACCAGCATCGTGGCGAGCGACGGGTAGTACTCGTCGAAGTACGTGACCGCGAGCGCCTCGGTGCGGATCGCGCCGTCCACGTCGGGGAACAGGTTCAGGTGCCCGACGGCGGCCGCGGCGCGGCCGATCGATTCGACGATGGAGACGTCGATCGAGCTCGTCTGCTCGGGCAGGTCGTCCTTCACGCCCTGCAGCTGGATCGCGTTCTTGCGCAGGAAATCGGGCAGCGGATGGTCCGGCCGGCCGCGCGGGATGTCGCCGTAGAACAGCACGGGCAGCACGACGTTGCCCGCGTCCGCGATACTCTTGGCGAGCTTGCCGTCGGTGTTGAAATCGTCGGCCGCCTGGCGCAGCGTCGCCACCAGCGGACCCGGCTCCGCCGCGGGCGCGGCCGGCGTAGCGCCCGGCGGCGCGGCATTCGCGGCGGGCGGCGGCGCGGCTTCCGCGAGCTCGAGCAGCTTCGCGATGGTCTGGTTGATCTTCTGGTTCTCCGGCTCGGAGAAGAAGACCGTGTAGCCGATGACCTTCGCCTTTGCGTGCGCGAGCAGGTCGATCATTCTCGCGTGCACGTCGCGCGGCCACGGCCAGCGGCCGATGTTGTCGATGCTGGTCTTGTCGATCGCGATGATCGCGACCTTGTCGGACGGGGGCCGCGAGGTCGCCTGCACCCCCATGTCGTAGGCCTTGCGCTCGAGGCTGGGGATCAAGCCGCTCGAGAGGTTGAAGATGGCAACACCGACCACGACCACCAGGCCGAGGAACCAATCGGTCTTCCAGAACGCCGATCTCATGCTTGGGCCCTCCCCGATCCGCTGTTGTCGACCGAGGCGGCCCAGCCTCCGACAACCCCTCTTGAAACAGCCGTCTGGACCGCATTTTTGCAGTCGAAACTAAGCTGCGTCAAATATTTACGGATCAGGTGCCGAGAATCTGCCCCTTCGCGATGCCCGCGTCGGCCGCCGCCACCTTCTTGCCGTCCCCGAGCTTGACTTTGGCGGCGTGGATGCGCCCGCCCTGGGCGGTGACGACGAGCCGCCCCTCCTCGACGCCTAGGACCTCGCCGACCTTGCCGCGCACCGCGCCGAAAGTGCGCACCGGTTCCTTGCGCGAGTCGAACAGCTGGAGCTTCGCTCCGCCGAGCGTCGTCCACGCACCGGGCGCCGGATCGCTGCCCCGGATCAGGTCATGGATGACGTCGACGTGGCTCCCCCAGTGGATCCTCGCCTCGGCCTCGCGGAACCAGCCCTCATAGCTCGCCTTCGACTCGTCCTGCACGGTCTCCTGGTGGCGGCCGGCGACCACGAGGTCCGCCGCCTCCAGCATCGCCTGCACGCCCATCGGGAACAGGCGTTCGAAGTAGACGTTGCCCAGCGTGTCGTTTTCGCCGATCGGCGTTTTCTTCTGCAGGACCACCGCGCCCTCGTCCAGGCCGTCGGTCGGCCGGAAGATCGTGAGCCCGGTCTCCTTCTCGCCGCGGCTGATCGGCCAGTTGATCGACGACGGGCCGCGGTACTTCGGCAGCAGCGACGGGTGGTACTGCAGCGTGCCGCGCCTGGGCGTGGCCACGAACTCCTGCGGCGCGAACTGCAGCACGAAGGCCATGATGCCGATCTCGGCATTCGCCGCCTTCATCGCCTGCAGCGCCTCGGGCGCCTTCAGCGACTTCAGCTGGTGCACCTGCAGGCCCTTGTCCTGCGCCGCGACGCGCAGCACGTCGGGGCGGGCGCCCTCCTTCTCCGGCGCACAGAACACCGCGCCGACCTCGTCGCCACGCGCGAGGAACGCCTCCAGCACGGCCTTGCCGAAATCCTGCTGGCCCACGATCGCGATGCGCATCAGGCCGCCTTCCTCGGCGGCACCGAGAAGGCGCCCGCGCGCTTCAGCGCGTTCACCTTCGCGTCGTCGTAGCCTAGGACCTGCTTCAGGATCTCCTCGGTGTGCTCGCCGAGCAGCGGCGAGCGCTTGATCACCGCGGGGGAGGCCGAGAGCTTGATCGGCATGCCGACGTTGAACCACTTGCCGCGCTGCGGATGATCGATCTCGACCCACATCTCGCGCCCGCGCACATGCTCGTCGGTGGCCAGGTCCTCGGTGCTCATGATCGGCCCGCAGGGAACGTCGAGCGGGTTCAGGATCGCCATCAACTCGCGCTTGCTGTACTTCTCGGCGAACTTGTTGAGCAGCGTCCAGACCAGCTGCTGGTTCTTGCGCCGCTCGCCGATCGACGCCACGCGCGGGTCCTCGGCGAGCCCCGGCACGCCGACTTCGGGCCCGATGCGGGCCGCAAGGCCCTTCCACACCGCCTCCTGCACCACGACATAGAGCCAGTCGTTGGCGCCGTGCGGCTTGCAGTGGATCGCGTTGCCGAGCTGCCCGCCGCCCGAGTCGTTGCCGGCGCGCGGCACCTCGCCCATGCCCTGGTAGGTCGGCACCGAGTACTCGGCGAGCGCGCCGCGCGCGAGGCGCTGGTGGTCGCGGAACTTCACGCGGCACAGGTTCATCACGCCGTCCATCATCGCCACCTCGACGTACTGGCCCTGTCCGGACTGTTCGGCCTGCCGCAACGCCGCGAGCAGGCCGATCGCGAGGTGCAGGCCGGTGCCCGAGTCGCCGATCTGGGCGCCGGTGACGAACGGCGCGCCGTCGGGCACGCCCGTCGTGCTCATCGCGCCGCCCATCGCCTGCGCCACGTTTTCGTAGGCCTTGAACTCGGCGTAGGGGCCGCTCGAGCCGAAGCCCTTGATCGAGCCCATGACGATCTTCGGGTTCAGCTCGTGGATCTTTTCCCAGCTGAAGCCGAAGCGGTCGAGCACGCCCGGGCCGAAGTTCTCCATGATGATGTCGGATTTCTTCAGCAGGTCGACGAAGACCTGCTTGCCCTCGGCGGTCTTCATGTTGACCGTGATCGAGCGCTTGTTGCAGTTGAGCATCGTGAAGTAAAGGC
>JBOIFE010000190.1:0-1544 GCA_050741015.1 Burkholderiales bacterium | reverse complement strand
AGGTAGAGCGGGTCGGCGCCGCCGTCCAGCATCCGCACCAGCCAGTAGAGCGAAGCGTCCGGGTCCGAGCCGCGCACCGACTTGTGCAGCGCCGAGATCTGGTCGTAGAACTGCTCGCCGCCCTTGTCGAAGCGGCGCAGGTTCGCCGCCAGCGCCGATTCGACGAACCCGGCGTCGATCGCGCCCGCGGGCCGGGCGTTCTGCAGGATCTCGACGGCGTTCAGCAACCGCCGCGCGTCGCCGTCCGCGAATCCGATCAGTCGCGCGCGCGCGCCCTCGTCCGATTCCAGGCCCGTGCGCGCGAGTAGCGCGGCGAGGTCCTCGGCCGACAGGGGTTCCAGCACGTAAACCGTCGCGCGAGAAAGCAGCGCCGAGTTCACCTCGAACGACGGATTTTCGGTGGTCGCGCCAATGAAGGTGAACAGGCCCTTCTCGACGTAGGGCAGGAACGCGTCCTGCTGCGCCTTGTTGAATCGGTGCACTTCGTCGACAAACAGGATCGTGCGCCGGCCGCTTGCGGCGAGCGCGGCTTCGGCGCGCTGCACCGCGTCGCGGATGTCCTTCACGCCGGAGAGCACCGCGGAAAGCGCGATGAAGTCCGCATCGAACGCCTGCGCCATCAGCCACGCGAGCGTGGTCTTGCCGGTGCCGGGCGGCCCCCACAGGATCATCGAATGGGGCTTGCCCGACTCGAAGGCGAGCCGCAGCGGCTTGCCCGGCCCGAGCAGGTGGCGCTGGCCGAGCACTTCGTCGATCGACCGCGGGCGCAGCCGCTCCGCCAGCGGCGCCGCCGGCGCCGGCGCCGGAAACAGGTCACTCGCCGAGGACATCGACGCCCTTGGGCGGCGTGAAGCGGAAGCTCGCAGGATCGGGCGTGACGTTGCGCGCGATGCGGCTGAATTGCAGCACCGTGGTCTGGCCGAAGTGGTCGGCAAGCTCCATCGCCTCGAGTCCCGACGCGCCGAAGCCGAGCCGCATGCTGTCGAACCCCGACTCCTTCTCGCGCGGCGTGGCGACAAGCCACTCCAGCCCCCTTTCGCGTCCGCCGTCGGCGAACGTGAACGCACGTTCGACGTCGGCCGAGCCGGCAAGCAGCGCCGCGGGCGTCGCGCCGAGCGCCTTGCCCATCGGCCGCACCGTCACCTGCTTGAGGTCCGGGTCGTAGATCCACACACGCTCGCCGTCGCCGACGATGAGCTGCTCGAAAGGCTGCAGGGTCTGCCAGCGAAAGCGCCCGGGGCGCTGGAACTCGAAGCGGCCGGTCGAGGCCTGCACCAGGCGATGCTCGCGGTCGTAGACTTTCTGCTCGAAGTCCGCGCGCGCCGAGTGCGTGTCGCGCAGGAACTCGTGGAAGCGCTGCATCGCGTCGGCCTGCGCCAGCGCGGGCACGAGGAGCGCCGCGACGAGGAGCGCGCGCACTACTCGGCCTTGGCCGGCACCAGCACCTCGCGGTTGCCGTTAGTCTGCATCGGCGAGACCATCCCCGCGCGCTCCATGTCCTCGATCAGGCGCGCCGCGCGGTTGTAGCCGATGCGCAGGTGGCG
>JBOIFE010000189.1:0-6077 GCA_050741015.1 Burkholderiales bacterium | reverse complement strand
TTGTTGCCCTCGGTCGCGCCCGAGGTCCAGACGATCTCCTTCGGGTCGGCGCCGATCAGCGCGGCGACGTGCCCGCGCGCCTCCTCGACCGCTTCCTCGGCCTGCCAGCCGAATGCGTGCGAGCGGCTGGCCGCGTTGCCGAAGAACTCGGTAAGGTACGGGATCATCTTCTGCGCCACGCGCGGATCGACCGGCGTGGTCGCCGAGTAATCGAGGTAGATCGGCAGTCTCACGCCGGCACCGTCTCCTTGTCGCCGGTGCGCCGGTGGTCCTGCAGCACCGCGACGTGCTTGCCGTTCTGGTGCTCGACCAGGTCGGCGAGGCTGACCGACGACAGGTACTCGTGCATCTTCGTGTTCAGCGTCGCCCACAGGTCGTGCGTCATGCAGCGCTTGTCGTCCTTGCAGTTCTCCTTGCCCCCGCACTGCGTGGCGTCGAGCGGCTCGTCCACCGCGATGACGATCTGGGCCACCGTGACTTTCGCCGGGGGTTGCGCCAGGTTATAGCCGCCGCCCGGCCCGCGAACGCTCGACACCAGGTTGTGGCGCCGCAGCTTGCCAAACAGTTGCTCGAGGTAGGACAGCGAAATGTGCTGGCGCTCGCTGATCGCCGCCAGCGTCACCGGCCCGCGCGACTGGCGCAGGGCGAGGTCGACCATCGCCGTCACGGCAAACCGGCCCTTCGTGGTGAGTCTCATGGCTGCTCCGAATACCCGATAATGTTGGTCGAGTATATCGAATCCCGACAGAATCAGTCAACAAATCACTTGACTGCTCTAAGCTGCTCTTTCCGCTCCTCTTTTTCAAGATCCTGGAGCTTTTCCTTCAGCTTGGAGAGCGCCTGCTCAAGCTCGGCCGAATGGGCTGCCAGCCGGCTTAGCTCCTGCGCGTAGGGGTCGTCCTGGCCCTGCTCCACGGCATAGGCCGCGAACTGCGACGACTTCTGCGCCGGCGCCTCTTCGACGATGCGTCCCGGGATCCCGACGACGGTCGCGCCTGCCGGGACTTCCTTCACCACCACCGCGTTGGAGCCGATCTTCGCGCCCGCGCCGACGGTAAATCCACCCAGCACCTTCGCACCCGCGCCAACGACCACGCCCTCGCCGAGCGTCGGATGGCGCTTCGTGCCGCGATACAGCGTCGTCCCGCCCAGCGTCACGCCCTGGTAGATCGTGCAGCCGTCGCCGACCTCGGCCGTCTCCCCGATCACGACGCCCATGCCGTGGTCGATGAAGACGCGCCGGCCGACGATCGCGCCCGGATGGATTTCGATCCCCGTAAGCCAGCGCCCGAGGTTGGAGGTGAGCCGGCCGAGCCAGCTCAGGCCGTGCCGCCAGAACCAGCGGGCGAGCTTATGGATGTAGACCGCGTGCAGGCCGGGGTAGCAGGTCAGTACCTCGAACGTGGTGCGTGCCGCCGGATCGCGCTCGAAGATGCTGGCGATATCTTCGCGTAGATGACTGAACATGCGGCGACTTTAGGTTATCCGATTAAAACGATCAACTATTTCTTCAGCAAGGCTTTGAGCAGCCCGCGCAGGATGTTGACCTCCTCGCGTTCCAACCCCGGAACGCGCGAAAACAGCCGCCGCCAGCGCTCGCGCAACTTCGAGCCGGGCGCCATGAATTCGGTGGCGAGCGCGGCCTCCTCCAGGTGTGCGTACAGACCCTCGCGATCGGCCACGGTGGCAAGCTTTTCGGTGCGAGCCTCGGGTACGGCAGCGCCGTGCGCCATGTGGAGTTCGTAGGCCACCACCTGCACCGCCTGTGCGAGATTGAGCGAACTCGCCTTCGGAACGGCCGGAATGTGCACGAGGAACTGGCAGGCGAAGAGCTCGTCGTTCGTCAGGCCCGCGGCTTCGTTGCCGAAGACAAAGGCCACCGGCCCGTCGATCGCGATGGCATTCATCGCGGCCGCGCGCGCATCGAGCACCTGAGGCGACCACTCGCGCGGCCGCGCTGAAAGCGCGAAGGCCGCCGCGCAGTCGGCGATCGCGTCCTCGAGGGTCGCGTGCGTGCGCGCCGCGGCGAGCACGTCGGCGCCATGCGTCGCCATCCATTTATCCTCGGGCGCAGGCGGCCGCGCCGGCGCGACCAGCCGCAGGTCCGCCAGGCCCATCGCGTTCATCGCGCGCGCGGCGGCGCCGATGTTGCCGGGGTGGCTCGGCCGGCAGAGCACGATGCGGATCGGCGTCATGCGCGCAGTTTAGAATGCCGCATGCATCCGATGCTCAACATCGCGGTCAAGGCCGCACGCCGGGCGGGCTCGATCATCAACCGCGCGGTGCTCGAGGGTGGCCTCGAAGTGCGGGCGAAGAACCGCAACGACTACGTCACGCAGGTGGACCGCGCCGCCGAAGCAGCGATCATCGACATCGTCCGCCGCGCGTATCCCGATCACGGCTTCCTGGCGGAAGAGTCGGGCGCCACTGCCGGCGCACGCCCCGAGTACCGCTGGATCATCGACCCGCTGGACGGCACCACCAACTTCATCCACGGCTTCCCGCAGTACTGCGTGTCGATCGCGCTCGAGCACAAGGGCACGCTGACGCAGGCCGTGATCTACGACCCCTCGAAGAACGAGCTGTTCACCGCCTCGCGAGGGCGCGGTGCGTTCCTCGACGACCGGCGCATCCGGGTCTCCAAGTGCTCGCAGCTCGCCGACGCGCTGGTGGGCACCGGATTTCCGTTCCGCGAATTCAGCCGCATCGAGCGCTATCTGGTCCAGCTGCGCACGCTGATGGCCGAATCCTCGGGCGTGCGCCGCGCGGGCGCCGCCGCGCTCGACCTCGCCTACGTCGCCGCCGGACGGCTCGACGCTTTCTGGGAGACGGGCTTGTCGCCCTGGGACATGGCCGCGGGCGCGCTGCTGATCCAGGAAGCGGGCGGCATGGCGAGCGACCTCGAGGGCGGCGCGGACTTCCTCTCGCGCGGCGAGATCGCAGCCGCCACGCCCAAGGTGCTGCCGCAGCTGCTCAGCGCATTGAAGTAAGCGGCGGCGCGATCTCCTCGAGCGGCCGGCGCTCCGCGCGCACGCCCCAGGCGAGCACCGCGACCGCGGCGGCGAGCATCAGCGCGGATCCGAGCAGGTAGCCGGCGAACAGCGCCACGCGCGAACCCGTGCCGATCAGCGTGCCGAAAAGCCACGGCGCCAGCACGCCTCCCGTGCCCGTGCCGACCGCAAAGAACACCGCGATCGCGAGCGCCCGGATCTCGAGGGGAAAGATCTCGCTTGCCGTGAGGTAGGCCGAGCTCGCGGCGGCCGAAGCGAAGAAGAAGATCACGCTCCAGAGCGCGGTCTGCCCGGCGGCGGACAGCAGGTCGGCGGCGAACAGCGCGCCGGTGATGGCGAGCAGCACGGCCGACACCGCGTAGGTCGAAGCGATCATGGGGCGGCGGCCGACGGTGTCGAACCAGCGCCCGAGCAGCGCCGGCCCGAGGAAATTGCCCAGCGCGAACGGCAGCAGGTACAGCCCGGTTGCGGCGGGGCTCACGCCATAGAAGCGCGTGAGCACGAGCGCGTAGGTAAAGAAGATTGCGTTGTACAGGAACGCCTGCGACATCATGAGCAGCACGCACAGCGCCGAACGCGCGCGGTAGCGCGCGAGCATGACCCCGGCCACTTGCGCAAGCCCGATCGCACCGCACGGGCGAAGCTCGATCGGCGCGCCGGCGGGCTCGGGCAACGACCCAAGCTTCGCCTCGATGCCCGCGACGACGCGCTCGGCCTCCGCCGCGCGCCCGTGCGTCAGCAGCCAGCGCGGGCTTTCCGGGATGAAACGGCGCAGCGCGAGGATCGCGAGGCCCAGCACCGCGCCGATGCCGAATCCCAGCCGCCAGCCCAGGTCGAGGGCGAAATACGACGGGTCGAGCAGCACCACCGTCGCGCCCGAGCCGAGCGCCGCGCCGAGCCAGAAGCTGCCATTGACGAAAAGCCCGACGCGGCCGCGATGCCGGGCCGGTATCAGCTCGTCGATGGCCGAGTTCACCGCGGCGTACTCGCCGCCGATGCCGCAGCCCGTGATGAAGCGGAAAATGGCGAAGCTCGCGAAGTTCCACGCGAACGCGCTGAGCGCGACGCCGAGGAGGTAGACCGCAAGCGTGATGAAGAACAAGCGCTTGCGGCCGTGCCGGTCGGTCAGCCGCCCGAATACCAGCGCGCCCATCACGGCGCCGGCGAGATAGGCCGAGCCGAGCAGACCGATCTGCGCTGCGCTGAGGCCCAGCGTCTCCGGCAGCTGCAACACGCCGCTTACGGCGCCTTTAAACGTGACCTCGAGTCCGTCGAGGATCCACGTGACGCCGAGCGCGATGACGACGCGCACGTGGAACCGGCTCCATGGCAGCCGATCGAGTCGCGCCGGGATGCGCGTGCGCAGGATCTCGGTGTCGCTCATCTGCGACGGTTATACCGGAGCCCGCGACACTCCGGAAACTTCGCCCGCGTTCGCGGGTCAGGATTGAGGGGACCTCAACGACGAGGAGAAAAGAGGATGCGAAACTCCGCAATGCTGACACTCGTGCTGGCGGCAGCCAGTGCGCCCGCGGCCGCGCAGACCATGTCGGAGCCCGACGGCGCGTGGCGCGGCTCGCTCGGTGCGGGCGTGGCCCAGTCCACGGGCACGACAGATTCGTTCACCGCCACCGTCAATGCCGACGCCGTGCGTCGGACGGACCGCGACAAGCTGCGCTTCTACCTGCAGAGCCTGTACTCGCACCAGAACGTCGACGGCGTATCCGAGCTCACGGCGCAGCAGGTGCGTACCGGGGGACGCTACGACCGCGACTTCTCCGATCTGAGCTTCGGCTTCGCCGGCTACGACGGCGAGAAGAACAAGGTCGCCGACCTGAAGTGGAGGCACGTGCCGGCCGTCGGCGCCGGGCTGCACCTGCGAAACACGAAGGACTTCACGTTCGACGTCTTCGGCGGCTACGCCTACAACAGGGAGCTGCACTATTTGTCGCCGGACCGCTCGTTCAACGAGGCGCTGCTCGGCGAAGAGACGAGCAGCAAGTTCACGAAGGACATGAGCCTGAC
Organism: Burkholderiales bacterium; assembly: GCA_050741015.1. Classification (GTDB taxonomy): domain Bacteria; phylum Pseudomonadota; class Gammaproteobacteria; order Burkholderiales; family SG8-39; genus JAABQT01. Next base: position 1,041 of record JBOIFE010000189.1, on the reverse strand, counting down.
GCAGAAGCTGCAGATCTACCCCAATCTCACCGACAGCGGCGAGTACCGGGTCGCGTTCGACGCGGGCTTCGTCGCCCCGCTGTTCGCGCACTGGAACCTGACGGTGAGCTATTCGATGCGCTACCAGAGCAATCCGCCGCCGGGCGTGGACAATCGCGACACACTGCTCTTCACCGGCCTGCAGTACCAGTGGGGGGCGCAGTAGACTGGCGGCGTGATCGAGCTCGTCATCGACCCGCGCCGGCGCGACCTCGGCGGCTTCGAGGTGGGGCGCGTACTGCCCAACCCGGCGCGGCACATGGTGGGCCCTTTCATCTTCCTCGACCGCATGGGGCCGGCGAGCTTCGCGCCGGGCATCCCTCGCTCGGTCGACGTGCGGCCGCATCCACACATCGGCCTGTCGACGCTCACCTACCTCTTCGCGGGCGAGATCATGCACCGCGACAGCGTCGGCTCCGAGCAGGCGATCCGCCCCGGCGAGGTGAACTGGATGACCGCCGGGCGCGGCATCACGCATTCCGAGCGCTTCGAGCGCGCACGGCGCGAGGGCGGCCCGATGGATGGCCTGCAGGCCTGGGTGGCGCTGCCGCAAGAAGACGAGGAGACCGATCCCGGCTTCTGGCACCACGACGAGACGGACCTGCCCGCGCTGGACGAGGCCGGGATTGCCCGGCGGCTGATCGCGGGCGAGGTCCACGGCGCGCGCTCGCCCGTGCGCACGCACTCGCCGCTGTTTTATATCCATAGCCGCCTCGATGCCGGCGCGCGCGAGCAGCTGCCTGGTGGCTTCGCCGAGCGTGCGGCCTATGTCATCGAGGGCGAGGTCGAGGCGAGCGGGCGGCGCATCGCAGAGGGGCAGCTGGTCGTGTTCGGGTCCGGCGACGCCGTGCTCGAAGCGCGCACATCCGCGCGGTTGATGCTGCTCGGCGGCGATCCGGTCGGCGAGCGCTTCATCGAGTGGAACTTCGTCTCGTCGTCGAAGGCGCGCATCGAGCGGGCCAAGGCCGACTGGCGCGCGGGGCGCTTCAAGCTCCCCGACCG
>JBOIFE010000188.1:0-6356 GCA_050741015.1 Burkholderiales bacterium | reverse complement strand
CATGTAGCCCTTGTCGGTGATCTCGTTCGCGTCGATCGAAGGCGGCTCGGCCAGCACGAGCGCGCGCGTCGGGTGCATCGAGCTCCCGCCCTCGGCGGCAAGCGCTTTCAGCGCCGACGCGATCTTCGCGCGCACCGCGCCAGGGGCGAGGTCCTTCGCCGCCGGGCTGAGGAAGACGAGCGCCCCGACCTCGTTGCGGTCGTGGCCCGTGATCACCACGTCCTGGATGATCGGGTTGCCGGCGGCGATGAGCCTCACCCTGACCGCGCCCACGTGCACCCAGGTGCCGGAGCTGAGCTTGAAGTCCTCGGCGACGCGCCCATCGAAGACGAGGCCTTTCGACGGCGCCGCCGGGTCGGCGAACTTCATCGCGTCGCCGATGCGATAGAAGCCCTCCTCGTCGAACGCGGCCCGCGTCAGGTCTTCGCGGCGGAAGTAGCCGGGCGTGACATTCGGGCCGCGCACGCGCACCTCGAGCTTGCCCGCGGCGGGCACGAGCTTCAGCTCGCAGCCCGGGTTGGGCAGGCCGATGACGCCCGCGCGTTCGATCGTGTAATGCACGGCCGCGGCCGACGGCGCGGTCTCGGTCGAGCCCCAGGACGAGAGCATCGCGAGCTCGCCGCCCTTTTCCGCCTGCGCCATCGCCTCCAGCCGCTCCCACAGGTTCTGCGGCAGCGCGGCCGCCGCGTAGAACAGCATGTCGAGGTTGCGGAAAAAGCGCTGGCGGAGCTCCGCGTCCTGCTCCAGGAACGGCAGCAGCAGGTCGAAGCCGCGCGGCACGTTGAAGTACAGCGTCGGCGCCACCTCCTTCAGGTTGCGGGCGGTGGCGTCGATCAGGCCCGGCGCGGGCTTGCCGCCGTCGATGTAGAGCGACCCGCCATTCCTCAGCATCACGTTGAAGCAGAAATTGCCGCCGAAGGTGTGGTTCCACGGCAGCCAGTCGACGATCGTCTGCACGCGGTCCTCGAGGAAGGGCCAGACCTGCGCCAGCATCTGCTGATTGGAAACGAGCATACGCTGGGTGTTGACCACGCCCTTGGGCAGCCCCGTCGAGCCCGAGGTGAAGAGAATCTTCGCCACCGTATCCGGGCCGACACGCGCGAAAGCCTCGTCGACGCGCGCGCCCGGCTCCGTGTCGAGCAGCGGCGCAAGGGGCGTTGCCTCGGCGCCGACGGCGGCAAGCGCTACTTCGAACTTCTTTGCATCGTCCACCCAGACCAGGCCCGGCTTCACCAGCTCGAAGATCGCCTTCAGCTTGGCGTGGTCCTTCGACATCAGCGAGTAGGCGGGCGAGACCGGCGCTATCGGCACCCCGGCGTGCATCGCGCCCAGCGCGAGCAGGCCGTGGTCGACGCTGTTGTCCGACAGGATCGCGAGCGGGCGCTCGGGCCCCAGGCCGCGCTCGAGCAGCGCCTGGCCGATGCGCCGCGCGCCATCGAGCGCCTGCGCATAGCCGAGCTTGCGCCAGGCCTCGCCCCGACGCTCGGCGAGGAACACGCGCTCGGGCGCCTGGCGCGCCCACTTGACGAGCCATTCGCCCGTGCAGCGCTCGTAGGCCCGCAGCGGTTGCGGGGAGCGCAGCACGGTCTCGCCGTTTGGGCGGCGCTCGAGATCGACCTCCGCGGGGGCGAGGCGCAGGCGGGTATGCAATGCCATCCGGGACTCCTCCCGGGCAAAGTCTAGCCGACGCCCCGCGCGGTTTCCGCGAAGGCGCTACTATCCCGGGCGTAAAGGGGGACGCATGGATTCGAGAATGCTCGCGTTGCTGGCCGCGGTCGCCTGGTCGGGCGTGTCGTGGGCGCAGGCGCCGCAGAAGGATGACCCGACCGCGACTCGGACCGGGCTGGAGCTCGGCATCCAGGGCTCGAGCTACAAGTACGAGGAGCCCAACTTCGCAAAGCTGGAGGGTGATCGCATCGGCGTCACGGGAACCTTCACTTACGTCGGCCCGGACCTCTGGTATTCGCGCTTCGAGGGGCGCTATTCGTACGGCAAGCTCGACTACACGGGATCCGGGACCCTGTCGAACGTTCCCGACCAGCTGCTCGACGTGCGCGCCCTGGCGGGCAAGGACTACCCGGCCTGGGGCGTCGTCTGGTCGCCCTACGTCGGGGTGGGCGTGCGCTTTCTCCACAACGATCTGCGGGGCACCTCGAGCACGGGCGCGATCGGCTATCGTCGCGAGTCCCGCTACTTCTACTTTCCGCTGGGCTTCACCATGCGCATCGGCATGGGGGGCGGTTGGGTCTTCGCGCCGCAGCTCGAGTACGAGGCCTTCGCCAACGGCAATCAGCGTACCTACCTGGGCGACGTGGACCCCTCGCTGGCCGACGTCAACAACGACCAGCGCAAGGGATACGGCAACCGCGGACGGCTCGCGCTCGAGCACGGCGCGTGGACGTTCGCCGCCTGGTTCGAGTACTGGAACATCCGGGACTCGGAAATCCAGCCGATCGGCGGCGGCGTTGCCTTGCTCGAGCCCGCCAACAGCACGAAAGAGTACGGCGTCGAGCTGCGCTACCGCTTCTAGCGCCCGTCCAGCACCGACTTCAGCTTGTCCGCCGGCACCTGCGGCGAGACGCCCGCGCGCTCGTTCTGCAGCAGCATCGGCGTGCGCGAGTCGCGCTCGCCCCAGCCGCGCTTCATCGCCTCGCTGAAGTCTGCGAACGCGCGCTCGGCGACCTGCATCGGCACGCCGGACTCGCGTGCCAGCTCGAGCGCCAGCCCGAGGTCCTTGTGCGCGAGGCGCACGGCGAAGGTCGGCGGGTCGTAGGCGCCGGGCAGGTACTGCTCGGCGAGCCGGTCGAAGGTGCGCTTGCGGCCGGTCGCGCCCTGGCGCAGCGCCTGGAACAGCGCGAGTGGCTCGACGCCCGCCTTGACGCCGAGCGTGAAGATCTCCGCCAGCGCAGTCTGGACGGTGAAGCTCGCCGCGTTGTGCGCGAGCTTGGCGATCGAGCCCGCGCCGGCCGGGCCGACGTAGTACGGCTGGTCGCCAAAGGCGCGCAGGACCGGCTCGAAGCGCTCGTAGGCCGCGCGCTCGCCGCCGACCCAGATCGCGAGGCGGCCGCTCTCGGCGCCCGCCTTGCCGCCGCTCACCGGGGCGTCGAGGAAGTCCACGCCGCGCGCCTTCAACTGCGCATGCACGCGGCGGACGCAGGCGGGTGAGTTGGTCGTGAGGTCGAACCAGGCGGCGCCCTTCGCCATCGCGCCGGCGAGCGCCGGGGCGAGCGCCTCGACGTCCGCGGGTCCCGGCAGCGACGTGAAGACCACGTCCGCGCCCGCGGCCGCCTCGGCGGCGGAAGCGGCCCGGGCCACGCCGGGCACGTCCACCTTGCGCAGGTCATGGCCCTTCACCGCGTGGCCCCCGCGGGCGAGGTTGGCCGCCATGTGCGAGCCCATGACCCCCAGGCCGATGAATCCGGTTTTCATGCGCTGCACCCCTCCTTGGGTTGGTTTGCGGGGAGTGTAGCCGCTCGCCCCTTGGGCGCATTTCCTTCGCGCAATCGACGGAACGGCGCAAAATAGGCGCGCGATCGTGAGCCTCGATCCCGTCATCGCCGTCAACCGCTTCGGCATGGGGGCCGCCCCGGGCGAGCTTGCCGCCGTCGCCGGCGACCCCCGCGGCTGGCTTGCCGCGCAGGCTGCGCAGCCCGCCCCCAGCTATCCCGAGTTCGACCGCCTGAACAGCTCGGAAGAGGGGCTCAAGGTCTATGCACGCTGGATCGCAAAGGTGCGCGAGCTGCGCTCGGGGATGCAGGATTCGATGCAGGGCGCCCCGCGCGGCATCGAGGACCGCTTCCGGACGTTCTTCGGCCCGATCATCCTCGACGAGGTCGGGGCGCGGCTGGCCGTGGCGGCCGCCACGCCCGCGCCGTTCCATGAGCGCCTGACCTGGTTCTGGGCGAATCATTTCACCGTTTCGGCGGAGAAGCCGGTCGTCTTCGCCCTCGTCGGCAGCTTCGAGCGCGAGGCGATCCGCCCCAACGTGAACGGGCGCTTCGGCGACATGCTCCTCGCCTGCACGCGTCATCCGGCGATGATCCTTTACCTGGATAACCAGCGCTCCGTGCGCAACGGCTGGGTACCGCGCCGTCGCGCGCCGAACGCCCGGGTCGAACCGCCGACCGGACTGAACGAGAACCTCGCGCGCGAAATCCTGGAGCTGCATACGCTCGGCGCGGATGCCGGGTACACCCAGGCCGATGTCACCGAATTCGCGCGCGTGCTGACCGGCTGGACCGTGGGCGCCCGGCCGAGCCCGGGGTTCCGCTTCGTGCCCGACCGGCACGAGCCGGGGCCGCGCACGCTCCTCGGGCGGACCTACGCTGAAGAGGGCGCCGCGCAGGGCGAGGCGGTGCTGCGCGACCTCGCGGCGCACCCGGCCACGGCACGGCACGTCGCGACCAAGCTGGCGCGCCACTTCATCGCCGACGATCCTCCCGCCGCTGCGGTGGCGCGGATCGAGCGCGCGTTCCTCGACACGGGCGGGCACCTGCCCAGCGTGCATGGCGCGCTGCTCGAGTGCCCGGAGGCCTGGGCGCAGCCGCTCGCCAAGCTGAAGACGCCGATCGAGTACGTCACGTCCTGCCTGCGCGCGCTGCCCGCCGCGCGGGCGGCAAAGCCGCAGGCGCTGTACTACGCCCTGCGCAGCATGGGGCAGCGGCCGTATTTCGCGCCTTCTCCGCAGGGCTGGCCCGACTCGGCGGCGGCCTGGGCGGGCGCCGACGCAGTGTGGAAGCGCGTCGAGTGGGCGGGAATCCTCGCGGCGCGTGCCGGCTGGGGCGTCGATCCCGCGCGGCTCGCCGCCGATTCGTATGGCGGGGCGGTGAGCGTGCGCACCTCGGTCGCCGTCGCCCGCGCCGAAAGCCAGACTCAGGGGCTCGCGCTGTGGCTCGCGAGTCCCGAATTCCAGCGGAGGTAAGGGATGACCACGCGTCGCACGGTGCTGAAGCTACTAGGCGGTACTGCCGCCCTCGCCGGAATGCCGCGCCTCGTCCTCGCGGCGGTTTCGGGCGGCGATCGGCGGCTGGTGTTCGTCTTCCTGCGGGGCGGTATGGACGGGCTCGCTTCGGTGCCCGCGACGGGCGACCCCGGATTCGAGGCGCTGCGCGGCGAGCATGCGGGAGAGGCGCTCAAGCTCGACGCAACGTTCGGCCTGAGCCCCCACCTCGTGCAGATGCACGGCCTCTATGGAGCGGGCGAGCTCGCGGTGCTGCACGCGGTGGCCAGCCCCTACCGCGAGCGCTCGCATTTCGACGCGCAGAACCTGCTCGAAAACGGCACGGTGCGGCCCTACGGCCGTGACTCCGGATGGCTGAACGCCGCACTCGTCGCTCAAGGGACCGACGGCGGCGTCGCGCTGGGCCAGAGCATTCCGCTCGTGCTGCGCGGGCAGGCGACCGTGACCTCATGGTCGCCCTCGAAGCTCCCGGAACCCGATCCGGACCTACTTGCGCGACTGGCTGCGCTCTACCAGGGCGATTCGCTGCTCGAGCGGCCATTCGCCGCCGCACGCGAGTCGCAGAACATGATGGACGACGTAGCCGGTTCGCGCGATGCGGGCGCGGGAGCGCAGGCCGTCGTCGCCCTCGCGCAGGCGGCCGGGGAGTTTCTTGGCCGGCGCACAGGTCCGCGCGTGGCGAGCCTGGACTTCGGCGGCTGGGACTCGCACATCAACCAGGTCGGCGAATACAGCCCGCTCACGCGCAACCTCAAGCTCCTCGACCGCGCGATGGCGGCGTTGAAGGGGTCGCTCGGCGAGGCCTGGCGCCACACCGCGGTGCTGGTCGTCACCGAATTCGGGCGTACGGTCGCGCTGAACGGCAGCCATGGCACCGACCACGGCACTGCGACCGCGGCGTTCGTCGCCGGCGGCGCGGTGCGCGGCGGGCGCGTGATCGCCGAGTGGCCGGGGCTCGCGGATCGCGACCTTTACCAGGGACGCGACTTGCGGCCCACGTTCGACCTGCGCGCGCTTTTCAAGGCTGCGCTCGTTGCGCAGCTGGGCCTCGGCGAGGCGGCGCTGGAGACGCAAGTCTTCCCCGGCAGCGGGGACGTCAAACCGCTCGAAGGCCTATTTGCCTGAGGCGATGCTGCGGTTGATCCATGCCGCGGCCGCCTCGACGCCGCCGAAGCTGAACAGGTGCACGCCGACCACGTTGCAGGCGGCGGCGCGCGCCGCGCAGTAGCGGGCCACGGGCGCGAGCTGCTCGGCGGGATCGGTGTGCGCGATGAGGCGCGCGACGCCCATGCCCTGCGCCTGCAGCGCGCGCAGCGACGCGCTCACGCCGCAGCGCTGCGCGTAGCGCAGCAGCGCCGCCGGGCTCGTGGGCCCGGCCAGGCCCACGTACACCGGC
>JBOIFE010000187.1:0-3281 GCA_050741015.1 Burkholderiales bacterium | reverse complement strand
GGCCTCCTCGCAAAAACCGCAGTAAATGCACTTGAACAGATCGATGTCGTAACGCGTCGTGCGCCGCGTATTGTCGGGGCCGATATCGGACTCGATGGTGATGGCGAGCGCCGGGCAGACCGCCTCGCACAGCTTGCAGGCGATGCAGCGCTCCTCGCCGTTGGGGTAGCGGCGCAGCGCGTGCAGGCCGCGGAAGCGCGGGCTCTGCGGCGTCTTCTCCTCGGGAAACTGGACCGTGATCTTGCGCGCGAACAGGTGCCGGCCGGTCAGCGCCATGCCGCGGACGAGCTCGAGCAGCAGGAAGGCGCGGAAGAAGTCGGCGACGCGGCGCATCATCGCCAGAGGCTCCATGGCGTCTGCATCCACAGGCCCACCACCGCGATCCAGACCAGCGTCAGCGGGATGAAGACCTTCCAGCCCAGCCGCATGATCTGGTCATAGCGGTAGCGCGGGAACGTGGCGCGGATCCACAGGAACAGCGTCACGATGACGAACACCTTGGCCAGCAGCCAGAAGAACGGCGGCACCGCGTCGAACACCCGGCTCGAGATCGGCGGCAGCCAGCCGCCGAAGAACAGCACCGCGGTCAGCGTGCTGATCAGGATCATGTTCATGTACTCGGCGATGAAGAAGAGCGCAAAGCTCATGCCCGAGTACTCGATCATGTGCCCGGCGACGATCTCGGACTCTCCCTCCACCACGTCGAACGGCGCGCGATTGGTCTCGGCCACGCCCGAGATGAAGTAGACCAGCAGCATCGGCGCGAGCGGCAGCCAGTTCCAGGACAGGAAATTCAGGTCGCGCGTGGCGAAGTAGCCCCGCCCCTGCGCATTCACGATGTCGGACAGGTTGAGGCTGCCCGATACCATCAGCACGACCACGAGCGCGAAGCCCATCGCCAGCTCGTAGGACACCATCTGCGCGGCCGAGCGCATCGCACCGAGGAAGGCGTACTTCGAGTTCGACGCCCAGCCGGCGATGATCACGCCGTACACGCCGAGCGAGCTGAGCGCGAGCACGTAGAGCAGCCCGGCGTTGATGTTCGACAGCACCACCTCGGGCGCGAACGGGATCACGGCCCAGGCCGCCAGCGCCGGCAGGATCATCATCACGGGGGCGAGGAAGAACAGGCCCTTGCTCGCATTGGCCGGGACGATGATCTCCTTCAACAGCAGCTTCACGCCGTCGGCGATCGGCTGCAGCAGCCCGAGCGGCCCGACGCGGTTCGGCCCGATGCGGATCTGGATCCAGCCGATGAACTTGCGCTCCCACAGCGTGAGGTAGGCCACGGCGACGAACAGCGGCACCAGGATGGCGACGATGCCGCCGAGCTTCCAGGCGGTGTTGACGAGCGCGACGCGCCAGTCCACTAGGCGGCCCTCTCCGCGCTCGCGCGCTCCACGCCGACCGCGCCGAACATGGATCCCAGCCCCGCTGTCGACGGGTGGGCGGCGGCGACGCGCACGCAGTCGTCCGGCAGCCGCTCGTCGAGCGCGGCCTCGAGCCGCGCCTCGCCTCCGTCCTGCGTCACGCGAACCGGCAGCCCGGCCGCGAGGCCCAGGCGTTGGAGCAGGCGCGCGTTCATCCACGCGCGCGGCGCCCGCGCGTCGCGGCTTTTCTGCAGCGAGGGTGCGCGGCGCACCAGCGGGTCAGCGAAATAGATCGGCACGTCCGCGACGCGTTGCAGCCCGGCTGCCGGCGCCGCGGCGTCAAAGCTGCCTTCGATGCGGTTGGAAAGGAGCGAGGCCACGTCGCGACCGCCGAGACACGCAGCGCGAACCTGCTCGATGGTGTCGAATTCGACGCCCGGGCGCCCGAGCATCGTGCCGAGCACCCGCAGGACCTTCCACGCCGGGCGCGCCTCGCCCAGCGGCATGACCGCGGCCGGGAACTCCTGCGCGCGCCCTTCCATGCTGACGAACGTACCCGCCGTTTCCGTGAAGGGCGCAATCGGCAGCAGCACGTCGCCCACGTCGGAGCGCCACGCCGTGAGGTTGACGATGAATTCGGCGCCGTCCGCGATGCGCGGGTCCGCGCAGTCCAGCGCAGGCTCCACGCCCAGCAGCACGAGCGCCTTCTTCCGGCGCACCGCCGGCAGGCCGCCGCCCGCCGGCAGGCCCGCAAGGTAGCCGCCGACGGAATTCGCCGCCTCGCCGAGGAAACCAACTTTCACCCCGAGCGACTGGGCGGCAGCGTGAATCGCCGCGGCCTGCGGGTGCTGCTGCGCGAAGTTGCCCAGCAGCACGGCCGGATTCTTGCCGCCGGCGAGTGTGTCCTTGAAGGCGGCGATCGCGCCCGGCAGCTTCGAGGGCGCGACGATGGTCCTGCTCGCCACGGACATCAGCCAGTCATCGTCGACCGAATGAAGCACGTGGATTTGCGCGCCCCGCTTCGCCGCCTGGCGCAGGCGATGCGCCACGAGGGGCTGGTCCTTGCGCAGGAACGACCCGACCACGAGCACGCGGTCGAGGCTGCCGAGCTCGGCGAGCGGCATGCCAAGCCAGGGGATGCCCGCGCGCCGCCCGTCGGCCGAGAAGTCGCTGTGCCGCAGTCGGAAGTCGGCCGGCCCCAGCTTGCCCGCGAGGTAGAGCTCCTCCAGCGTGGCGTGCGGCGAGGCGAGCACGCCCGCGTCGCCCAGTCCCGCGGCGGCGCGCTCGAGCGCGGCCTCCCAGTCCACGGCCTCGAGCCGCCCGTTGCGCCGGACCATGGGCTGGCGCAGCCGGTCGGGCGCGTTGAGCCCCTCGTAGGAAAAGCGGTCCTTGTCCGACAGCCAGCATTCGTTGACTGCCTCGTTCTCGAGCGGCAGCACGCGCATGACCTGGTTCTGCTTGACCTGCACGACCAGGTTCGAGCCCTGCCCGTCGTGCGGCGAGACGCCGCGCCGGTGAGCAAGCTCCCAGGTCCGCGCGCTGTAGCGGAACGGCTTCGAGGTCAGCGCGCCGACCGGGCAGAGGTCGATCATGTTGCCGGAGAGCTCCGAGTCGACCGTGCGGCCGACGAAGGAGACGATCTCGGCCAGCTCGCCGCGGTTGATCATGCCGAGCTCCATGACGCCGCCGATCTCCTGGCCGAAGCGCACGCAGCGCGTGCACTGGATGCAGCGCGTCATCTCCTCGGCGGCCACCAGCGGGCCGAGGTCCTTGTGCAGCACGACGCGCTTTTCCTCGCGGTAGCGCGAGCCCGAGCCGCCATAGCCGACCGCCAGGTCCTGCAGCTGGCACTCGCCGCCCTGGTCGCAGATCGGGCAGTCCAGCGGATGATTGATCAGCAGGAATTCCATC
>JBOIFE010000186.1:0-10564 GCA_050741015.1 Burkholderiales bacterium | reverse complement strand
GCGACCATGACCGGCACCACACCGACCTTCGGCTCGACGGTGAGCGGCGCGGGCTTCGATCTCGCGCTCGACTTCAGCGGCAGCACGACCATCAACGGCGCGAACTTCACTGGCATCGCAAACCTCTCGAGCGCCGACGGCGGCACCACCCAACTCACCGGCACGATCAGCACCAGCGGCACCCAGACCTACGGCGACGCGGTGACGCTGACCGGGCCGACCACGTTGACGAGCTCCGGCAACCAAGCGATCTCCTTCGACAGCACTGTAGACGGGGCACAGAACCTCGCGGTGAACACCACCGGGGCGGCCAGCTTCGACGCGGCGGTGGGCGCGATCACGCCGCTCGCCAGCCTCACGACCAACGCTGGGGGCAGCACGAGCCTGGGCGGCGCCGTGACCACCATCGGCGCGCAAACCTACAACGACGCGGTGAGCCTGATTAGCGCGACCGCGCTGACTACCGCGGGCGGCGACATCACCGGTAGCGGAACGTTTGACGGGACTACGGGCACGCTCACGCTCGCAGCCGGCGCGGGCAACGTCAGTCTGACCAACGCCGGCAACGACTTCAGCGCGGTGACGGTGACGAGCGCCAACAACGTGAGCGTGATGGATGCGAACGCGCTCTTCGTGGGGCCGGTCTTCGCGACCGGGGACGTCGTGTTCCAGACCGCCGCCGGCGCCGGGAACAACCTGATCCTGACGGGAAATATCAGCTCGACGGCGACCGGCGACTCGATCGTGCTCGACACCGGCGGAAATTTCTTCAATCCGGCGGCGCAAACGCTCAGCGCGCCCAGTGGTCGGTGGCTCGTCTACTCGAACGATCCGGCGAGCGACGTGCAGGGCGGATTGGCGTACGCCTTTAAGCAATACAACGCCACTTACGGCGTCACCTCGGTCGCCGGCAGCGGGAACGGGTTCCTGTATACGCTCGCCCCAATCATCACGCCGAGCCTCTCCGGCTCGGCGAGCAGAACCTATGACGGAATGACGGCCGCACCGACCGCGAGCTTGAGCGCATCGGTCACGGGTGCCGTCGGCAGCGACACCGTCACACTCGGATTCTCCGCGGCAGACTACGTCGACAAGAACGTGGGAACGAGCAAGCAGGTTACCGCCACCGGAATCACCATCGCGAGCGCGAGCGACGCAGGCAAGTCGGTTTATGGCTACCAGCTCGCCACTGCAAGCGCATCTGCAAACATCGGCACGATCAGCCCGGCCGCGCTCACGCTCAGCGCGGTGAGCGACAGCAAGACCTATGACGGCACGACCAGCTCCTCGGGCACCCCGAGCGTGACCGGGACGGTGTTCTCGGGCGACAACCTTAGCGGCCTGAGCCAGGCGTTTGCCAGCAGGAACGTGTTGGGCGCGAACGGCAGCACGCTCAACGCCAACCCCGCCTACACGCTCACCGACGGCAACGGCGGGGCCAACTACACGGTGAGCCTCGCGAGCGCCGCGGGCACGATCAGCCCGGCCGCGCTCGCAGTGACCGCAGACAGCGGCGCTCGACTTTACGGTGATCCCAACCCGCCGCTTGGCGCGGCGATCACAGGACTCGTAGGCGGCGACACCCCCGCGGTCATCCCGGCCGTCACGGTCTCCACGTCGGCGACGCCCGCGTCGAACGTCGGCAACTATGCGACCGACGTGTCCAGCGGTGCGAACGCTAACTACGCGATCGCCTACGTGAGTGGTCTTCTCGAGATCACGCCGGCACCGCTCACCATTACCGCCGACAATGCCGCTCGCCCGGCTCAAGCTGCGAACCCGCCGTTTACCGCCACAAGTACCGGCTTCAAGCTCGGGCAGACGACCGCTGATCTGAGTGGCAACCTGCTTCTGAGCACGCCGGCCACGACAACGTCGACGCCGGGCGCCTACCCGATCGTGCCCGGCGGCGTAGCGTCGACCAACTACGCGATCACCTTTGTCGACGGCGCCCTGCTCGTCGGGGCGGGTGCTTCGCCTGAAGATAGCGCGCTGGTCGCAGGAATCGAAAGGATCATCCTTCTGGTGAGCGGCGTGACTCATCCGGGGGATGTCACGAATATGCAGTTGTGTCGGCTTCTTGGTCCGTCGCCCACATCGGCCGAAATCCCGGTGGAGGTCCAGCAGTCACTGATCCGTGCCGCAGAAAGCCGGCCCATAGGCACGCCTTCTTGCGGGGATACGCCTTAGTTCAGATAGGTCTTACCGCCGGCCGGCGGCGTGAGCGGGGATTTCCGCCATGCGCTACAGTCGGATAAGAACGCGGTCCATGCAAGGGAGGGTGCACTGTGCGGCAGCAGCGGGGCTTCACACTGATCGAGCTGATGATCGTCGTGATGATCATCGGCTTGCTCGCGTCCATCGCCTTGCCCGCGTACCAGAACTACACCATCCGCACGAAGCTCGCCGAAGTCGTGCTCGCCGCGAGCGCCTGCCGCGTGTCAGTCAGCGAGGTCTACATGAGCGGTGGCACGGGTCCCGGGGCCAACGGCTGGGGCTGCGAGTTCAACAAGTCGAAGTACGTGCAGCAAGTGACGACCGATGCGAACGGCGTGGTAAGCGTTTTCGCGCAGAACGTCGCGCCGGATGTAAATGGCAAGGCCCTCAGCCTGATTCCGTACGTGGGCGGTTTTCCTGCGACGGCCGTGCTCAACATGGGCGAGTCCGTATCTGAATGGCGATGCGGGCCAGCGGCCGTCAACGGCATCGCCCTCAAGTACCTCCCCGCGGGGTGCCGGGGAAGCTGACCTCGGCGCATAATCCGGCCTTGTCGAACTCCTTTTCCGCTTCGGGATGGCAGAAGCTCAACGCGTCTACCGCCTGACCGCTGCAGGTCGTGGCGCCTGGGAAAGCCAGGACACGGCCGTGCCCGAGGACTACCGCCGCATCCTGTGGCTGATGGACTTCCACGGGCAGGATAGCGTGGTCGCCGAGTTGCTGCGTCGCTATCCGCGCAACGTGCTCGACGAGTGGCTCACCGAGATGGAAGACCTCGGGCTGATCGAGATCGCGCCGCCGTCGCCCGACGGCGCGCAGTCGGCGTTCTCGACGCGCGAAGCAGACCGCACGCAGGGCCTGGACGCGGCCCGCATGAAACGCAGCGGCGAACCGGCGAGCGTCGCGCTTGCGCGCACCGGGGCGTACATCGCGGCCGACCGGCTCAGCCAGCGGCCGGCACCGAGCAAATCGCCGCGCGAAACCACCGTGCTGATTGTCGAGGACGATCCTGACCAGCTCGCGCTGGCGGACCTGCGCGTGAGCATGGCGGGCTACCGAGTGCGCGTAGCGCGGTCAGTCAACGAATTCCTGCACGGCATGCTGGACGAGGGCGCGCCCGACCTGCTCCTGCTCGACGTGACGCTGCCCGACGGCAATGGCTTCGAGCTGCTGACCAAGATGCGCCGCCACGCCGTGCTCGGCTCGCTGCCGATCGTGATGCTGACGTCGGAGAACGAGCCCGAGGACGTCGGCCGCGGGCTCCTGCTGGGGGCGGACGGCTACATCACGAAGCCTTACACGAAAAACATCCTCGCGGATGTCATACGTCGCGTTCTGAAGCAGGACACGACCCCCTGAGTCGGACAACTGGATAAGGCCTGCGGTGGGGCTTGTGTCAGAGTCTTCGCCATGGACGATCGTCGCGAGGTTGTGTGAGCGGTGCGGACAATAATGCGGGCGAGCAGCTTGCCGACTGGCTGAAGGAAGCCGGCCGGCGCACGCAGGATGTCGCCCGCGCGAATGCAGAATCCCGCGGCGAGCAGGACGACACCTACAATTCGCCGGCCTCATTGCACCGCTACGTGGAGGAGCTCGCGGGGCGCAAGCTGCAGTCCCACGCGGAGGTCCTGGAGTTCCTGAAGGTGGTCGCCGGCAACCAGCCCGAGGGGCACGCGGCGCGCGAGCAGCGGCGAATGGTGCGCGAAGTGGCGTTGCTGGCGATCCTCGCGTTGAGTTATCTCCACTACTACTACTGGGACGTGCAGCTGCAAATCGCGGCACTGCGCTCCGTCAACGTGTTCGTTCCGGCGCACGAAGTTCGCCCCGCCAAGACCTCGTCGTGAAGCATCCACCCGCGGACTTTGGAGCCGGCGCGATGCAGGCGTCGCAGCGTGGATTCACGTTGATCGAGTTGATGATCGTGGTGGCGATCATCGGCATCCTCGCAGCGGTTGCGCTGCCCGCGTACCAGGACTTCACGGTTCGCGCCAAGATGTCCGAGGTCATCCTTGCCGCGGCGGCTTGCCGCGTCACGATTTCAGAGATCTACCAGAACGGCGGCACCGCGCCGGGCGCTGGCAGCTGGGGGTGCGAAAGCAACACCTCGAAATTCGTCGAGCAGGTGAGCACCGACGACAACGGCCTCGTCACGGTCAAGGTGCGCAACATCAGCCCGGACGTAAATGGCCTTCAAATTCAGCTGGCACCGCTCGTCGACGGCGCACCCGCCGACTCCTCGACCATGATGGGCAAGGCGATCAACGGCTGGCGCTGCGGGCCGGCCGCAAGCAACGGCGTCAGCCTCAAATTCCTGCCGGGCTCTTGCCGAAGCATGTAGCGGCGCGGCCCGGCGCCTAGGCCGCGGCTTGCCGCCGCCGCGCCAGCAGCCGCGAAAAATTTTCCAGCGACAGCAAGTGCGCGTAGATGCGCGCGAGGATCCCCTTGCGGGCGAGGTTCTTGAACTGGCTTGCATTCAGGTGCTCGATCTTCGATTCGTCCACCCGATGCATGCCGGCGAGCTGCACCTGGCCGCCCTGCTGCAGCGGCGCCTGCATGCGGAAGGGCTGCAGCAGCGCGTAGTCGGCGAGGATCGCGCTGAGCTCGCGGCCACGCTCGAGGTCGGCCTCGTACTCCACGAGCAGCCGCTGCAGTTCGCGCCACCGGGTAAGCGGCTCGCCCTTCTCGTCGAACAGCGATTCGCCCTCGGCCTCGTCCACGCGAGCTTTCTCGACGCAGATCAGCCGATCCTTCTGCTCGGCCTCCTGCAGGCGCACGCGCGCCATGCAGAACGGATAGCGGCGGGCGTAGGCGGGAACATAGACGCCGGCGACCCAGTCGGTGCCCTGGCAGAACAGGTTTTCGCCCGTCTTCATGCCGAAGACGGCGACCGGCGAATACGTCTTGCCCCCGTCGCCCGAGGTGAAGACGAGCGGATAGTCGTGCGAGGCCGGCCCGAACTCCGTGAAGCTGACCGGGATCGCGTTCAGGCCCCGGGCGAACTCGGGGACCTCGCCCGCGCGCGACAGTCGCACGCGGTGCGTCTTGAGCAGGGGCACGACTTCGCTATAACCGAAAGGGGAATTGATCTGCACGGGGGCTCGCTTTGAGGATCGCGGAATCATAAGGGCAGTGCGTTTCTGCTGTAAAATCCGCCCCTTCGCTCGGGGTGGTAGCTCAGCTGGGAGAGCGTCGCGTTCGCAATGCGAAGGTCGAGGGTTCGATCCCCTTCCACTCCACCAGATTTCCCCTAGTCGCCGCCGCCATCCTTCGGCGCCAGGCGGCGCGCGAACACCGTCATCTCCTTCTCGGCCTGCCGGTCGCCGCGCCTTCGCGCTGCCTCGATGCCGCAGGCATAAGCCGATCGCGCCTCTTGCGGGCGTCCGTGCTCGGCGAGCGCACGGCCGAGCGCCTTCCACGCGGCCGAGTAGTCAGGATCACGCGCCACAGCCTCGCGCAGGCTTTCGATGCCTCGATCGGCCTGGCCCGCCTTCAGGTACTCGCAGCCGAGCGAGTAGCGCAGGAGCGCCCCGTCGCGCGGCGTGCCAATCAGCTTCTCGAGGTTTTCGATCAGGGCGGAGGCCATTTCGGCTAAGATGGCCCGGTCCATTCTAATCCCGGCCCCGACATGAAGAGCGTGATCCAGACCGGAGACGCGCCCGCGGCCATCGGCGCGTACTCGCAGGCGGTGCGGGCGGGCGACACGGTCTACCTGTCCGGCCAGATCGGCCTCGATCCGGCGACGATGCAGCTCGCGCCCGGCGTCGACGCTCAGATTCATCGCGTGTTCGCGAACCTCGCGGCGGTCGCAAAAGCCGCGGGCCTCGACCTCGGCCGCGCCGTGCGGCTGACGGTCTACCTCACCGACCTGGCGAACTTCTCCAAGGTAAACGAGATCATGCCGCAGTACGTTCCCCAGCCTTTTCCGGCCCGGGCCGCGGTCGGCGTGGCCAGCCTGCCGCGAGGCGCGCTGGTCGAGGTCGACGCCATTCTTCACGCCGGTTGAGCCGATCGCTCGCGCCCGCCACGGCGAAGAAGCTTGCGAAGCTCGGCATTCGCTCGCGCTTCGACCTGCTGTGGCACCTGCCGCTACGCTACGAGGATGAGACGCGGCTGACGGCGCCCGAGCGCGCCATTGCGGGCGTTCCTGCGCTGGTGCAGGGAGTGGTGCGCCGAGTCGAAGTCGCGTTCCGGCCGCGGCGCCAGCTCGTGGTGCATGCGGACGGCCTCGTCCTGCGGTTCCTCAATTTCTACGGCAGCCAGAAGACCCAGTTCGTGCGCGCGGCGAACGAGGGCGCGTGCGTGCGGGCGTTCGGCGAAGTCCGGCCGGGCTGGTTCGGCGCGGAAATGATTCACCCTCGCTACCGGATCGTCGCCCCGGATGAGCCGCTGGCGAGCACCTTGACGCCCGTCTACCCGACGACCGCCGGGCTTGGCCAGGCGACGCTGCAAAAGCTCATCGCAGAAGCGCTCGAGCTCGAGGCGATCGAGGACACCCTGCCCACGGCGCTGCTCGAGCGCCATGGGCTTGCAGCGCTCGAGGCGAGCATCCGCCTGCTGCACCGGCCCGAGCCGGGGGCGGACACCGCGCCGGCCTGGCGGCGTGTAAAATTCGACGAGCTGCTCGCACAGCAGCTGCACAAGCGGCTTCTCTATCAGCGGCGGCGGGAGCGCACCGCGCTCGTCCTGCACGCGGAAGGGCCCCTGCTTCGAGAGTTCCTCGGCAATCTGCCATTCCAACTTACGCGTGCGCAGCGGCGCGTCATGGCGGAAATCCTGCGGGACCTCATCCAGCCTCACCCCATGCAGCGACTACTGCAGGGAGACGTCGGCAGCGGCAAGACGATCGTCGCCGCCATCGCCTGCCTCGCCGCCGCGGATGCCGGCGCCCAGGCGGCGGTGATGGCACCGACCGAGATCCTGTCCGAGCAGCACTACCGGAAGTTTTCGACGTGGCTCGCGCCGATCGGCGTGCCGATCGCATGGTTGCACGGCGGGCTGCCCGCGGCGGAGCGCCGGCGGGCGCGAATGGCGATCGAGAATGGCGACGCCTGCATCGCCATCGGCACGCAGGCACTGTTCCAGGAGGGCGTGGAGTTCAAGCGCCTCGCGCTCGCGATCGTGGACGAGCAGCATCGCTTCGGCGTCAAGCAGCGCCTCGAGCTGCGCAGGAAGAGCGAGCGGGCGGCGGCGCACCAGCTCATGATGAGCGCGACGCCCATCCCGCGCACGCTGGCGATGACCCACGATGCCGACCTCGACGTTTCGGTCATCGACGAGCTGCCGCCTGGGCGCAAGGCCGTCGCGACGCGACTCTTCGCCGCCGCGCGGCGTGGCGAGGTTCTCGAGCGCATCCGCGCCGCCTGCGCGGAGGGGCAGCAGGCCTATTGGGTTTGCCCGGTCATCGAGGAATCGAAGGACCTCGACCTGCAGGCGGCGCTGCAAGCCTACGACGAGCTGCGCCGCGAGTTGCCCGAGCTGCGCGTCGGGCTGGTCCACGGGCGCATGGCGGCGGCCGAAAAGTCGGCGGCCATGGAGGCGTTCTCCGGTGGCCGCACGCAGCTGCTCGTGTGCACGACCGTCGTCGAGGTCGGCGTCGACGTGCCGAACGCGTCGCTAATGGTCGTCGAGCACGCGGAGCGCTTCGGGCTCTCCCAGCTGCATCAGTTGCGCGGCCGGATCGGCCGCGGCGCGCGGGAAAGCTTCTGCATCCTCCTGTACCAGGAACCCTTGTCGGAGGCCGCGCGCGCCCGGCTGAAAGTGATCTTCGAGCAAGCCGATGGCTTTGCCATCGCGGAGGCGGACTTGAGGCTGCGCGGACCGGGCGAGGTGCTCGGCGAGCGCCAGAGCGGGGAAGCGCCGCTGCGCTTCGCGGACTTGGTGGCCGACGTTGCGCTGCTCGAGGCGGCGCGCGAGGCGACCGCGGACTTCCTGGCGACCGACCCCGCGCGGGCCTTGCGCCACGTCGACCGGTGGCTTGGCCCGCGGGCCGAGTTCGACCGGGTCTAGACTCGGGCATGAACTGGGCCTTCATCGAGCGACGCTTCGACGCCTACGAGCGGCTGCTGCGGCTCGACAAGCCGATCGGGACGCTGCTGCTGCTGTGGCCCACGCTGTGGGCGCTCTGGCTCGCCTGGCGGGGCCTGCCACGGCCCGAGGCGATCGCGATCTTCTGCGGCGGCACGCTGCTGATGCGATCCGCCGGCTGCGCGCTGAACGACTATTTCGATCGTGACTTCGACCGG
Source organism: Burkholderiales bacterium (assembly GCA_050741015.1). GTDB lineage: Bacteria > Pseudomonadota > Gammaproteobacteria > Burkholderiales > SG8-39 > JAABQT01. Next base: position 2,105 of record JBOIFE010000186.1, on the reverse strand, counting down.
CACGTCGAACGCACGCGCGATCGTCCGCTCGCCGCGGGCGAGATTCGCCCCGCCGAAGCCCTCGTGCTCGCGGCGGTGCTCGCGGCGGCCGCCTTCGGGCTGGTGCTGAAGCTCAACTGGCTCGCGATCCAGCTTTCGTTCGTCGCACTCGCGATCGCGGTGACGTATCCGCTCACGAAGCGGTACTTCGCGCTGCCGCAGCTTTATCTGGGCGTCGCCTTCGGCTTCGGCATCCCGATGGCCTACGCGGCGGTGCTGGGGCGCCTGCCCGGCGAGTGCTGGCTGCTGCTCGCCGCCAATGTGTTCTATGCATTCGCCTACGACACCGAGTACGCCATGGTGGACCGCGACGACGACGCGAAGATCGGCATGCACACCTCCGCGCTCACACTGGGGCGATGGGACGTCCCGGCGGTGATGCTGTCGTACTCGGCGATGTTGTCGCTGCTCGGCGTCGTCGGGTGGATGGCGCGGCTGTCCTGGCCGTACTACGCGGGACTCGCCGCCGCAGCCGGAATGATGGCCTATCATTTTTTCCTGATCCGCGGACGCAGCCGGGAGGGGTGCTTCGCCGCGTTCCGCCACAACAATTGGGTCGGCGCCGCCGTGTTCGCCGGCATCGCCGCAAACTTCGGCCTGCGCTAAGCTCTGGTGATGGCACTCGAGACCCCGATCGCGTCCTTCGATTTCGCCTCCGGCGTGCTGCGCGGCACGCAATTGTCGCTCTTCGGCACGCGGCTGTTGCACCACGGGCCCGGATACATGGAGAGCATGACGCTGGACGGCATTTCCGCGGTGCGCGTCGCCTACGCACGCAACTTGCGCGGGATCAGCTGGGGCGCGGTGCTCGCGGTCGTCGCGCTCGTGCTGTTCCTCGTATCCGGGCCGCTGGCCGGGCTCGCCACCGAGGGCGCGAGCGACGTCAACGGCACCGGCTCGATCGCGCATCTGTTGCGCGCGACGCTGCTTTTTCTTGGGGCGATCGCGAGCATCCTGCCGGCGTTGGGGCTCGGCTGCCTGATCGGGGGCGTGGCCCTCGCCGGTTTCGGCTGGTTCGGCGCGACAACGCTGGCGCTCTCCATGCCGGGCGGGGAGCGCGAGTTCGGCGTGCGGGGACGCAACCGCATGCTGGTCGACTTCGCCGATCTGCTCGCCGAGCGCGTCGCCCAGCACGGGCGATAGGGCGTGCGCTACTCGGACCTGCGCGGGTTCCTCGACGCGCTCGAGGCCCGGGGTGAGCTGAAGCGCATCTCGCTGCCGGTCGCGCCTCGCCTCGAGATGACCGAGATCTGCCACCGCGTGCTGCGCGCGGGCGGGCCGGCGCTGCTGTTCGAGCGGCCCGAGGGACACTCGATGCCGGTGCTCGGCAACCTGTTTGGCACCGTGCCGCGCATCGCGCTTGCAATGGGCATCGATCCCGAAACGCCTCCAGCGCCGGCGCTGCGCGACATCGGCCGCCTGCTCGCAGCGTTACGTGAACCGGATCCGCCGTCGAGCCTGCGCGATGCGGTTGCGAAACTGCCGCAGCTCGCGCGGCTGGCGTCTCGCGTGTTCGACATGGCGCCGAAGACGGTCGGCTCGGCGCCCTGCCAGGAAATTGTCTGGGAGGGCGCGCAGGTCGATTTGTCGCGGCTGCCGGTGCAGACCTGCTGGCCGGGCGACGCCGGGCCGCTCATCACCTGGGGCCTGACCACCACACGCGGCCCCCTCAAGGCGAGGCAAAACCTCGGCATCTACCGCCAGCAGGTGATCGCGCCGAACCGGCTCATCCTGCGCTGGCTCGCGCATCGCGGCGGCGCACTCGACTATCGCGACCACTGCATCGCGCGGCCCGGCCAGCCGTTTCCGGTCGCGGTCGCGCTCGGCGCGGACCCCGCGACCACGCTCGCGGCGGTGACGCCGGTGCCGGATGCGCTGGGCGAATACCAGTTCGCGGGATTGCTGAGGGGCGCGCGCACGGAACTCGTGAAGTGCCTCGGCAGCGAGCTGCTCGTGCCGGCGAATGCGGAGATCGTGCTCGAGGGAGCGATCCACCCGGGCGACGATGCGCTCGAAGGGCCGCACGGGGACCACACCGGGTACTACAACGAGGCCGAGCGCTTCCC
>JBOIFE010000185.1:0-5561 GCA_050741015.1 Burkholderiales bacterium | reverse complement strand
GTCTTGAGCGTCGAGTAGAGCGTGGTGGTCTTGCCCGAGCCGGTCGGGCCGGTGACCAGCACGATGCCGTTCGGCCGCGTGGTCATCTCGTCCCAGCGCTTCTTGTCCTCGCTCGAGAAGCCGAGCTCGGCGAAGTCGCGCACCAGCACATCGGGATCGAAGATGCGCATCACCAGCTTCTCGCCGAACGCGGTGGGCAGGGTCGACAGGCGCAGCTCCACCTCCTCGCCTTCCAGCGTGCGCGTCTTGACCCGCCCGTCCTGCGGGCGGCGCTTCTCGACCACGTCCATGCGCGCGAGGATCTTGATGCGGCTGGTCATGGCGGTGAGCACCGCCGCCGGGATCTGGTAGACCTGGTGCAGCACGCCGTCGATGCGAAAGCGCACCAGGCCGGCCTCGCGGCGCGGCTCGATGTGGATGTCGCTCGCGCGCTGCTCGAAGGCGTACTGCCAGAGCCAGTCCACCACCTTGACCACGTGCGCGTCGTTGGCGTCGACGTTCTGGTTGGCGCTGCCCAGCTCGACCAGCTGCTCGAGGTTGGACAGCCCCGAGCTGCCCGCGGCGCCCTTGGTCGCGCCTTTCACCGACCTGGCGAGGTTGTAGAACTCGACCTGGCAGCGCTCGATGACCTGGGGGTTGGCGATCACGCGGCGCACCGCGCGGCGCGCGAGGCGCGCGATTTCGGGCTCCCACTCTCGCACGTAGGGCTCGGCCGTGGCGACCACCACTTCCTTGGCCGTGAGCTCCACCGGAAGGATGCGAAACCGTGAGGCGTAGGCGCTCGACATCACTTCGGTCACGACCGAGAAGTTGATCTTGAGCGGGTCGATGTGCAGGTATTCCATCCCGACGCGCTTGGCGAGCCACGCCGAGAGCGTGTCGAGAGTGAGCGCCCGGTTCGGCGGGCGCAGGTCCTTCCAGCTCTCCTGCGCCACGAGCATGAGCGGGTGCTGTGCGCCGCGCCAATAGCGGCGCTCCTTCTTCAGGGCCTCGGCGGGCTCGCGCGCGACCGCGCCGTCCTCGACCAGCCAGTCGATGATCTCGGCGAGTGTGAGTCGATGCTCGGCAACGGTCTGCGTGGCGGCCTGGGCCATGGATGCGCAAACTATACCGTCAGAACGGGAACGAGGTCACCAGCCGGACGCCGCGCAACCCGTTGTCGCCTTCGCGGTAGGCAAGCCCGAGGTGGTCGAAGGAGCCGCCCAGGATCTTGAACGGGCGCGTCACTGCGAAGCTCACCCCCACCTCGAGCTCGCGCGAGACCTTCAGCGAGCCCGATGCCGGGAGCTCCATGTCCAGCTCCTGCGCCTGGTAGCTGGTGCCCACCAGCGAAATCGCGAGCAGGGCCGGCCGCTCGGCGATCACGAAATGCAGGGGCGTGGTCCATTCGCCCCCGAGCGAAAACTGGATCAGGTTGCTGCGGTGCGATTGCGTCCAGTACCCCGCGTAGGCGATGCGCGCGCCGAGGCTCATGCGCGACTCGCTGGGCGACGCCCGCATGCGCACCGCGGATGCGCCGACCGAGTACAGCGTCGATGACGACGAGAACTCGAATTCCCGGCCCGCCCCGAAGTTGGCAAACGGCCGCAGCGACCACTCGTTCTCCAGCGGGATGTCGGCTTCGACGCCCGGCATCACGCTCACGCCCTGCGCGCGCACCTCGCCAAGGTCGAAGTCGCGCAGGTCGAACTGCGCGACCGCGACCGAGACCGGCAGCGTCAGGCGCCAGCCCCACTGGTCCCGCGTCGCCGGGCGCATTTCGAGCGAGAGCGGCACGCTCGCGACGCCGACCTGCTCCTCGCCGATGCGGTAGAACCCCGTGCCGAATACCGAGGCGTAGTACCAGTTGAAGAGCTGGTCGACCTGGGTCGAGCGCTGCTGGACCTGCGCTCGCGTCAGCGCTTGCGCGAGCGCGGGGGCCGGCAGGCCGGCAAGCGCGGCAAGCAGCGCGCATCCGCCCAGGCATCGTCTCACCGGCGTCATGGCCATGTCGCTAGAATCGCACATGCCCCGGCGCAAGGCGCTCGCCCCCGAGGTCTCGATGCGCGAAGTCTGGGCGTGGAGCATGTACGACTTCGCCAACTCGGGCTACACCACGGTAGTGATCACCGCGGTGTACAACGCTTTCTTCGTCGCCGCCGTGGCCGGGCGCGCGCCGTGGGCCACCTTCGCCTGGACGGCCGCGCTATCGGTGTCGTACCTCGCCGTGCTGCTCACGGCCCCGGTGGCGGGCGCGTGGGCCGACGCGCACGCGGCCAAGAAGCGCCTGCTGCTCTACACGACGGCCGGCTGCGTGCTGTTCACCGCGCTGCTCGTGCTTCCCGGGCCCGGCGCCGTGGGCTGGGCAATCACCTTCATCGTGTTGTCGAATTTCTTCTACGCCAGCGGCGAGAACGTGATCGCGGCGTTCCTGCCCGAGCTTGCCGACTCGCAGGCGCTCGGCCGCGTCTCGGGCTGGGGCTGGGCCTTTGGCTACCTCGGCGGTCTCGTGTCGCTCGCGGTGTCGCTCGCCTACATCACCTGGGCCGAGCATGCGGGCCAGCCGGCCTCGCAGTTCGTGCCCGCGACCATGGTCATCACGGCCGCGCTGTTCGCGCTTTGCGCGGTGCCGACGTTCATGTTCCTGAAGGAGCGCGCCGTGCCGCAACCCCGCGCGGGCGGCGCCTGGTCACGCGTGCTCGAGACGCTGCGCCGCGCGCAGCACTTTCGTGACCTGCGCCGCTTCCTCGTCTGCATCGTGTTCTACCAGGCCGGGATCATGGCCGTGATCTCGCTGGCGGCGATCTACGCCCAGGAGGCGATGCATTTCACCCAGCAGCGGACGATCGTCCTCGTGCTGGTGGTCAACGTCACGGCGGCCGTGGGCGCCTTCGGCTTCGGCTACCTGCAGGACGCGCTGGGGCACGTGCGCTCGATGGCGCTCGTCCTGGTCGGCTGGATCGTGATGATCGCGCTCGCCTACTTTGCCGACGACGCGCCTAAATTCTGGGTGGCGGCCAACCTTGCCGGACTGTGCATGGGCTCGTCGCAGGCGGCCGGACGCGCCATCGTGGGCTACCTGTCGCCACGCACACGCGAGGCGGAGTTCTTCGGCCTGTGGGGACTCGCGGTCAAGGCCGCCTCGATCTTCGGTCCGCTCACTTACGGCGCGGTGACCTGGATCTTCGAGGGCAACCACCGGCTCGGCATCCTCGCGGTCGGCGCGTATTTCGTCGTCGGCCTCGCGCTGCTCGCGGGCCTCGACCTCGAACGCGGCCGCCGCGCGGCGCTGCAATCGCCATGAGTTATCATCGGCGCCCCTGAATCCAGCACGGAGAAACCCCATGACGATCAAGGTCGGCGACAAGGTTCCTGACGGCAAGCTCTCCGAGTCGAGCGGCTGGGACGACGCCTCCAACTGCCCGCTGCGGCCGGCCGACGTGATGGTCGTCGAGGCCGCGAAGGGCAAGAAGGTCGCCGTGTTCGGCGTGCCCGGCGCGTTCACGCCGACCTGCTCGGCCAAGCACGTGCCGAGCTACCTCGACAACCTCGACAAGCTCAAGTCGAGGGGCGTGAGCGAGATCTGGTGCGTGGCGGTGAACGACGGCTTCGTGATGCAGGCCTGGGGCCGGCAGGAAAAGGCGGCCGGCAAGATCCGCATGCTGGGCGACGGCAGCGCACTGTGGACCAAGGCGCTCGGCCTCGAGCTCGACCTCGCGGGCGGCGGCATGGGCTTGCGCATGAAGCGCTTCTCCATGCTGCTCGACGACGGCGTGGTCAAGCAGCTCAACATCGAGGCGCCGGGCAAGTTCGACGTCAGCGGAGGGGATACGCTGCTCAAGCAGTTGGGCTGATGCGGCGCGCGCTGCTCCTCGCCCTGCTCCTCGCCGCGCCCGCCGCGGCCCACGCACAAGCCGGCCGCGAGGCGTTTCGCCAGGCCGCGCATACCTGCCGTTACTCGCCGCCCGCGGACCAGCGCGCCTGCATGGCGCACGAGCTGTGCAAGGACAACCGCGATCCGCCGGCCTGCGAGGAGCGCTACTACGCCAACGCCGAGCGGCGCGACAAGGTGCTGGAAGCCTGCAAGGGCAAGCAGGGCACGACGCTGCGCGATTGCATGCGCGAGGAATACAAGAAGCTGCCGCCGCCGCCCAAGCCCTAGGGGTCGCCGAATCTTCATGACGAGACTCCTCGCCGTCCTCCTGCTCGCCCTTGCGCTGCCCGCCGCGGGCGCGCCGACGAAGGTCACCGAAGTCGAGGGCGTCACCGAGTACCGCCTCGACAACGGCCTGCGCGTGCTGCTGGTGCCGGATCCGAGCGCCGATACGGTCACCGTGAACGCCACCTACCTCGTCGGCTCGCGCCAGGAGGGCTACGGCGAGAAAGGCATGGCGCATCTGCTCGAGCACATGATGTTCCGCGGCTCGAAGGCGCATCCCGACGTGAAGCAGGAGTTCGGCAAGCGCGGCGCGCGCTGGAACGGCACGACCTCGTTCGACCGCACGAACTATTTCGAGACGCTGCCGGCCACGGCCGACAACCTCGACTGGGCGCTCGCGATGGAGGCCGACCGCATGGTCAATGCCTTCATCCGCAAATCCGACCTCGACAGCGAGATGACCGTGGTGCGCAACGAGTTCGAGATGGGCGAAAACCGTCCCGGGGCGATCCTGATCCAGCGCATGCAGCAGCTCGCATTCGTCTGGCACAACTACGGCTACCCGGTGATCGGCGAGCGCATCGACATCGAGCGGGTGCCGATCGAGCGGCTGCACGCGTTCTACCGCCTCTGGTACCAGCCCGACAACGCGGTGCTGCTGGTCGGCGGGCGCTTCGACGCCTCGCAGGTGCTGGCGCGCGTGCAGCAGGACTTCGGCGCGATTCCACGACCGGCGCGCATGCTGCCCGCGCTGTACACCACCGAGCCGACGCAGGACGGCGAGCGCGAGGTCACGCTGCACCGCCCGGGCGACACGCCCATCGTGGCGGCGTTGTACCGCGCACCCGCGGGCAGCCATCCCGACTTTCCTGCGATCGACGTGCTGGTGGAACTCATGAGCAGCGCGCCGCAGGGCCGCCTGCACCAGGCGCTGGTCCGCACGGGGCTGGCGAGCTCGGTGTTCGGCTTCGAGCGCGCGCAGCACGACCCCGGCTACGTCGCGTTCGGCGCCACGCTGCCCAAGGCCGCGCCGCTCGATCCCGCGCGGCAGGCGCTGCTCGCGACGCTGGGCGGCGTCGCGGCGAAGCCGGTGACCGCCGACGAGGTCGAGCGCGCGCGCACCACGCTGATCAACGAGATGGACAAGGCCCGGCTCGACGGCCGCGAGCTGGTGGCCGCGCTCTCGGAGTTCGAGAGCCTGGGCGACTGGCGGCTGTACTTCCTGTACCGCGACCGCCTGCGCGCGGTCACGGTCGCCGATGTCCAGCGCGTCGCGGTGGCCTACCTGAAGCCCGACAACCGCGTGCTGGGCGAATTCGTGCCGACCGAGCACCCGCAGCGCGCGCAGATCCCGGCGACGCCGGACCTCGAGGCGGCGCTCGCCGGCTACACCGGCGGCGCCGGCCCCGAGCAGGGAGAAGCC
>JBOIFE010000184.1:0-2195 GCA_050741015.1 Burkholderiales bacterium | reverse complement strand
GCCGTTGACGATCCTCTGCGCGAGCCCTTCCACGATCGCGGTCTTGCCCACGCAGGGCTCGCCGATCAGAACCCGGTTGTTCTTGGTGCGCCGATGCAGGATCTGGATGCAGCGCCGGATCTCGTCGTCGCGCCCGATGACCGGGTCGAGCTTGCCCTTTCGCGCGCGGTCGGTGAGGTCGAGCGTGTATTTCTCGAGCGCCTGGCGCTGCGATTCGTCGGCCTGGCCCGAGACGGAAGCGCCGCCGCGCATCTCCTCGATCGCTTTTTCGAGGCTCTTCTTCGTCACCCCGGCGTCCTTCAGCAGGCCGGCCGCGGCGAGCAGGAACAGTTCCGAGGCGATGTACTGGTCGCCGCGCTTCTGCGCTTCCTTGTCGGCGACATTGAGCATCTGCGCGAGCTCGCGCGAGACGTGCACCTCGCCCGCCGTGCCCTCGACCTTGGCGAAGCGCGCGAGCGCGCCTTCGAGCGACTTCTTCAGCGCGCCCGGATTGCCGCCCGCCTTGGCGACGAGCGCGGCGGTGCTGCCGTCCTCCTGCCCGAGCAGGGCGAGCAGCAGGTGCTGCGGCTCGATGTAGGGGTGGTCGCGGCCCACGGCGAGGCTCTGCGCCTCGGCGAAGGCCTCCTGCAGGCGGGTAGTAAGTTTTTCGACGCGCATGGAGGGAAAGTGGGGGCGCGCGGGCGAGGTTTCAACGCCCGGCTAGTTGGCGTGCTCCTTGCGCCGGATCGCGGCGACGGCCGCGGCCCGGCCGGGCCCGGGCGGCACCTGCTCTTCGTCGAGGTAGCGCCCGCTCTTGTAGAGCTCGGAGGCGAGCTGGTAGTACGAAATCGCCTCGGCCTCCAGCCCCGGCTCCGGACGCCCCAGGCGCGTGAGATCCGCGCCCTCCTTCTGCACCAGGAACTCCTCCACCTTGCGCCTGGGATGCAGCACGACCAGGCGGTCGCCCTTCAGGTAGCCCAGCGTCTCGTAGTTGGCGACGAAGGCACGGTCGGTCGAAGGTGGCGAATTCAGGATATCGCGGCCGAAGAACTTGCTGTAGTAGCGCATGTGCAGCAGCCCGAGCATGGTCGGCGCGATGTCGATCTGCGACATCAGGCGGTCCACGCGCCGCGGCTCGACCAGGGCTGGGGCGTACACGATCACCGGGATCAGGTACTTGTCGACCGGGATGCGCAGCGTGCCGCGCGCGTTCGCGCCGTGGTCGGCCGTGATCACAAACAGCGTGTCGCGGAACCAGGGCTTCGCGCGCGCTTGCTCGAGGAACCGCCCGATCGCGTAGTCGGTGTACTTCACGCCGCCCAGGCGCCCACCCGGCGACGGAATGTCGATGCGGCCCGGCGGATAGGTATACGGACGGTGGTTGCTCGTGGTCATCACGTGCACGAACACCGGCTGCTTCGGACGCACCGCTTTCTCCGCGTCGATCTCGCGGATCACCTGGTCGAACAGGTGCTCGTCGGCGACGCCCCAGACGTTCTCGAACTCGACCTTGTCCGACGGGATGCTGCTGCGGTCGATGACGCGGTAGTCGTTCGCGTCGAAGAACGCGTTCATGTTGTCGAAGTAGCCATAGCCGCCGTAGGCGAACAGCACCGAATAGCCCTTGTCCTCGAGCACGCTGCCCAGCGAAAACAGGTGCCCGTTGTTCGGCCGGCGCACGATCGACTCGCCGGGCGTGGGCGGCAACGCGAGCGAGAGCGCCTCCATGCCGCGCACGGTGCGGTTGCCGGTCGCGTAGACACGCGAGAACCACAGGCTCTGCTTCACCAGGCGATCCAGGTTCGGCGTCAGGCCGCGCGTGTCGCCGTAGGCGCCGACATACTCGGCGCCCAGGCTCTCGACGCTCACCAGCACCATGTTCAGGCGGCGCTCACCGGCGAGCGGCCCCACCAGGCGCTCGGTGCCGCCGACAGCGGGATCGACCCAATGCGCGAGCGGGAAGCCGGCGCGCACCGTCTCGAGCGCGGTGGACGGCTTGACCGTTGCGTAGTAGCGCTCGAAGCTGAGGTCGTTGCGCCGGTTGGCGGCGAAAAAGTCGTACAGCCCGTCGCCCGCGAGCTCGTTGGCGGCGTCGTTGGCCGAAAAGCTCTTTGCGTCCTCATCGACAATGGCGAGCGCGGCGCCAAAGGCGAGCCCCGCGACCAGCACCGCCGCCCCGCGCGCGCGCCAGCCGAGCGGCTCGCCGCTCGAGCGCC
>JBOIFE010000183.1:0-13087 GCA_050741015.1 Burkholderiales bacterium | reverse complement strand
GCTCTGGGCAACGGTGGCCACCGCGGTCGGGCTGGTCCTCATCGTCGCGTTCAATTTTGCGGTGTGGACGCAAGCCGGCATGCTGCTACCGCTCGCCGCCTCGATCCTCATGACGGTGACGCTCTATACGATGAACATGGCTTACGGCTACTTCGTCGAGTCGCGCTCTAAGCGGCAGTTCACCGAGCTGTTCGGCCAGTACGTGCCGCCCGAGCTGGTCGACGAGATGGCGCGCGACCCGCAGAAGTACAACATGGAACCGCGCGCCGCGGAGCTGACGATCCTTTTTTCCGACGTGCGCGGGTTCACCAGCATCTCGGAAGCGCTGAAGCCCGAGGAGCTGCGCGAGTACATCAACGAGTACCTGACCGACATGAGCGGCATCATCCGCAGTCGCCATCGCGGCACGCTGGACAAGTACATCGGCGACGCGATCATGGCGTTCTGGGGCGCGCCGGTGGACGACGCCCAGCACGCGCGCAACGGGGTGCTCGCCGCACTCGACATGCAAAAGGAGCGCACCGTGCTGAACGAGAAGTTCGCCGCGCGCGGCTGGCCGACGCTGAAGATTGGCGTCGGGCTCAACTCGGGCAGTGTGCGTGTCGGCGACATGGGATCGCAGGTGCGCCGCGCGTACACCGCGATGGGCGACGCGGTGAACGTCGCCTCGCGCCTGGAAGGCCGCACGAAGTATTACGGCGTCGGCATCCTGGTCGGCGAGTCGACCCGGAACTCGGTGAAGGACGTCGTGTTCAAGGAAATCGACCGCATCAAGGTCAAGGGCAAGGACGAGGCGGTCACCATCTACGAGCCGCTCGGGATCGAGGGCGAGGTCGAGCGCGCGCGCCTGGACGAGATCAAGCTGTGGCACCAGGTGCTGCGCCAGTACCGCGCGCAGCAGTGGGACCAGGTGGAAGTGGGACTGCTCAACCTGCAGCGCATGAACCCGGCATGCGAGCTGTACACGCTGTATGGCGAGAAAGTGGCGCGGTTCCGCCGCGAGCCGCCTCCGACCGGCTGGGACGGCGTGACGTCGTTCGACGAGAAATAGGGCGGCGATGAGGCTGCGCGTACTGGGCTGCTCGGGCGGGATCGGCGGACGCCACATGCGCACCACGTCGTTCCTCGTGGACGGCGACGTGCTGGTCGACGCCGGCACCGGCGTCGGGGACCTGTCGCTCGCCGAGCTCTCGCTCGTGGACCACATCTTCGTCACGCACTCGCACCTCGACCACGTGGCCTCGATCGCATTCATCGCCGACACCGTCGGCGGCATGCGCGCGCAGCCGATCGAGGTGCACGCGACGCGCGAGACGATCGAGATCCTGAAGCGCCACATCTTCAACTGGGAAATCTGGCCCGACTTCTCGCAGATCCCTTCGCCCGAGGCGCCGTTCATGCGCTACACGGAGATCGAGCTCGGTCGCCCCGTGAGCCTCGCGGGACGGTCGTTCACGCCGCTGCCGGCGATCCACACCGTGCCGGCGGTGGGATACCTGCTCGACAGCGGCAGCGGCAGCCTCGTGTTCACCGGCGACACCGGCCCCAACGACGCCCTTTGGGAGATCGTCAACGGGCAGCAGAACCTGCGCTACCTGATCATCGAGACCGCGTTCGCGAACAAGGAGCGGCACCTGGCGGAGCTGTCCAAACACCTGTGCCCCTCGATGCTTGCCGAGGAACTGGTCAAGTTCGAGCTCGACGCCGAGATCTACGTCACCCACCTCAAGCCTGGCGAGACCGAGCTGACCATGCAGGAAATCGAGGAGTCGCAGTGCCGCATCCAGCCGCGCATGCTGCAGAACAACCAGGTTTTCGAATTTTGACCGGGCGGCCGGCGGCCACGTGAAAAACCGCCTAAAAATCAGGGCCGTGGCGGTTGAATGTTTGTCTCGCGGGGGATAGCATAGGTCGCAATTCCGAATGAGGGGTCCACGATGAGCGCAGTGCTCAGCCACCAGGCCGCGCCGCAGGCCGACGTCAGCGTGCGCCTGGCGTTCCAGAAGCAGCTGCAGGCGGTCACGAACAAGATCCATGCGACCGCGAACATCGACGAGATCATGCTCGAGGTCGGCGCCGACGTCTGCGCGCTGTTCAACGCCGACCGGCTCACGATCTACTCGATCAACGAGGACAAGCAGGCGATCGTCTCCAAGGTCAAGACGGGCCTGAACTCGTTCAAGGACCTGAAGCTCCCGATCGCCGAGCATTCGATCGCGGGCTACGTCGCGCTCGCCAAGAAGACGATCAACATCCGCGACTGCTACGACGACTCGGAGCTGAGGTCGATCAATCCCAACCTGCGCTTCCTGCAGGAGGTCGACAAGCGCACCGGCTATCGCACCAAGCAGCAGCTGGTCGCGCCGATCATGGACGCGCAGAGCCACGAGCTGATCGGCGTCATCCAGATCATCAACAACAAGGCCGGCGTGCCTTTCGGCGCGCTGGCCGAGGACGGGGTCGGCGAGCTGTCGCAGACGCTCGCGATCGCGTTCCGCCAGCGCCAGAAGCCGGCGCTGGTCAAGACCAAGTACGACTACCTGATCGCCGATGCGGTGCTCTCGGCCGGCGAGTTCGAGCTCGCGTCGCGCCAGGCGCGCAAGAAGTCGGTCGACGTCGAACAGGTCCTGACCGAGGAGTTCCAGGTCAAGATCCCGGCGATCGGCGCTGCGCTGTCCAAGTTCTTCGGCATGCCCTACGAAGCCTTCAAGTCCGACCGCGTCAAGCCGATGGAGTTGCTGAAGAACTTGAAGCGCGAGTACGTCGACCAGAACCAGTGGCTGCCGATCGACGACACGAAGGAAGGCCTGGTCGTCATGTGCCTCGACCCGGAGCGCATCCGCAGCTCGCGCATCGCGTCCAACGTGTTCCCGAAGGCGAAGATCGTCTACCGCGTCACCACGCAGAAGGAGTTCAAGGAGACCGTCAACCAGTTCTATGGCGCCGAGGCCGTCGACTCCGGCGACATCGGCGACATGCTGCAGAGCCTGGACGACGAGACCGACGGCGTGCTCGACCCAGGGGCAGCGGACGAAGCCTCGGCGGCGGCGGACAACGAGCTGGTGAAGCTGGTGAACAAGGTGATCATCGACGCCTACAACCAGGGCGCGTCGGACATTCATGTCGAACCCTATCCCGGCAAGGTGAAGACCGAGATCCGCTTCCGCAAGGACGGCGACCTGGGCCCCTACATCGAGGTGCCGGCGAGCTATCGCTCGGCGATCGTCGCGCGCATCAAGATCATGTGCGACCTCGACATCTCGGAGAAGCGCCGGCCGCAGGACGGCAAGATCAAGTTCAAGAAATTCGGACCGCTCGACATCGAGCTGCGCGTGGCGACCATCCCGACCCAGGGCGGTGTCGAGGACATCGTGATGCGGATTCTCTCCGCCGGCGAGCCGATGTCGCTCGACAAGATGGGCTTCACCAAGCAGAACGAGGAGACCCTCAAGGCCACCGTGAGCAAGCCCTATGGCCTATTCTTCGTCTGCGGCCCGACGGGCTCCGGCAAGACGACCACGCTGCACTCGGTGCTGAAGTTCCTCAATACGCCCGAGACCAAGATCTGGACCGCGGAAGATCCGGTCGAGATCACGCAGAAGGGCCTGCGCCAGGTGCAGGTGAACAAGAAGGCGGGCCTGGATTTCTCGGTGGTGATGAAGGCGTTCCTGCGCGCCGACCCGGACATCATCATGGTGGGCGAGATGCGCGACAAGGAAACTACCTCGACCGGAATCGAGGCCTCGCTCACCGGGCACCTGGTGTTCGCCACCCTGCACACCAACTCGGCGCCGGAATCGATCAACCGGCTGCTCGACATGGGCATGGACCCGTTCAATTTCTCCGACGCGCTGCTCGGCATCCTCGCGCAGCGCCTTGCGCGCCGTCTGTGCAGCTGCAAGCAGGCCTACAACCCCGAGCCCGCCGAGCTGACGGCGTTCCTGCGTGAATACTGCGACGAGCTGCAGAACACCGTGAAATTCAAGTCCGACCCGAAGGGCTCGATGGAGACCGTGTACAAGGACTGGGTGCGCCACTACGGCAACGACAAGGGGCAGCTCACATTCTACAAGCCGGTGGGCTGCGACAAATGCGGCGGCACCGGATTCAAGGGGCGCTGCGGCCTGCACGAGCTGCTGATCGCCTCGGACCGCCTGAAGAAGGCGATCCAGGAGCACGCGCGCGTGGCGGAGATGCTGGCGATCTGCCTCGAGGAAGGCTTGCGCACGCTGAAGCAGGACGGCATGGAGAAGTGCCTGATGGGCGTCACCCACATCAAGGAAGTGCGCTCAGTCTGCATCAAGTGAGGCGGCGGCCCGCGCGGCGCGCATGAACCAGGTCATCGATTCCACTCAGGCACTGGGCTTTTCGGCCGAGGGACGCACCGGGGCCGACGACCTGGTGCAGCGGCTGGAGCAGCTGCACGCGATCGGCGCGTCGCTCTCGGGCGAGCGCGACATCCACCGGCTGCTCGAATCGATCCTGACCGCGGCCAAGGTGATCACGCGCGCCGACGGCGGAACGCTGTACCGGCTGACCGAGGACGGCAGCGCGCTGCGCTTCGAGATCGTGCGGACCTCGAGCCTGAAGTACTACCTCGGCGGTACCACCGGCAACCCGATCACGTTCTACCCGATCCACCTCATCGGCAAGGACGGTAAGCCCAACCACAGCATGGTCGCGGCCTACGCGGCGCTGACGGGCAGGACCGTGAACATCGCCGACGCCTATACGGCCGACGGCTTCGACTTCACTGGTACGCGCAACTTCGACAAGAAGACCGGCTACCGCTCGAAGTCCTTCCTCACGGTGCCGATGGCGAACCACGAGCGCGAGATCATCGGCGTGCTGCAATTGATCAACGCGCAGGATCCGAAGACCGGCGAGATTTTGCCGTTCTCGCCCGCCGATCAGCGCCTCGCCGAGTCGCTCGCGTCGCAGGCAGCGATCGCGCTGACGAACCGGATGCTGATCAACCAGCTCGAGCAGCTGTTCGAGTCGTTCATCGCGTTGATCAACGCCGCCATCGACGAGAAATCGCCCTACACCGGGGGCCATTGTCAGCGCGTGCCCGCGCTGACGATGCTGCTCGCCGAGGCGGTCAGCGACTCGGTATCGGGGCCGCTCGCCGACTGCCACATGACCGACAAGGACCGCTACGAGCTCAAGATCGCGGGCCTGCTGCACGACTGCGGCAAGGTGACGACGCCGGTGCACGTGGTCGACAAGGCCACCAAGCTCGAGGGCATCTACGACCGCATCCACCTGCTCGACACGCGCTTCGAGATCCTGAAGCGCGACGCCCAGATCGCGATGCTGAAGGCGGGCACGCCGGAGGCCGGCGCGCGCTACCGGGAGCGGCTGCGCCAGATCGAGGAGGACCGCATGTTCCTGCGGGCCGCCAACATCGGCGGCGAGAGCATGCGGGACGAGGACATCGAGCGCGTGCGCCGCATCGCCGAATACCGCTGGATCGACACCTCGGGCCACGAGGCGAAGTTCCTCACCGATGACGAGGTCAAGAACCTGACCATCCGCGCGGGAACGCTGACCACCGACGAGCGCCAGGTCATCAACCACCACATCGTGGCGACGATCAAGATGCTGGAAGCACTGCCCTGGCCCAAGCACCTGAAGAACGTGCCCGAGTACGCGGGCGGCCACCACGAGCGCATGGACGGCAAGGGCTATCCGCGCGGCCTCACGCGGGACCAGATGTCCTGGCAGGCGCGCGTGATGGGGATCGCCGACATCTTCGAGGCGCTCACGGCCAAGGATCGGCCCTACAAGAAGGGCAAGACGCTGTCGGAGTCGCTCGAGATCCTGGGCCGCTTCAGCCAGAACGGCCACATCGACCCGGACCTGTTCGACGTCTTCGTGCGCCGCAAGGTATACCGGCGCTACGCCGAGATGTTCCTCGACAAGGAGCAGATCGACGACGTCGACGAGTCGAAGATACCGGGCTACACGCCCTGATCCGCTTCTCGTCGCCGGACTAGGCGCGCGAGCCGCGCTCGAGGAAGTCCTCGAGGCCCCTGAGCGCCGCGTCGTCGCGGTAGAGGATCGGGCGCGCCGCCTCGAGTCGCCCGCGAATTTCGCGGCGGAAATCGGGGTCACGGGCGAGCCGCACTGCGAGGTCCACGTAGGCGCCGGCATCCGCGGCGACGAGCTCGTCCAGGCCCATGCGCCGCAGGATGCCGCTCGCCAGCCGGCCGCGCAGGAACCGCCCCTCGATCGTCACCACCGGCAGGTTGCACTCCAGGGCCTGCAGTGCGGTGTTGAAGCCCGAGAAGCCGATCGTGTCGAGGAACACGTCCGCGCGTGAGAGCAGGCCGTGGAAGGCGCGCTTGGCCATCCAGGGGACGAACACGGCGTGCCGATCGAAGTCGACGCCGCGCGCCTCGAAAGCCTGGCGCAGCCGGGCCTCGAACGCGCCGGCGAGGGCGGCGTTGCGGTAGCGGAAAAGCACCACGCGGCACGCGCCCAGCCGCTGCACGATCTCGGGCAGGACTCCGTCGTGCTCGGGCGCGTACTTGAACGGGGTGCCCGGGGATATGAGAAGCGGCACGCCGGGCGCTGCGCCGAGGGCGGCGAGGTCCGGCGCCTCGGACGGCTCGCTCCGCGGCTCCAGGTGGCAGCCCAGGTGCGGGAGCCGGACCAGGCGCTCGCTGTAGTGGTCTTGCGCACCGGCCGGCTCGAGGCCGTCTGCCGAGAGGTAGGCGTCGATCGTCGGCAGCGCGGTGGTCTCGGGATGGCCCCAGGAGGCCGCCTGCACCGGGGCGAGCCGCAGGCTCGCCAGCCGCAGCGTCAGCGGGTCCATGCCGACCTCGGGATAGATGAGCACGTCCGGGCGCGCCTGCTCGATCGCCTCGACCCAGCTCTCGAGCCCGATGCGCCCCTGCACGAATGCCGCCGCACGCGAGCGCGCGTACCGCGTTGCGTCGTCGTCCTGCGGATCGAGGCAGAACGCGTGCAGGGCGAAGCGCGCGGGATCGAGCCCCTGGAACCAGCCGCGCAGCAGCGCGTGCCAGACCGAGTGATCGCGAAGGTGCTGCGAGACGATGCCGATGCGCAGCCGCTCGCCGGCACGGGCGCGATGCACGGGCGGCGCAATGCCGCGACGCGCCTGCCATGCCCCCATCAGCCGCGCACAAGCGCGCCCGTACGGTTCCAGCAGCGGCCGGTTGTTCTCCGCCTGGTAGGGGAGCCAGAACGGCTGCTGGATGCCGACGGCGCGCCAGGCTTCGGGCCCACCCTGCTCGGCGCACCAGCGCTCGAGCTTGTCGAAGGCCGAGGCGATCCGCTGCCGGGTCTGCGCGAGGTCGTCGCCGGTTGGGCGCATCGCGGGCACCTCGGCCAGCGCGAGCGCCCACCGCGCCTCGGGCCAGCCCGGAACGGCCGCGAGCACCGTCCGGAACGCGTCGAGCGCTTCCGCCTGCCGGCCCTGATCGGAAAGCACGATGCCCAGGTTGAGCCGCGCGAGCGACAGGCCGGGATCGAGCTCGAGCGCGCGGCGGAAATGCCCCGCGGCGTCTTCCAGCCGGTCGACCCCGCCGTAGACGTTGCCGAGGCCAAGGTGTGCTTCCGCGTAGTCGGGCCGGATTTCAAGCGCCCGGTTGAAGCACGCGAGAGCCTCGTCGCGCGAGCCGCGGTCGGCGAGCACGTTGCCCCGGTTGCACCAGGCCTCGGCAAATCCAGGACGGCGTCGAGTCGCCTCGCCAAAGGCCAGCAGCGCGGGCTCGGGACGGGCTGCCTTGACCAGCGCATTGCCGAGCTCGTAGCAGGCCTCGGCATCCGATGGATCGGCGTCGGCGGCGCGTCGGTAGGCCTCGGCCGATTCCTCCCAGCGCCCCTGGCGTGAGAGCAGCGCGCCGTAGTTCCGCAGTGCGCCGGCGAAGGCGGGGCGCCGGTCAGCTGCCTGCCTGAGGGCGCTCTCGGCACCGGCGGCATCGCCGAGCGCTTCGCGAACGTCCGCGAGCAGGACGAGCGCCTCGGGGAAATCGGGCTTGGCGGCGAGCGCCGCGTCCAGCAGCGCTTTCGCTGCCGCCGGCTCGCCGGCCAGGTGGCGGATCCGTCCAAGGTTGTAGCTGGCGTACGGCTCGCCTGGTCGCAGAGCCAGCGCGCGCTCGAACGCGAGGGCTGCCGCGACGCGATCGCCGCGGGCCTCCAGCGCGATGCCGAGGTTGAGATGGGCGCGGCCATAGCCGGGATAGGCGTCCGCCGCGGCCTGGTATCGCTCGCACGCTTCCGCGAACCGGCCCTCGGCCTCGCACTGCCGACCGGCCTCGATCAGGCGATCAGCTTCGCCGCGACGCAATCCAAAGAGCTTGCGGAGCATTCGGGTCAGGTTTCCCTGCTTGCGGAATTTCGCACATCGGCCAAGGAGTGCGCCGAAAAACGTCAGCGCCTGCCGATTTTCGTCACTCCGGGCCTATTTCTACTATTATGATTTATATGGCCTTTTCAAGATCCCAGGGCCTGGCACACCCCTTGCATTAACAGGCTCAGCGGCCCTGCCGCGTCGATATTCTTAAAGGAGATTCGAATGAAACGCATGCAACAAGGCTTTACGCTGATCGAGCTGATGATCGTGGTTGCGATCATCGGCATCTTGGCGGCGGTCGCGCTCCCCGCTTACCAAGACTACACGGTGCGGGCGAAGATGTCCGAGGTGCTGCTGGCCATGAGCGCCTGCCGGACGTCGATCACCGAGGTGTACCAGACGGGCGGCACGCCTCCGGGCGCCGGCAACTGGGGCTGTGAGAGCAACGTGGCGTCGAAGTACGTGAAGGGCATCAACACCGACACGAACGGTACAGTAACCGCCACGATCACTGGCATCAGCGTCGACGTGAACGACAAGATCACGTCGCTGGCACCGCTGGTCAACGACTCAGTCACCGTGGCGAAGGTTCCCGACAACATGGGTCAGGGCCTCTTCGGCTGGCGCTGCGGTAGCCCGACCGACGGTACGACCGTTAGCAGCAAGTACCTGCCGGGTTCCTGCCGCGGCTCATAAGAGTCGCCTCAGGATCGAAAAAGCGCCCTTCGGGGCGCTTTTTTTTCGCCCCGCTTTTGCGCCCCTAGCTTGCGAGCAGAAACCCTTCGAGCCCGCGCACCGCGTCGCGATCGTCATAGAGCGCCGCGCGGCTCGCGGCCATGCGAGCACGCAGCGCATCGCGGTACCTAGCGTCCCGGCTGATGCGCACGACTCGCGCCACGTAGTCTTCATCGGACCCTGCGACGAGCTCGTCCATGCCGATGCGCCGGAGAATGCCGCTCGCCAGGCGGCCGCGCAGGAACCGTCCCTCGACCGTGACCATCGGCAATCCGCTCTGGACGGCCTGCAGCGCCGTGTTGAATCCCGAAAAGCCGATCGTGTCGAGGAAGACGTCCGCCCTGCCCATCAGGCCGAGGAATGCGGGGCGGTTGAGCCATGGCAACATCAGAAGATGTCGCTCGGGCGCCAGCCCGGCGCGCTCGAACGCCTGCCCCAGCCGGCGCCGTAGCCGCTCGCTCAGGTCGCGCGTCGGGTATTCGAAGAACACGAAGCGGCACTCGCCGAGCTCGCGCGCGATGCGGGGAAACACGTCGTCGTGCTCCGGCGCGTACTTGAACGGGGTGCCGGGGCAGACCAGGAGCGGACCCGTGCCGTCGAGGCCGAGCTCGTCGAGCCGCACCGGCATCGTCATCGTCTCGGGCTCGGGCGGCACGCTGCAGCCCAGGCGGGGAAGCGCGACCAGCGTCTCGCTGTAGTGCGATTGCGCACCGGGCGGCTCCATCGCCTCGGCCGACAGGTACGCGTCCATCGTCGGCAGGCCGGTCGTCTCCGGGTGGCCCCAGGACGCGGCCTGCAGCGGCGCGAGGCGAAGGCTGGCGAGCTGCGTCGTCACCCGGTCCATACCGATCTCCGGGTAGAGCAGGACGTCGGGGCGCGCCGATTCGATGGCCTGGACCCATTGCTCCAGGCTGCGCGGACCTTGCTCGAAACGGGCGGCACGCTGCCGGGCCAGGTGCGTCTCGTCGTCCTCGATCGCGCCGAGCGAGAACGCCAGCAGCTCGAAGCGTGCCGGGTCGAGGTGAAGGAACCAGCCCTTGACGATCGCGTTCCACACCGAGTGGTTGCGGAAGTATTGCGACACCACCCCGACGCGCAGGCGAGCGCCGGTCCGGGGCGGCGCGAGCGCGCCCGGCGCGCCGCGCGGCCAGGCCGACATCAGCCGGGCGCAAAGGCGGCCATAGGCGCGCAGCAGGTCCGTGTTGCTTTCTTCCTGGTACGCGAGCCAGAACGGCTGGCGCAGTCCGACGACCCGGTGCCCCTGCGCCGCGCGCACCGGGTCGAACCAGGACTCGAGCTCCGACAGCTCGGCCGCGAACTCGTCCCTCGAGCTCACGAGCGCCTCGCGCGAATCCGCAATCGCCGGGATCGTCGCCATGGCGCGCGACCATCGCGCCTCCACGTTTTCAGGATCGAGCGCGAGCGCGGCGTCATAGTGCCGGCGGGCCTCGGCCCTCTCCCCGCGACCGGCCAGCACATTGCCGAGGTTGACGTGCGAATGGACCTGTCGCGGATCGAGTTCGAGCGCGTGCTGGTACGACTGCGTGGCTTGCGCCATCATCTTGTCGGCGGCGAACGCGCTGCCGAGCGCGGCGTGTGCCTCGGCGTGCCCGGGCGCGAGCCGGACCGCGCGCGCCAGCACCTCGCGCGCCTCCTCGGTCCGGCCGAGCGCGCACAGCGCAAGCCCAAGGTGCGTCAGGACTTCCGCGCTCTCGGGATGAAGCCGCAGCGCCTCGCGCAGGCGCGCTTCGGCTTGCGGCGGTTGGCCGAGCGCGAGCAGCGCGCGCCCGTGCCAGAAGTGGGCGTCGGCATCGCCCGCGTCCGCGCCGGCAAGGGCTCGCAGCGCCGCCTCGGCTTCCACCCACCGACCCAGGCGCGCCTGCAAGCGGCCCAGATTGCGCAGAGCGACGAGGTTGGCGGGCTCGAGTCGCAGCGCGGCGCCGAGGCAAGCGAGCGAGGCGTCGTCGTCGCCGAGCGCTTCGTGCACGCTCGCGAGCACAATCTGCGCATCGGCAAAATCCGGCTTGCCTCGCAACGCCAGCTCAATCCGCTCCCGCGCGCCCGCCAGGTCCCCGCGCGTGAAGGCCATCTTGCCGAGATTGAAGGCGGCGAAGGGATTTGCGGGTTCGACTGCGAGCGCGGCAGCGTAGACGCGGTTGGCCTCCTCGCCGAGGCCGAGCGCCTCGAGCGCGACCCCCAGGTTGAGGTAGCCCGGCACGTGCCCCGGCTCCGCTTCGATGGCGGCGCGATAGGCCTCGCAGGCGTCCGCGATTCGTCCGGCGCGCTCCATCGCCGCGCCTCGCGCGATCAGTCGCTGCGATGCCTTCAAGCCCCTTCGGGGCGCCAGCCAGCCGAGCATCCATTTCTCCCGAGCAGCCCCATATTATTGGGTTGCCGTTTTTTTGGCATCATCACACGGTCATGCTGAAGCGGCTGCGCTCGATATTCGGACCGTCCTCAGGGCAGGCGGCGCGGCTCGTCGACGAGGCGGATCGCGCGTATCGGGCGGGCGATGCCGTCCGGGCGGCATCGCTGTGCCGGCGCGCAACGCGCGTCGCATCGCCCGCCTTCGCGCGTGCGGCGGCAATGCTTGCGGCTATCGCAGCCGACGACGGCCTCGTCGACGACGGTCTGCGCTGGGCGGAGGCGGCGCGCGTGGCCGACCCGCGCGGCGCCTCTCCCGCCTATGTCAAGGGACGGTTGCTGCAGCAGGCAGGGCGCCTCGCCGAGTCCGAGGCCTGCTACCGCGAAGCCGTCGCGAGCGATCCGGCGCACGCGCGCGCCTACAACAACCTGGGCAGCGTGCTTCACATGCAAGGGCGGCTCGATGACGCGCTCGCGGCCTACCGGCGCGCGCTCGACCTCGACCCGTCTCTGCCGCAGGCGAACCAGAACTACGCGTCGATCGTGCGCGACGCGGGTGCGCTCGAGCGCGCGGCCGAGGAGTACCGGCGCGCCGTGCTCGCCAACCCCGGCGACGCATTGGCGCTCAACGACCTCGGCAATACGCTGCGCGAGCTTGGACGCCACGAAGAATCGCTCGAGGTGTTCGCGCGCGCGCTCGCGATCGACCCCGACCTCGCGCAGGCGCACTTCAGCCGCTCGTTCGTGCGGCTGCTGTGCGGCGACTACGCGGGCGGATGGAAGGACTACGAATGGCGCTGGAAGATACCCGCGTTCAACTCGCCGGTGCGGCGTTTCGCGCTGCCGCTGTGGGACGGGCGGCCGCGGCCCCGTGGCACGATCCTGCTGCACGCGGAGCAGGGACTCGGGGACACGCTGCAGTTCGCGCGCTACGCCGCCCTCGTTGCCGAGCGCTGCGGGACGGTCGTCCTGGAAAGCCAGCCCGAACTCGCGCAGTTGATGCGCAGCGTGCCCGGCGTAGGCCACGTCGTGGCGCGCGGCGACGCGTTGCCACCCTTCGATGCGCACGCGCCGCTGACGAGCCTGCCGGCGCTCTTCGGCACCACACTCGAGCGCATCCCATGGAACGGTCCCTACGTGCGCGCGGATCCCGCGCGCGCGGCGCAGTGGGACCTTGCGGCGGATGCGGGCAATGCGAGGCTGAAGGTCGGTCTCGTGTGGGCGGGTCGCCCGCAGCAGTGGGACGATCGCAAGCGCTCGCTCACGCTCGAGCAGCTCGCGCCGCTGGCGGACGCGGAGAGCGTCGCGTTCTTCAGCCTGCAGATCGGCGCGGCGGCCCTGCAGGCCGCGTCGCCGCCCGCGGGAATGCGGCTGCTCGACCTGACGTCCCGCATCGCCGACTTCTCCGACACCGCCGCGCTCGTCTCGCGGCTCGACCTGGTGATCACCGTCGACACGTCGGTCGCGCATCTCGCCGGCGCGATGGGCGCGCCGGCCTGGGTGATGGTCGCGCACGCTCCCGACTGGCGCTATCACCTCGAGCGCGAGGACATGCCCTGGTACCCAACGATGCGGCTCTTTCGCCAGGAGCGCGACGGGGACTGGGCGGGCGCGATCGCGCGCGTGGCCGCAGCGCTGCGCGCGCGCGCGGCGGCCGCGCGGGGC
>JBOIFE010000182.1:0-1605 GCA_050741015.1 Burkholderiales bacterium | reverse complement strand
ACGCGGGCTCGAAGAACGTGCTGAACCTCCAGGTCGTCCTCGACGCGACCCAGGCGTTCGATGCGAACTCCTCCGACCCGCTCTACAACAAGAAGGTGCAGACGTTCGACTTCCTGGGGATGGTGAGCGCGTTCGACCAGGCGCTCGTCGAGTCTCCGGGGTTGACGAGCTGGGCAGTGACGAACGCGCTCCTCGAATTCCATCTTTCGGGCTCGGACGACGCCGCGCTCGGGGGCGACCTCGCCTACTGGTATGGAAAGAACGACGGCTTCACCGGCATCAGCCTGCAGGCCGCGCAAGCTGCGATCGGCGCGCCGGGGTTCGGCGCCGACGCCCAGACCCTGCACCCGTTCAACGGGCTGCAGGAAGGCTACGTGAAGCTTTCCTAGGCGCGGACGCGCTGCCGCGCTCGATACCAGAGAACGATGCGAATGACGTTCCGGGAGACTCTGTAGTGGAACACATGGCCGGTGGCGGGCACCGGGAAACGGCGCTCTCCGCGCCTTGCCGCTGGCGTGCCCAGACCCGGATGCTCCAGTATCAGGTCCATCGCACGCCGGGTCCGCGTCAGGACGAGATCAGCAGCGTGCGGGTCATCCTGCGCGATGCGGGAGAGAGTCTCCTGAAACGCCCGGCGAGCGCCGGGCTGCCACTCAAGCCGCCTGGCGGCGCCGGCGGCCACGCGCGGACTCGATCACCTCGCGCGCCTCGCGCATTACCGTCTCGTGCGGAATCGTGCCGAGCTGCTTCGCTTCTGCGTCGGACGCAAGACTTTCGCGCACCTGCCATTCGCAATAGTCGAACCCGTCGCGCAGCACGAATTCGAGCATCTTCGCGGTCGAGCGCCTCGCATCGCGCGCGAGGCGCTCGAGCCTGCGGTGCTGAGTCGGGGACAGGGAGATGGGGCGCATTAGCGAAATGATTCTAGCACCGACGCAACGCATCCCGGTCGGTCGAAACCATGCTTGAAGCCGATCCCTCGGACTTCCATCCGCCGCTCCTGCGCATCCAGGAGAGTCCCCCGCCGCCGCTCGCGGGGTGGATGCTGCGGCTACTGCTCGCGCTGCTCGCGGGCGCTGCGTTGTGGACGATCTTCGGGCGGCTCGACATCGTCGCAGTAGCCGACGGCAAGCTCGTGCCGTCGTCCTACCTCAAGATCGTGCAGCCGGCCGAGCAGGGCATCGTGCACGAGATTCTGGTGAGCGAGGGCGAGGAGGTGAAGGCGGGGCAGGTGCTGATCCGCATGGATTCGGTGCTCGCCGCCGCGGACACGAACTCCCTGCGCGCGGATTACGACAACAAACGCCTGGCACTGAGGCGAGTCGAGGCGCAGCTCACGGGAAAGCGCCCGGTCATGCAGAAGGGCGACCCGCCCGGGCTCTTTGCCGAGGTGCTCGCGCAACACGATTCCAACGTGCGCGCGTACGAAAACGAGCTTGGGCAGGAGAAGAGCCTGCTGGAGAAGGCGAAATACGATCTCGCCGCGGCGGAGTCGACGAAGTCCAAGCTCGAGCAGGTGCTGCCGCACTACATCGAACAGGAGCAGGCCTTCGAGAAGCTGGAGAAGGGCGGCTACGCCGGCCGCATCATGGTGACCGACAAGAC
>JBOIFE010000181.1:0-7061 GCA_050741015.1 Burkholderiales bacterium | reverse complement strand
CCCAAGCCCTGCTACCTCTTCGCCCTCGTCGCAGCCAAGCTCGAGGTCCTGCAGGAAAAAAATCTCTACGTCTACGTCGAGCCGGGAAAGCTCGACCAGGCGGGCTGGGCGATGGATTGCCTGAAGCGCGCGATCCGCTGGGACGAGCAGCGCTTCGGACTCGAGCTCGACCTGGACCAGTACCGCATCGTCGCGGTGGGCGATTTCAATTCCGGCGCGATGGAGAACAAGGGCCTCAACATCTTCAACACGCGCTACGTGCTCGCGCGCCCCGACACCGCGACCGACGCCGACTACCAGGCGATCGACTCGGTGGTCGCGCACGAGTACTTCCACAACTGGACCGGCGACCGCGTCACCTGCCGCGACTGGTTCCAGCTCTCGCTGAAGGAGGGCCTCACGGTCTTCCGCGACCAGGAGTACAGCGCCGACCTCTACTCGCGCGCGGTCGAGCGCATCCAGAACGTGCGCATGCTGCGCGCCGGGCAATTCCCCGAGGATGCGGGCCCGATGAAGCACCCGGTGCGCCCGCAGTCCTCCCTGGAGATCCGCAACTTCTACACCCTGACCGTGTACGAGAAGGGCGCGGAGGTCGTGCGCATGCAGCACACGCTGCTCGGCGAGCAGAAATTCCAGGCCGGCATGAAGCTCTACTTTGAGCGCCACGACGGCCAGGCCGTGACCTGCGACGACTTCGTCCAGGCGATGCAGGACGCCTCGGGCGTCGACCTCTCGCAGTTCCGCCGCTGGTACGACGTCGCCGGCACGCCGGTGCTCGACTGCCAGGGCGATTTCCGCGATGGCACGTTCACGCTGCGCGTGAAGCAGTCGATGAATCCGCCGTTCCACATTCCGCTCGCGGTGAAGGTCGGAGCGCACGAGCGCGTGCTCGCGGTCACCGACGCCGAGCAGTCTTTCGACTTCGCCGTGCCCGAGAAGCCCGTGGCCTCGCTGCTACGCGGGTTCTCGGCGCCGGTGATCCTGAACTACCCCTACACCGAGGCCGAGCTCGTGCACCTGATGGCGCACGACGACGACCCGTTCAACCGCTGGGAGGCCGGCCAGCGCCTCGCGGCCGACATCATCCTGAAGAAAAAGGGCGAGCCCTCGGGCGCGTTCCTGGAAGCGGCGCTGCGGCTGCTGGCCGAGGGCGACCACGCCTTCGTCGCCGAGGCGCTCGCGCTCCCGTCGGAGTCCTTCCTCGCCGAGCAGCTCGAGGTCGTCGATCCCGACGCGCTGCACGCCGCGCGCAATACGCTGCGGCTGCAGATCGCGCAGAAGCTCCAGCCCGAGCTGACAAAGCTCTACCGCGCGCTCGAGACCGGCGCGCCCTACTCGCCCGATCCGGACTCGGCCGGCCGGCGCGCGCTGAAGAACCTGTGCCTCGGCTACCTCGCCGAGCTCGGGCTCTCGGCGCTCGCCAACGAGCAGTTCCGCCGCGCCGACAACATGACCGACGCCATGGCGGCGCTCGCGAGCCTCGCGAACCACGACTGCCGCGAGCGCGAGTCCGCGCTGCAGGCGTTCTACGCGAAGTGGAAGGACGAGCCGCTGGTGGTGGACAAGTGGCTCTCGGTGCAGGCGCTGTCGCGCCTGCCGGGGACCCTGGAGCGCGTGCGCCAGCTGCTGGTGCACCCCGCCTTCGACCTCAAGGTGCCGAACAAGGTGTATGCGTTGGTGCGCGCCTTCGCCGCGAACCACGTGCGCTTCCATGCCGCCGACGGCGCGGCCTATGCGTTCCTCGCCGACCGCGTGCTCGAGCTCGACAAGCTCAATCCGCAGGTCGCCGCACGCATGGCGCGCGGCTTCGACCGCTGGCGCAAGTTCGATGGCGCGCGCCAGGCGCGCGCGCGCGCCGAGCTCGAGCGCATCCGCGACGCCCAGGGGCTGTCGCGCGACGTCGCCGAGATCGTCGGCAAGTCCCTGGCCTGAGCGCGCTACCGTGGCCACGACCATCCTCGTGGTCTTCGGCGTTGTCTACGCCGGCATGCTGCTCGGCGGGCTGCCGTTCCTGCAGCTCGACCGCACCGGGGTCGCGCTGCTCGGCGCGATGGCGCTCGTCGCGCTCGGCGCGCTGACGCCCGAGGACGCCTGGCAGGCGGTGCACCTGCCGACGCTGCTGCTGCTCTTTTCGTTCATGGTGATCTCGGCGCAGATGCGCCTGGGTGGCTTCTACGGCCGCGTGACGCTCGCGCTCGCCGACCTGCGCGTGTCGCCCGCGGCGCTGCTCGGGGTCGTGATCGTGGTATGCGGCACGCTCTCGGCCATCTTCAGCAACGACGTCGTCTGCCTCGCGGTCGCGCCCGTGCTCGCCGACGCCTGCCTCGAGCGGCGCCTCGACCCGGTGCCCTACCTGATCGGCCTTGCCTGCGCCGCGAACGTCGGCTCGGCGGCGACGCTGATCGGCAACCCGCAGAACATGCTGATCGGCCAGGTGCTGGAGCTTTCGTTCCGCGGCTATCTTGCCGAGGCGATCCCGCCGGTCGCGGTCGGCCTCGCTGCCACCTGGGGCGTGATCGCCTGGCAAACACGCGGGCGCTGGCGCACCGTGCTCGACGACGCGCCGCCGGAACGCCGGCAGCCCGACCCGCCCTACAGCCGCTGGCAGACGATCAAGGGCCTCGCCGTCGTCACCACCCTGCTCGGGGTGTTCCTGTTCACCGATGTCCCCCGCGACGTGGCCGCCCTCGCGGGCGCGGGACTGCTGCTCACCAGCCTGCGGCTGAAGTCGCAGAAGATGCTGGGGCTGGTGGACTGGAACCTGCTGGTCCTGTTCATCGGCCTGTTCGTGGTCAACCACGCGCTGGCGCAGACCGGCTATGTCGAGCGCGCCGTGCACTGGCTCGCCGCCGCGGGCGTGCCGCTGACCGAGCCGGGGCCGCTTTTCGCGGCGACGCTCGTGCTGTCGAACCTGGTGTCCAACGCGCCCGCAGTCATGCTGCTGCTGCCGGTGGCGACCGAGCCTTTCTCCGGCCCGATGCTCGCGCTGGTCAGCACGCTGGCGGGCAACCTGCTGCTGGTGGGCTCGATCGCGAACCTGATCGTCGTCGCGGCCGCGGAGCGGCGCGGCATCGTCATCGACTGGCGCAAGCACGCGCGCAGCGGCGTTCCCGTGACACTGGTCACACTCGCGGTCACGGCAGGGTGGTTTGCACTGCGTATTTAGTCCTTGAGCCGGCGCCCGAAGCTGGCAGCATAGAGTCCTTGATTGCCAACGATTTATCCGCCCGGCTGGCCAACACGGGCCAGCTCCTCGTCCGCTCGGGAATCGAGATCGGCAAGCTGCTGGACGCGATCCTGCTGGATCGCGACACGCTGACGGCGAACGTCCCGCCGAAGATCATGTTCATGTCGCAGTTGCTGCGTGTCGAGCCGATCCGCGGCACGATGATGATCTCGTTCTCCGACCACAAGCCCGCCAACTCGGCGGCGCTTTCCTCGCCCAAGCTCTCGCTGAGGTGCAGCCACCGCGGGGCGCTGTTCGCCTTCTCGGCCGACGCGCCGCGCCAGGCCGTCCACGAGGGGCAGGCCTGCATCCAGTGCGTGCTGCCGACCGCGGTCCTCGGCATGCAGCAGCGCCGCGGGCAGAGCCGCGTGCAGGTGCCGGCGCAGGCGCCCGTGGGCGCCGAGTTGCGCATGGGGCTGCAGGCGTTCCGCGCGCGCGTGGCCGACGTGAGCCTGGATGGCATCTGCATGCTGGTGTCGGATCCGACGATCCCGCTCTGCGAGGGCACCCGGCTGGAGCGCGTGCGCATCCGCCATCCGCAGGTGGAGGATTTCGAAGTCGACCTGGAAGTGCGCCATGTGGCGCGCGTGGTGCTCGCGAGCGGCGAGCGCGCCAGCCGCCTCGGCTGCCGCGTGCTCGGCTCGCGCGAAGTGCTGGAAGACCTGATCCGACTCTTCGTCATCGATCTTGCCTGAGCGCCCGGCCGTGGCCGACAATCCGTCCACTCGACGGAGGCCGCGCTGGACACGACGCTCACCCTGATCCTCGCTACGCTGGTGTTTCTCGGCATCCACATCGTGCCGAGCACGCCACTGCGCGATGCGGCCGTGCGGACGATCGGCCGTGGCGCCTACGTGGGGCTGTTCTCGTTCGCCTCGCTCGCGGGCCTCGCCTGGATGACCTTCGAATACGAGCGCGCGCCGTACGAGGCGCTGTGGACCGGGGTACGCTGGGCGCCCGCGGTGGCGATGCCTTTTGCCTTTGTCCTTCTCGCCTGCGGGCTGCTCTCGCGCAATCCCGCGCTGCTCGGCCAGGCCGGCGCGCTCCGGCACGAGCATGCCGCGCGCGGCATGCTGCGCGTGACGCGGCATCCGATCATGTGGTCGATCATGCTCTGGGCCGGCGCGCACGTCCTCGCCGTGGGTTCGCTGCAGGCCGTGGTGTTCTTCGGCGGGCTGCTCCTGCTCGCCGCGGCGGGCGCACCGCTGCAGGATGCGCGAAAAGCCGTGGAGCTCGGCGCGGACTGGGCGCGCTTCGCGTCGAGCACCTCGAACGTCCCGTTCGCCGCGATCGCGCGCGGACGCAACCGCTTCTCGGCGCGCGAGATCGGCTGGGTGAGGCCCGCGGTCGGACTCGCGCTTTGCGCGGCGACGTTCTACTTCCATCCTTGGCTGTTCGGCTTCCGGCCGTACTAGCACGGCCGCGCAAGGCGCAGGGCGTTGCGCTGCGCCCTGCAATGGGCGTCGCGGCGGCGAGGCGCGCCGTCTTCCACGAGGCGCTCGGGCAAATGCTTGCCAATGCGCCGGGCGCACTGCGCGGCGCCAACGCCGAATACCTGCACCAGATGCGGGTCGGCATGCGCCGGCTGCGCGCCGCGATGTTCGTCTTCGAGGGCACGCTGCAGGCCGCGGATGCGCGCGCGCTGCGCCTGGCGCTGCGGCGCCTGGCGCGCGTCGCGGGCGCAGCGCGCGACTGGGACGTCTTCACGCGACGGCTGCCGCCCGCGCTGCGCCTCGCTGCGCAGCGCCATCGGCGCTCGGCCCAGGCCGGGCTGCGCGCCGTACTGCGCGAACCACTGCCGTGGGTTCCGCCTCGGGGGCTGCCCTTGCCGCCGATTCCGCTGGCGCAGTTTGCCCGCGCTGCGCTCGAGCGCGCCGACCGCCGGGCCCGTCGCAGGGGAGAGCGCATCGACTGGGTGCGGCCCCGCCGCCGGCACGCGCTTCGGATCCAGCTGCGGCGACTGCGCTACGCGGGCGAATTCCTGTGCGGTGCGTTCCCGACGCAGGACGCCGCGCCGCTGATCCTGAGCCTGAAGCACCTGCAGGACCTGCTGGGCGAGCTGAACGACCTGCAGGTCGCCCGCCGGCTGCGAAAGGAACTGGACGCGCGCCCGCCGCGCGAAGGACTCCGTAAGGCGGGACTGATCAAGCAGCTGCCGGCCGCCTGGCGCGCCTTCCTCGCCGCGCCGCGCTTCTGGCTCGACAAATAGGGACTGTCCCTATTTACCGAGCTTGCGCTGCACGCGCTGGTCGAACTTGGCGACGTTGACGACCACGCGCTCGTGCGTGCCGTCGCCGATCAGCTCCTTCTCGTCGCGCGCCTCGACGCGAAAGCGGATCGTTCGGCCCTCGACGCCAATCACCTCGGCGCTCGCCGTGACGCGCATGCCGACCGGCGTCGCGGCGATGTGGCGCACGTTCAGCACCGTGCCCAGGCTCTGGTGGCCGGCCGGCAGCAGGTGCTCGACGGCCTCGAGCGCCGCGGCCTCGAACAGGTTGATCATCACCGGCGTGGCGAGCACGTGCACGCGCCCGCTGCCCACGCGCGGCGCAGTGTGTTCCTCGGCGACGACGAGCGACGCGCCGCCAGTGAGCCCGGGGCGGATCAGGTCCATCCGACTATCATAGACGCATGATCCCTCGCGTCGTCATCGTCGGCTGCGGCTTCGGCGGCCTGTTCGCCGCGCGCGCGCTGCGTCGGGCGCCCGTGCAACTCACCGTGCTCGACCGCACCAACCACCACCTGTTCCAGCCGCTGCTCTACCAGGTGGCGACGGCGGGCCTCGCCGCGCCGGCCATCGCCGAGCCGATTCGCCGCGCGCTCGCCCGGCAGGCGAACGCCACCGTGCTGTTCGGCGAGGCCGAGCGCGTGGATGTCGCCGCGCGCCGGGTGATCCTCGAGGACGGCGAGGCGCTCGACTACGACCGGCTGATCCTTGCCCCCGGCGCGACCGACAGCTACTTCGGCCACGACGAGTGGCGCGCGCACGCGCCCGGCCTGAAGACGCTCGCCGACGCCTTTGCCATCCGCCAGCGCATCCTGCTCGCCTTCGAGTACGCCGAGCGCGAAGCCGATCCCGTGAAGCGCGCCGCCTGGCTCACGTTCGTCGTCATCGGCGCGGGCGCGACCGGCGTCGAGATGGCGGGCACGCTCGCCGAGATCGCGCGCCACACGCTGAAGGGTGAGTTCCGACGCTTCGACCCGCGCAATGCGCGCGTGGTGCTGGTGGAAGGCATGGACCGCGTGCTGCCCCCGTACCCGCCCGACCTGTCCGAGCGCGCGCGCGTCCAGCTCGAATTGCTCGGGGTTACCGTGTGGCTCGGCCGCCGCGTCACCGGCATCGACGCACAGGGCGTGCAACTGGGCGGCGACCGGCTGGAGGCGAAGACCGTGATCTGGTGCGCGGGCGTCGCCGCGAGCCCGCTCGGGGCGACGCTCGGCGTGCCGCTCGATCGCGGGGGGCGCGTGATCGTCGAGCCCGACCTGTCGGTGCCCGGCCACCCCGAGATCCAGGTCGCGGGCGACCTCGCCGCGCTGCCCTCGCACGCGCCGCCCGTACCCGGCGTCGCGCCAGCGGCCAAGCAAATGGGGCGGCATGCGGCGCGCAACCTCGTCGCCGCGCTTGCCGGCCGTCCCACGCGGCCCTTTCGCTACCGCGACTGCGGGCAGCTCGCGACCATCGGCCGCAGCAAGGCGGTGGCGATGTTCGGACGCGTGCACGTCTGGGGCTGGGTCGCCTGGATCACCTGGCTCAGCGCGCACATCTTCTTCCTGATCGGTTTTCGCAACCGCCTGGTCGTGCTGATCGACTGGGCCTGGGCCTACTGGACCTTCG
>JBOIFE010000180.1:0-7663 GCA_050741015.1 Burkholderiales bacterium | reverse complement strand
TCTGCCAGGGCGGCCTGTACAACGCGGTGATCCGCGCGCTTCAGCAGCTCGGCCTCGCCGATGCGTTCGGCGCCTCGCGCGTGCCGATCTACTGCCTGAACGTGACCTACCCGCTCGTGCCCGAGGAAATCACGGGCTTCTGCGCCGGCAAGCGCGAGGTGCTGGTCGTCGAGGAGGGCCAGCCGGCCTACCTCGAGGACGCGATCCTCGCCGCGCTGCGTCGCGCCGAGGTGAACGCCGTCAAGCTTCGCGGCAAGGACGTGCTGCCGATGGCGGGCGAGTACACGGGCGAGGCCGTGCTCGCGGGCGTAGCGCGCTTCCTCGGCATGCCCGAGGCGCTCGCGGCGCTCGTCGCGCCGAAGAAGAAGGCGGCCGAGCTGCTCGGCGCACCGCTGCCTACGCGCCCGCCGGGCTTCTGCGTCGGCTGCCCCGAGCGACCCGTGTTCGCGGCGATGAAGCTGGTCGAGAAGGAGATCGGCGCCTACCACGTCTCGGCGGACATCGGCTGCCACACGTTCTCGACGCTGCCGCCGTTCAACATCGGCCACACGGTGCTCGGCTACGGGCTCGGGCTCGCGTCGAACTCGGCGGTCAACCCGATGTTCGAGCGGCGCAGCGTGACCATCATGGGCGACGGCGGGTTCTGGCACAACGGCCTCACCTCGGGCGTGGCCAACGCGGTGTTCAATCGCGACGACGGCATCCTCGTCATCATGAAGAACGGCTACAGCTCCGCGACCGGCACGCAGGAGCTGCCCTCGAGCCCGCAACACAGCGCGGGCAAGGCCGACGACATGTCGATCGAGCGCGCGCTCGCGGGCCTCGGCGTGAGCTGGACGCGCAACGTGCACACCTACCACGTCGGTGAAATGAAGTCGACGCTGCACGAGGCGATGACGACCGACTACCGCGGCCTCAAGGTGATCGTGGCTGACGGCGAGTGCCAGCTGGAGCGCCAGCGCCGCGTGCGCCCGGAGACCGCGCGCAAGCTCGCCGCGGGCAAGCGCGTGGTGCGCGTCAAGTACGGTGTCGACGAGGACACCTGCACGGGCGACCATTCCTGCATCCGGCTCTCGGGCTGCCCGACGCTCACGGTCAAGGACAATCCCGACCCGCTGCGCAAGGACCCGGTCGCGACGGTGATCGACGGCTGCGTGGGCTGCGGCCTGTGCGGCGAGAACGCGCACGCGGCGACGCTGTGCCCGTCGTTCTACCGTGCCGAGGTGGTCCAGAACCCGCGAATCCTCGACCGGGCGCTCTCCCGGCTGCGCGCACTCTTCGTCCCGGCGTGAGCCTGCCCGAGCGCTCGATCACGGTGCTCGTCGCCGCGCTCGGCGGCGAGGGCGGCGGGGTGATGGCCGACTGGCTGGTCCATGCCGCGACGGCCAGCGGCTTTCCCGTGCAGGCGACATCGATCCCGGGGGTCGCGCAGCGCACCGGCGCGACGACTTACTACCTCGAGATCTACCCCGCTCCGCGCGCGTCGCTCGGCGGGCGCGAGCCGGTGATGTCGCTCACGCCCAGCCCCGGCAACGTCGACGTGATGGTCGCCTCCGAACTGCTCGAGGCGGGCCGCGCAATGCAGAATGGCTTCGTCACGCCCGATCGCACCACGTTCATCGCGTCCACGCACCGCATTTACGCGACGGTCGAAAAGATGCAGATGGCCGACGGGCGCTTCCCGCCGGAGCGAGTGCGCGACGCCGCGCGTGCGCTCGCGCGCCACGCGGTGCTGTTCGACATGCGGCGCATTGCCGAAGCGCAGAGCACCGTCATCAATGCCGTGCTGTTCGGCGCGCTGGCGGGATCCGGCGCGCTGCCGCTGCCGCGCGGCGTGTGCGAGGCCGCGATCGTCGCCGCAGGCAAGGGCGCGCAGGCGAGCCTGCGCGGCTTCGCTGCGGGCTTCGAGATTGCCTCGGGCTCGCGCGCGGCGCCGCAGGACGCACCCCGCCCGCTGCCGCCCGGGACCCGGGAGATCCTGGAGCTGGGCACGGCCCGCCTGCGCGACTACCAGGGCGAGGCCTACGCGCGCCTCTACCTGGAGCGCATGTCGACGCTCGGCCGCGTGGACGCGGCGATCGTCGGCGAGGCCGGGCGCCAGCTCGCGCTGTGGATGAGCTACGAGGACATCATCCGCGTCGCGGACCTGAAGACGCGCCGCTCGCGCTTTGCGCGCGTGCGTCGCGAGGTTGGCGCGAAAGACGGCGAGCCGGTCACGGTGATCGACTACCTGAAACCGGGCGTCGAGGAGGTGGCGTCGCTGCTGCCCCCCGGACTCGGCCGGCGCCTGCGCGACTGGGCGGAGGCGCACGGAAAGCTCGACGCCTACAACGTCGGCCTGCATGTGCGGACCTCGGGCATCGGCGGCTATCTGCTGGTTCGCGCGCTCGCGTGGCTGAAACCCTGGCGTCCGCGGAGCCTGCGCTACGCGGAGGAGCAGGCGTTGATCGAGCGCTGGCTCGCCGCCGTTCGCGACGCGGCACCCCGCTCGACGCCGCTCGCGCTGGAGATCGCGGCCTGCGCGGGATTGCTGAAGGGCTACGGCGAGACCCACCGGCGAGGCCGGTCGAACTTCCTCGCCATCCTCGACGCGCTGGTCGACAACCCGCCGACCCAGGATCCCGCGGCACAGGCCGCGGCGATCCGCAAGGCGCGCGAGGCGGCGCTCGCGGACCCCGAGCAGAAGGCGCTCGCGGGCGCGCTCGGGCGCCCGGTGACCTGGCTTCGCGCGGAGAAGACCCGCTAGAATCGCGGGCTGATGACCGACGCCGCATTCTTCGAGCGCGAATACAACAATCGCGAGCTCTTTCCCGACCATCCGCGCCATCTGGCGCGCTGGGCGGAGACCTCGGCGCGCGTGCGCGCACAGATGTCCTGCCACCTCGACCGCGCCTACGGCGCCTCGCCTGGCGAGACGCTCGACATCTTCCCTTCGCGCAAGGGGGACGGCAGCGCGCTCGTGTTCATCCACGGTGGATACTGGCGCTCGCTCGACAAGCGCGACTTCTCGTTCCTCGCGCCGGCGTGGGTCGACGCGGGCGTGTCGCTGGTGGTCGTCAACTACGACCTGTGCCCCAAGGTGAGCATCGAGCACATCGTGCAGCAGATGCTCGCTGCGTCGGCCTGGCTCTACCGGCACGCCGAGCAGTACGGCATGGACGAGGACCGCCTCTTCGTCAGCGGGCATTCCGCCGGCGGGCACCTCGCCGCAATGATGCTCGCCGCGCTCTGGTCCGTGGTCGATTCCTCGCTGCCTAAGGATCTCTACAAGGGCGCGCTCGCCGTCAGCGGCATCTACGACCTGCGACCGCTCGAGCACGTGCGTTGGCTGAACGGCGACCTGCGGCTCGACGAGGTCTCGGCGCTCAAGGTCTCGCCCGCCGCGCTGCCGCCGGCGACGCGCGCGCCGCTCGCGCTCGCGGTCGGCGGCCTCGAGAGCTCGGAGTTCAAGCGCCAGAACGCCCTGCTCGCCGAGCGCTGGCGGCGCGTCGTCGCCGAAGACGTGCCGATGCCCGGCACCGACCACTTCACCGTCATCGATGCGCTGGGCGAGCCGCGCAGCGCGCTGTTCGCGGCGACGCGCCGGCTGATGAAGCTCGACCGATGACGCCGTTCCTCGCGCCCGGGCGCTATGTCGACAGCGCGCATCCGCGCGTTGTCGAGTTCACGCGCGAGCATGCCCGCGGCGGCGACGATCGCGAACGCGCGGTCGCGCTCTACTACGCGGTGCGCGACGGCGTGCGCTACAACCCGTTCCTCGACTTCGCCGACGAGCGCGTCTTTCGCGCGAGTGACTGCCTCGCCGCGGGCGAGGGCTTCTGCATCGGCAAGGCGTCGCTGCTCGCGGCGAGCGCCCGGGCCGCGGGCCTCGCCGCGCGCGTGGGCTTCGCCGACGTGAAGAACCACCTCACGACGCCGCGCCTCGCCGAGCGGATGGGTTCGGACCTCTTCGTCTACCATGGGTTTACCGAGCTCTGGCTCGAGGGCCGATGGGTGAAGGCGACACCGGCCTTCAACCTCGAGCTGTGCCGCAAGTTTCGCGTGCGGCCGCTCGAATTCGACGGGCGCGAGGACTCGATCTTCCACCCGTTCGACGAGGACGCCCGCCGCCACATGGAGTACCTGCGCGAGCGCGGCTCCTACGCCGATGTGCCGGTGGCGGAGATCCAGCGCGTGTTCCGCGAGGCCTATCCGGGCCTGTACGCCCTGGGCAAGGACGCCGCGAAGGAATCGTTCGGCTAGCGAGCACGTACGGTGGGCCGTTGGCCCACCCTACACGCCGCCCCAGACCTCGCGCGCGGTCTGGACCACGAGACGGATCTTGGCCGCCTGCGCTTCCATGGCGAGCTGGTTGCCATGCACGGTGCTGGAGAACCCGCACTGCGGCGACAGGCACAGCTGCTCGAGCGGCACGTGCTTCGCCGCCTGCTCGATGCGACGCTTGAGCTCATCCCCGGACTCGAGGTTGCCGAGCTTGGTCGTCACCAGCCCGAGCACCACGTGCTTGCCCTTGGGCACGAAGCGCAGCGGCGCGAAATCGCCGGAACGCGCGTCGTCGTACTCGAGGAAGTAGCCGTCGACCTGCAGGTCGTTGAACAGCACCTCGGCCACCGGCTCGTAGCCGCCCTCGGCCGCCCAGGCGCTCTGGAAGTTTCCCCGGCACAGGTGCACGCCGACGACCATGTCCTTCGGTCGCCCGGAGATCGCGGAGTTGATGAGCCGCGCATAGCGGCGCGGCAGCTCGTTCGGGTCGTCGCCGCGCTGGCGCGCGCCCTCGCGCATCTTCGCGTCGCACAGGTAGGCGAGGTTCGTGTCGTCGAGCTGCAGGTAGCGGCAGCCCGCGTCGGCGAGCTGGCGGATCTCCTCGCGGTAGCCGCGCGCGACGTCCTCGTAGAAGCCCTCCAGGTCGGGGTAGGCCTCGCGGCTGATCGCGCCGCGGCCGCCGCGGAAGTGCAGCATCGTGGGCGACGGGATCGTGACCTTGGGGGTGCGCGTAGTCGCGGACTTGAGGAACTTGAAGTCTTCCAGCTGGATCGGCTTCGCACGGCGCAGCTTGCCGGTCACGTGCATTACCGGCGGGGCGAAATCGACGTCGCCCGCGGCGCCGTGGAACTTGACCTGGATGCCGCCCTTCACCTCGACGCCCTCCAGCTGCTCGAGAAAATCGACGTGGAAGTAGGTGCGGCGGAACTCGCCGTCGGTGATGCCTTGCAGGCCCCAGTCCTCCTGGAGCTTGACGATCTTGCGGATCGCCGCGTCCTCGACTTCGCGCAGCTGGGCGCGCGTGATGGCCTTCTGCCGGAAGTGGCGGTCGCGCGCCTCGAGGAGCTCCTTCGGGCGCAGGAAGCTGCCGACATGGTCGGCGCGGAATGGGGGCTGGGTGCGGAGCGTCATGGTGCCGCCGAGCATAGCGCAAGCCCGCTACCGGTACACTGCGGCGGATGCGCGCGCTGCTGGAAGCGAGCTTCCGCGCGGCCGTCGGCGCCGCGGATCCGCTGCGCATCCTGCCGCCGCAGCTTCCGGCGCCGCCGGCGGGCCGAACTTATGTCGCCGCCGCCGGCAAGGCCGCCGCGTCCATGGCGCTGGCCGTCGAGCGTGCGTGGCCGCGCACCGCCGCGCTGGAGGGCGTGGCCCTCACCCGCTACGGCCACGGCCTGCCGACGCAGCGCATCCGGGTGCTCGAGGCCGGCCATCCCGTGCCCGATGCGGCCGGCGAGCAAGGCGCACGCGCGATCCTGGAAGGCGTGCGCGCACTGGGGCCGCAGGACCTGCTGCTCGCGCTCGTCTCGGGCGGCGGGTCGAGCTTGCTCTCGCTGCCCGCGCCCGGCGTGGCCATGGACGCCCTGAAGGCGATGACGCGCGAGTTGCTGCGATGCGGCGCGCCGATCCAGGAAATCAATACTGTGCGCAAGCACCTGTCGGCCATCCAGGGCGGACGGCTGGCCGCGGCAAGCCGCGCACCCGTGCTCGCGCTGATCGTTTCAGACGTGGTCGGCGACGATCCCACGAACATCGCCTCGGGACCCTGCGCGCCCGACCCGACGAGCATCGCGGACGCGCAGGCGATCCTGGGCCGCTACGGCATTCCCGCGCCGGGCCCGTTCTCGGAGACGCCGAAGCCTGGCGACGCGATCTTCGCTCGAGTCGAGAACCGCGTGGTCGCGGCCGCGCGGCGGTCGCTGGAGGCCGCGGCGGCTGTCTTTGCCGCGGAAGGGATCGCCCCCGTGGTCCTGGGCGACGACATCACGGGGGAGGCGCGGGTCGTGGCCCTCGACATGGCGCGGCGCGCGCGTTCAATGCAGCGACCGTCGGTGCTGATCTCGGGCGGCGAATGCACGGTCACCGTGCGCGGCGCCGGCGGACGCGGCGGGCGCTGCGCGGAGTTCCTGCTCGCGCTGGCGCTGGCGCTCGAGGGCGCACCGGGGATCCATGCGATCGCGGCCGACACCGACGGCATCGACGGGTCGGAAGACAACGCGGGGGCGGTGATGGCGCCGGATTCCCTCGCGCGAGCCGCAGCGAAGGGGCTGGACGCGCGGGCGCAACTCGACGCCAACGACAGCTACGGGTTCTTCTCGGCCCTCGGGGATCTGGTCGTAACGGGCCCGACGCGCACCAACGTGAACGACTACCGGGCGATCGTCGTCGCCTAGCAGTTCAGGCGGCCGCTTTTTCCTTGGCCGGCTTCTTCTCGTCGGCCTTCAGCTCCGGCCGGTCCATCAGGGTGACCAGCGCCATGGGAGCATTGTCGCCCTTGCGCAAGCCGCTCTTCAGGATGCGCAGGTAGCCGCCGTGGCGCTTGGCGTAGCGCGGCCCCAGCTCGCCGAACAGCTTGCCGACGATATCGCGATCGCGAAGGCGGTTGAACGCCATGCGACGATTCGCGAGCGACGGCGCCTTGCCGAGCGTGATCATGGGCTCCACGACCCGGCGCAATTCCTTCGCCTTGGGCACCGTGGTCGTGATCTCCTCGTGGCGCAGCAGGGAGACCATCATGTTGCGCAGCATCGCGAGCCGATGGCTCGAGGTGCGGTTGAGCTTGCGCAGGCCTAGTCCGTGACGCATGTGCCCCTCAGCTGCGATGGTGCTCGAGCCCGGCCGGCGGCCAGTTCTCGAGCTTCATGCCCAGCGTCAGCCCGCGCGAAGCGAGTACTTCCTTGATTTCGTTCAGCGACTTGCGGCCCAGGTTCGGCGTCTTCAGCAGCTCGGTTTCGCTGCGCTGGATCAGGTCCCCGATGTAGTAGATGTTATCGGCCTTCAGGCAGTTGGCCGAGCGCACGGTCAGCTCGAGGTCGTCCACCGGACGCAGCAGGATCGGGTCGACTGTCGGCGACTTGGGCGCCTCGGCCGGAAGCGCCGTGCCCTCGAGCTGCGCGAACACCGACAGCTGGTCAACCAGCACGCGCGCCGCGTAGCGGATCGCCTCCTCGGGCTCGATCGAGCCGTTGGTCTCGATGTCCATGATCAGCTTGTCGAGGTCGGTGCGTTGCTCGACGCGCGCCGATTCGACCGCGTAGGACACGCGACGCACCGGGCTGAACGACGCGTCCAGGATGACGCGGCCGATGCCCTTCGTCTCCTCGGGAAGATAGCGCATGTTGCCGGGCACGTAGCCGCGGCCCGATTCCACCTTGATCTGCATCTCGAGCTTGCCGCCCGAGGC
>JBOIFE010000179.1:0-6199 GCA_050741015.1 Burkholderiales bacterium | reverse complement strand
TGCGCAGCCGGCAGGTTTCCGTGCTGGGCGAGGTCGCGCGGCCGGGGCGGTATCCGCTCGACGGCGCGCGCGTCAGGCTGACCGACGTGCTCGCGCTCGCCGGCGGAATCACTCCGCAGGGCGCCGACACCGTGACCGTGGTGGCCGCGCGCCGCGGCGAGACCAACCGGATCGAGGTCAACGTGCCGGCGATGTACCGCGCGGGCGACTTTGTGCACGACATCGAGCTGCAGAGCGGAGATTCGATCTACGTGCCGCGCGCGCCCGTGTTCTATATTTACGGCGAGGTCCAGCGCGCGGGCGTGTACCGCCTGGAGCCGGGCATGACCGTGGTGCAGGCGCTGTCGGTTGGCGGCGGGCTGACGCCCCGCGGCACCGAACGCGGGCTGGAGATCCGGCGCAGGACGCCCGACGGCAAGACGCTCCCGGTCGAGACGCGCCTGACCGCCAGAGTCGAACCGGACGACGTGATCTACGTGAAAGAGAGCCTGTTCTAGATGAACATCCGGCAGTTCCTGCTTGCCTTGCGCGCGCGCTTCGGCGTGTTCGCGACGGTGCTGCTGGCCACGGTGCTGGCCGCCGTCGCCGCGAGCCTGCTGCTGCCGAAGTCCTACAAGGCGACGGTCTCGCTGCTGGTGGACGCGAAGGACGAGCAATCGCTGAGCAATACCCTGCGCCCGCTGATCCTGCCGCAGGAGCGGCTCAGCTACATGCAGACGCAGATGGACATCATCACCAGCCGGAGGGTGGCGGGCAAGGTGGTGCGCAATCTCGACCTTGCGGGCAAGCCCGAGCTGCGCGCCGCCTATGCCAAGGCGACGCGGGGCAGCGGCTCGATCGACGACTGGCTGATAGACAATCTGCTCGCAAGCCTCAAGGTGGACACGACCCAGAGCAACGTCATCCAGCTCAGCTTCTCGTCCAAGGATCCCGCCTTTGCCGCTTCGGTCGCCAACGCATTCGGCAAGGCGTACGTCGACACGATGCTCGAGCTGCGCGTCGAACCCACGCGCGAGGCGGCAGCTTGGTTCGACGAGCAGCTGAAGAGCTTGCGCGCCAGCCTCGAAGAGGCGCAAGCCCGCCTGACCGCGTATCAGCGGCAAAACGGGATCGTCGCCTCCGACGAAGGCTCCGACCTCGACAATGCCCGGCTGGCGGACATTTCGAAACAGCTGGTGAGCGCCCAGGCCCGGACCTACGACGCAACGGCGAAACTCGAGCAGGCGCGCGCATTTCTTGCGCGCGACGGCGCGCCCGAGAGCGTACCCGACGTGTTGTCCGATCCCCTGGTGCAGAGACTCAAGTCCGATCTGCTGCTTGCCGAGACCAGGCTGCGCGAGGTCGGCTCTCAGCTCGGCGTCAACCATCCCAGCTATCAGCGGCAGCTGTCGGAGAACGACGGCCTGCGCGCGAAGCTCGCCGCCGAGATCCGCAAGGTCTTCACCGACCTGGAGAGCAGCGCGCGCCAGGGCCGTCGGCGCGAAGTCGACCTGCAGGCGGCGCTCGATGCGCAGCGCGAGCGCGTGCTGCAGGAGAAGCCAAGCCGAAACCAGGCGGCGGTCCTGCAGCGCGACGTGGAGAACGCTCAGCGCGCCTACGGCCTGGCGTTGCAGCGTTTCACCTCGAACCGGGTCGACAGCCGCGCCAACCAGACCAATGTGGCCATGCTCAGCCCCGCCACGCTGCCGGATTCGCCGTCGCACCCGCGCCTGGCGTTGAACGTCGCCGCATCGCTCGCCGTCGGGACGTTGCTCGGCGTCGGCCTCGTGATGCTGATGGAAATGCTCGATCGCCGGGTGCGCTCGCCCGCCGACCTGCTGCTCACGGACGATGTCCCCTTGCTCGCGGTGCTCGGCGCCTGGCGCGGCACGCCGGAACGCCTGCTCGGCTCCGGGGCCGCGCTCGCCTTGCCCGGGCCGGAGCGATAGATGGCGACGCATGTGCACGAGAATGTTCTGGCCATGGCGGCGCGGCGGCGCAGCCCGGCCGAGCCGCCGCCGGCCGGACGTGGCGTCAGCAGCGAGCTGGTCGTCCTCCGCGGGCCTGCGCAGCCTCGCGCCGAGGAGCTGCGCGCCTTGCGCACGCGGATCCTGATCGACTGGGCGAACGCCGGCCTGAGGCGCCGCGCACTGGTGGTCGCGAGCCCGGGTCCGGGTGAGGGCCGCAGCTACGTGGCGGCGAATCTCGCGGTGGCCTTCGCGCAGCTCGGTGAGCGCACGCTGCTGATCGACGCCGACCTGCGGTCTCCGCGTCAGCAGCGGATCTTCGGTGT
Organism: Burkholderiales bacterium; assembly: GCA_050741015.1. GTDB lineage: Bacteria > Pseudomonadota > Gammaproteobacteria > Burkholderiales > SG8-39 > JAABQT01. The sequence continues at coordinate 3,927 of JBOIFE010000179.1, read as the reverse complement.
ACCGGACCGCCCCGGGCTGGCGGAGGTCCTTGCGGGCGGCGCGGGCCGCCGTGCCGAGACCGCATTGCCGGAATTCGGCAGCCTCGCGTTGCTGACGGCGGGAGCTCCGCCGCCCAATCCGCAGGAATTGCTGCTCGGTCCTGCGCTCGCCGGATTACTGGAAGAGCTTGCTGCCGAGTTCGACGTGCTCATATTCGATTCCCCTCCGGCGGCGCTCTACGCGGACGCGCAGAGCCTCGCCTTCCGCGCAGGCGGCGCGCTGGTCCTCGCCCGCAAGGACCGTACGCGCGTCAGCGACGCAAGCCGCACCCTGCGGGAGCTGAGCGTGACCGGCGCGCGCGTGGTCGGGACGGTATTCAACGCATTTTGAGCCGAGCGCCTTAGCGTGGTCCCGGCATTCGAGCGCTGGACAGCCGCCTCAAGGCCTGCGGCTGCGCTCGAGGCCGGCGCGCTCGCCGCCGCCGCCCTGCTCGGTGTCCTTTGCGGGGGCGCCGTCGCGGTCGCCGGATTGAACGCCCTTTACCTGTGCGCCGGGCTGATCGCCTGTGCGTTCATCCTGCTCGACTTTCGCATCGGCGTGGTGCTCCTGATCCTGCTGATGCCGATCTCGACGAGCTACCTGTTCCCGCACGAGATGTTCGGCATCAAGGGACTGAATCCGCTCAACCTGCTGCTGGTGGGGACCTTTGGCTCGTACCTGATCGGCGCGATGTCCGACGGCAGCCTGCGGCGCTTCCTGCCGCGCCCGCTGCTGTGGCTCTACGTCCTGCCGATCGTAATCGCTGGCGTGCTCGGCTCGCACCACGTCGGCGACATCGCGCCCGGATTCTTCATCTACGACGCGCTGGATTTTCAGGGCACGGCCGGCTACGTCATCGACGTGGTAGCGAAGCCGATGGTGCTCGTGGTCTACGCGCTGCTGATCGGTGCGGCAGTCTCGAAGTCCGACAAACCCGAGGGATTCCTGCTGCCTGCGTGGATTTCGATGTGGGTAATGGGCGCAATCGTGATCGTGTACATTGCGCGGTCCGGAATCGGCCTGCAACAGCTGGCGAGCAGCCATGAGCGCGAATTCCTGTCGGTGCTCGGGCTGCACGCCGATGACTTGGGACGCCTGTACGCGGTCGGCTACGCCTTGCTGCTCTTTACGTGGGCTGAGGCAAAGGCTCCGGGGGCAAGACTCGGTCTGCTCGCATCGATGGGATTCGTGGTTTTCGCCCTGATGCTCACTTTCTCGCGCGGCGCGTTCCTCGCCTTTACGCTGGTGAACGTGCTGTTCCTGCTCTGGCGCCGCAATTGGCACGCGCTGCTGTTCTTCGCGCTGCTGGCAGCGGTTGCGCTGTTCGCGCTGCCGGACGCCGTCTACGAGCGGGTCACCATGGGCTTCGGCAGTGGGCTCAATGCAGTCAGCGCCGGGCGCATCGACGGGCTCTGGCTCCCTCTGCTTCCGGAGCTGCTGCGCCACCCGGTGTTCGGCAACGGGCTGGAGTCGATCCTCTGGTCGGAGCCGATGCGCAGGGGCCCCGGGGTGCTGATCATCCCGGTCACTCATCCGCACAATGCGTACCTGGAGGCCTTGCTCGATATGGGCATCGTCGGGCTCGCCCTGTTGGGGTCGTACTTCGCCGGCATCTGGAAGGGCTTTCGCGCCTTGGCTGCCGATTCATCGCTCAGTCCGACGCTGCGCGGCTTCTACCTCGGAGCGGTCGCCGGTCTGCTCGGCCTCCTGGTCGCCTACCTGACCGACAGCAGCCTGAGGCCGCGACCGGACCAGACTTTTCTGTGGTTCGCGGTCGGCATGCTTTACGGACGGTGCAGGCGATGAGCGAGCCGGCCGCGGTTGGTATAGGCGTCCCGACCACACACAGGCTCGGGCAGCGCGCGCTGTCCCTCGGCGCGGCCAACGCCTTCGAGTTTGCCCTCCAGTTCCTGCTGCCGGTGGTGCTGGTGCGCTGCCTGGACAGCGCGGCCTTCGGCCAGTATCGGCTGCTGTGGCTGGTGGTGGGAACGATGGTAGCGCTCGGCAGCCTCGACATGCCGGCAAGCCTGTATTACTTCCTGCCCCGCTCGAGCACGGACGCGAAGCGGCTGTACGTCAACCAGACCCTCGCATTCCTCGCCTTCGCGGGCCTGGTCGCCGGCTGGGCGGTCAGCTCGTGGAATCCTTGGTTGCCCGGAAAACTGCGCGTCCTCGCGGCGCACGAGGCGGTCGTGCCGGCTTTTGTGCTGTTGTGGATGGTCGCCTCGCTACTCGATTTGCTTCCCGCGGCCGAGGAGCGGGTGGCGTGGCAGGCGAAGGCGAAGGTCGGCCTTGCGGCGCTGCGCGCGCTGGCGCTGACCCTGGCGGCCCTGCTGACACGGCAGCTAGAGCCCGTGTTGCTGGTTCTGCTCGGCATCGTGGCGCTCAAGCTCGCGCTGCTGCTCGTCTATGTGGCGCGCCATCACGGCCTGCGCGGCCCGATTCTGCGCCGGCGCGCGTTTTCGGACCAGCTGCGCTACGCGGCGCCGCTCGGCGCCGCGGGCGCCCTGTACGGGCTGCGCGTGCAGGCCGACCAATGGGTGGCCGCCGCGCTGTTTCCGCTCGGCGCGTTCGCGACGTTTTCCGTCGGCGCGCTGCTCGCGCCGCTGCTCACGCTGTTCCGGCAGTCGGTCAACTACGCGTTCCTGCCGAGCATGAGCAGGCTCCAGGCCGCGGGCGACGTGCGCGCCATGCTCGAGCTCAACAGCCGCGCCAATCTGATGGTGGGCGTGCTGCTGTTCCCGCTGCTTGCGTTCGCGTTCGTCTTCGCGCAGGAGCTGATCACGATCGTGTACACCCCGGCCTACCACGACGCAGCGCCGGTGATGCGGGTCTATATCGTCGGCCTGGCGGCGCTGGTGCTCGAGCTCGCCAGCCTCACCATGCTGCTGCGGCAGGTCGTGTTCGTGATGGTGCTGAACGGCGTCGTGCTGATCGTATCGGTGGTGCTGGACTGGTATGCGGCGCAGCATTTCGGTCTCGCGGGCGCGGCCGCGGGCAGCGTGACCACGATCTACATCGACCGCATCATCACGCTGCGGCGCATCGCGCGGTGTACCGGCGTGTCCCCGGCACGGCTGCAGGATTGGCGCGGGCTCGTCAGGCTGGCGTTGTTCGCCGCGCTCGCGGCGGCGCTCGCCTGGGCGATCGTCGGTCGCTCGCTCGGCGCGGACGTGCCACTGATACGCGTGGCCGCGGGCGGCACGGTGCTGGGCGCCGTCTACGGCGCGCTGGTAGCCTGTTTCGGCCCCGGCCGCGAGTGGCTCGCCGCCTTGCGCGCACGCCGGCGCGAGTCCTGAGGCGGCGGCGATGGCGCGCGTCATGCTCGTCACCAGCTGGCTGTTCCACGGCGGCGCCGAGCGCCACGCGGTCGCGCTCGCGAACCGCCTGGGCGAGCGCGGGCACGAGTGCCACTTCGTCTACGTCAAGCGCGATGCGAGCCTGCTTGGGCGGCTTCGCCTGCCCGACGGTGCGAGCGTGCGCTGCCTGGGCGCGGAGCGCTATCTCGATCTGCGCGCGCTCAGGGAATTCGCCGCCCACCTGTCCCGCACCGCGCCCGCGGCGATCGTGACGGCGAACGCCTATGCGCTGATGTATGCCTGGCTGGCGCAGCGCCTTGCGCGCACGCGCCTGCCGCTGGTCGCGACCTTTCACTCGACCCGTCTGCTCGGGGCGAAGGAGTGGCTGCAGATGCTTGCGTACCGCCCGCTGTTCTGGACGTCGAGCTGCTCGGTGTTCGTGAGCGAGCGGCAACGGCGACACTGGCGGCGCCGCGGGCTGCTGTCGCGCCGCAACGAAACGATCCATAACGGCGTCGATACGGACGCGTTTCGCGACCGCTGGAGCCCCGCCGAGCGCGCCGCGCTGCGCGCCGGGCTCGGCCTGCGCCAATCGGACTACGTCATCGG
>JBOIFE010000178.1:0-2401 GCA_050741015.1 Burkholderiales bacterium | reverse complement strand
CGTCGGCGGCGACGATCAGCTTGCCGCAGCGCCGGTGCGGCACGCCGCGCTCGGCGCAGTAGGCGTACAGCCGCTCGCGCCCGGCGACGCAGGCGCGCGCCTTCAGCGACCCCTTCGGATAATAGATACCGGCGTGGATCACCTCGGAGTTGCGCGAGCTCGTCTGCGTGCCGATCGCGTCCTCGGCCTCGAGGATCACCACCTCGCGGCCCGCAAGCGCGAGCGCGCGCGCGACGGCGAGGCCGACCAGCCCCGCGCCCACGACTACGGTATCGACCTGATCCAAGATAGGATGCGATTCTAATGGCAAGCAAGGATTTCGCCGTCCTCGGCGCGGGCATCGTCGGCCTGTGCGTCGCGCTGCACCTGCAAAAGCGCGGCCGCTCGGTCGCGCTCGTCGATCGGCGCGGCGCCGCCGAGGAAACCTCGTTCGGCAACGCGGGCCTCATCCAGCGCGAGGGCGTGTTTCCCTACGGCTTCCCGCACGACTTCGGCGCGCTCGCGCGCTACGCGCTGAACCGCACGGTCGACGCGCACTACCACCCGAGTGCGCTGCCCGCGCTCGCGCCGTTCCTCTGGCAGTACTGGCGGCACTCGCGCCCCGGGCGCCACGCGGAGGTCGCGCGCGTGTACGCGAAGCTGATCGAGCGTTGCGTCATCGAACACGAGGCGCTGGTGGCCGAGTCGGGCGCCGGCGACCTGGTCGAGCGCGGCGGCTGGATGAAGGTCTATCGCAGCGAGCGCGAGCGCGACCTGCGCTTCGCGGAGGCGGAAGGGTGGAAGATGGAGTTCGGGGTCGAGCACCGCAAGCTCGACGCGCGCGCCCTGCAGGCCGAGGAGCCCTTCCTCGCGCCGGTGCTCGTCGGCGCGCTGCACTGGACGCAGCCGATCCGAGTGCTCGACCCTCACGCGCTCGGCCAGGCCTACCTCAAGCGCTTCGAGGCGCTGGGCGGTGAGTTCCTGCAGGGAAACGCGGCGACGCTGGAGGCGGATGGCGACGGATGGAAGCTGCGCACATCGCGCGGTCCGCTGGAAGCGGGCGCGGCGGTCGTCGCGCTGGGGCCATGGTCGGACGTGCTGATGCGCTCGCTTGGCTACCGCCTGCCGCTCGCGGTGAAGCGCGGCTACCACATGCACTACCGCGCGGCGGGCGAGGCGAAGCTGAACCACCCGATCCTCGATACCGAGCGCGGCTATTTCCTCGGCCCGATGCGGCGTGGCATCCGCCTGACGACGGGAGCGGAGTTCGCGCTGCGCGACGCGATCCGCACGCCGGTGCAGCTCGGGCGGGCCGAGCCGATCGCGCGCGACCTGTTTCCGCTCGCCGAGCGCCTGGACAACGAGCCCTGGATGGGCGCGCGTCCCTGCACGCCGGACATGCTGCCGGTGATCGGCCCCGCGCCGCAGCACGCCAACCTGTGGTTCGCCTTCGGCCACGCGCATCACGGCCTCACCCTGGCCGCGGTCACCGGGCGGCTGCTGGCGGAGATGATCTGCGGCGGGACGCCCCTGGTCGACCCCGCGCCCTACGCGGCGACGAGGTTCGGCCGATGAAGTGGCAGTTCTGGATCGACCGCGGCGGCACCTTCACCGACGTCGTGGCGCGAAGGCCCGACGGTTCGCTCGCCGCGCACAAGCTGCTGTCGGACAACCCGGGGCGCTACGCCGACGCGGCGCTGGCGGGGATCCGGCACTTCCTGGGCGATTCCATCCCGGTCGAGCAGATCGAGGTGGTGAAGATGGGGACGACGGTCGCGACCAATGCGCTGCTCGAGCGCAAGGGAGACAGGACTGTCCTCTTCATCACCAAAGGATTTCGCGATGCGTTGAGGATTGCGTACCAGAACCGTCCAAAAATATTCGAGCGGCACATTGTCCTGCCGGAATTGTTGTATGCCAGCGTGGTCGAAGTCCAAGAGCGGATCGGCGCGCGCGGCGAAGTGCACCTGGCGCTGGACGAGGCGCTCGCACGCGCCGATCTCGAGAACAGCTTCAAGGCGGGGTTCCGTTCGATTGCGATCGTGCTCATGCACGGTTACCGCTATCCGCAGCACGAGGCTCGGCTTGCCTGTCTTGCCGAAGAGGTCGGCTTCACCCAGATTTCCGTTTCGCACCAGGTCAGCCCGCTGATGAAGCTCATCGGCCGCGGCGACACCACCGTGGTCGACGCCTACCTCTCGCCGATCCTGCGCCGCTACGTCGACCGGGTCGCCGCCGAGCTGCAAGGCGTGCGGCTGCTGTTCATGCAGTCGAACGGCGGGCTGACCGATGCGCGGCGCTTCCAGGGCAAGGACTCGATCCTGTCCGGGCGGCGAGGCGCTCGCGACGCGCGAGGGCGGCGGCGTCGTCGACCTTGCGAAGGCCGACAACCCGCTCCTCTTCGCAGCGCCCACGTCGCTGT
>JBOIFE010000177.1:0-3039 GCA_050741015.1 Burkholderiales bacterium | reverse complement strand
ATGTCGCACTTCTTCAGCAGGTCGACGAACACCTGCTTGCCCTCGGCGCTCTTCATGTTGACCGTGATCGAGCGCTTGTTGCAATTCAGCATCGTGAAGTAGAGCGAGTCCGCGTTCGGCACGTCGCGCAGCTGGCCGCGCGTCGCGTCGCCGGTCGGATTCTCGAACTTGATCACGTCGGCGCCCAGCCACGCGAGCAGCTGGCTGCACGTCGGACCTGCCTGGACATGGGTCATGTCCAGGATGCGGACCCCTTTCAGCGCTTGCATTACTTTTTCTTCCCTGCGGTCGGATTGAGACTCGTGATGCGGCCGCTCTCGGTGCCGGCGGTCTCGTCGATCACGGCGTTGATCAGCGTGGGCCGGCGCGAGCGCAGCGCGTCCTGCATGCCCTTGCGCAGCTCCTCGGGCGTACGCGCGTAGACGCCCACGCCGCCGAAGGCCTCCATCAGCTTCTCGTAGCGCGCGTCCTTCACGAACACGGTGGGCGCGACGTCGCCGCCCCGCGGGTTCACGTCGGTACCCTTGTACACGCCGTTGTTGTTCATGACCACGACGCACACCGGCAGCTGGTAGCGGCAGATCGTCTCGACCTCCATGCCGGAGAAGCCGAATGCGCTGTCGCCCTCGATCGCGATCACCGGCTGCTTCGTGACCACCGCGGCGGCGACGCAATAGCCCATGCCCACGCCCATGATGCCACAGGTGCCGACGTCGATCCGCTTCCTGGGCTTGTGCATGTCGACGATCGAGCGCGTGAAGTCGAGCGCGTTGGCGCCTTCGTTCACGAGCATCGCGTCGGGATGGGCCTTGACGATGTCGCGCACCACGGCGAGCGCGCTGTGGAAAGTCATTGGCGTCGGGTTCTTCGCCAGCGTCTCGGCCATCTTCGCGACGTTAGCGGTCTTCTTCTCGGCGATGGCGCCCAGCCACTCGGCCGGGGGCTTCGGCCAGCTTGCGCCCATCCCGGCGAGCAGCGCCGAGACGCACGAGCCGATGTCGCCCACCACCGGTGCCTCGACGCGCACGTTGCTGTCGGCCTCCTGCGGAGAGATGTCGACCTGGATGAAGCGCTGCCCGCCCCAGTCCTTGGCGTCCTTGCCGCCCCAGGTCTTGCCCTTGCCGTGCGAGAGCAGCCAGTTGAGCCGCGCGCCGACCAGCATCACCACGTCGGCGGCAGGCAGCACAAAGGAACGCGCCGCCGAGGCACACTGCTCGTGCGTATCGGGGAGCAGGCCCTTCGCCATCGACATCGGCAGGTACGGGATGCCGCTCTTCTCGACCAGCGCCCGCAGCTCGGCGTCGGCCTGCGCGTAGGCCGCACCCTTGCCGAGGACGATGAGCGGCTTCTGCGCGCCTTTCAGCAGCGCCAGCGCGCGCTGCACCGCGTCCGGCGCGGGAATCTGGCGCGGCGCGGCGTCGACCACCTCGATCAGCGAGCGCTTGCCGGCGGCCGCCTCGATGCTCTGCGCGAACAGCTTCGCCGGCAGGTCGAGGTACACGCCGCCTGGCCGGCCCGAGACAGCAGCGCGAATCGCGCGCGCGATGCCAACGCCGATGTCCTCGGCATACAGTACGCGGTAGGCGGCCTTGGCGATCGGCCGGGCGATCGCGAGCTGGTCCATCTCCTCGTAGTCCCCCTGCTGCAGGTCGACGATCTCGCGCTCGCTGGAGCCGCTGATCAGGATCATCGGGAAGCAGTTGACGGTCGCGTGCGCGAGCGCGTTCAGGCCATTCAGGAATCCCGGCGCCGACACGGTCAGGCAGATGCCGGGCTTCTGCGTGAGGAAGCCTGCGATCGATGCGGCGTAGCCGGCGCTCTGCTCGTGGCGGAATGCGAGCACGCGCAGGCCGTCGGCCTGCGCGCGGCGCGTGAGGTCGGTGATCGGGATGCCGGGCAAGGCGTAGATCGTATCGATCCCGTTCAGCTTCAGCGCGTCGATCACCAGCTGAAAGCCATCGACGGTCTGCGTCTGCGCGGCGGCGGCGACTTGGGGTTCGGCGGTGCCCATGGGGCCTCCTCGAAGGGAACGCTATGGTAAGAATCGGCGCCCGCGGGCGGCCTTGACTCAGGTCAAGGGTCTAGAATCCGGGCTCCGATGACCTCGTTCCCCAGTCATCCGCAGCGCAACAGCATCCGGCTGCAGCTGCGCCAGAACCTGCTGCTCGAGGGCCTGAGCGCCGCGCAGTGGGCCGAGCTCGAGCCCCTGCTCGCGATCGCCGACTACCGCAAGGGCGAGCCGCTGGTGCGCCAGGGCGACGAGGAAATGGAGCAGCTGTTCATCCTCGAGGGCATGGTGAAGCGCGTCGTGTCCAATCCCGAGGGGCGCGAGATGATCCTGCGCTTCGCGGCCGAGGCCGAGATGGACACCTCCTACGCCGCCTGGCGCCTGCGCACGCCGGTGCCCTACTCGATCGTCGCGGTGACCAAGGTGCGCGCGGCCGAACTGACCATGCTGCAGTGGGTCGACTACCTCGAGCGCCATCCGGACCTGATGGCCCGCTTCGAGCACGACGTGATGAAGCTGATGAGCGAGGTGATGGCGCATACGATCACGCTCCACCTGCTCGACGCGCCGGGGCGCCTCGCGCGCTTCCAGCGCAAGCACCCCGAGCTCTCGGGTCGGATCCCGAAGAAGGAGCTGGCGGCCTACCTGAACCTGACGCCCGAGACGCTGTCGCGCCTGCGGCAGAAGCTCGGCCTGCCCTAGCGGCGCCGCAGCCGCGCGATCAGCGCGGACAGCATCGGCCAGAACAGCAGGAACAGCGCGAGCCCGGTGATCGAGCCGACCAGCGAGTTGGAAAAGAACACGCGCAGGTCGCCCTGCGAGCCGAGGATCGCCTGGCGGAATGACGCCTCGGTCCGGTCGCCGAGCACGATCGCGAGCACCAGCGGCGCGAGCGGGTACGAAAGCTTCTTGAACGCGTAGCCGGCAACGCCGAACACGACCATCATCCAGACGTCGAACAGCGAGTTGTTCACCGTGTAGGCGCCGATGCCGCAGATCACGATGATGATCGGCGCGATCACCGAGAACGG
>JBOIFE010000176.1:0-17886 GCA_050741015.1 Burkholderiales bacterium | reverse complement strand
GTATAGGACTGCACCGGGTCCAGGTGCTTGGGGCGGTCGATGAACGCCGCGTAGAGGATGTTCCTGCCGCGGTCCGACGCCGGATACGGGTCGTTCCAAACGCCGGTGCAGCCGGCGAGGACGCCCGCCAGCAGCAAGATTGCGCGCATGCGGCAAGTATAATCGCGGCTCCATGGCGATCCTGTCCGGCCGGCGCGTCCTCGTCACGGGGCTGCTCAGCAACCGCTCCATTGCCTATGGCGTGGCCAAAGCCGCGCGTCGCGAGGGCGCCGAGCTCGCCTTCACGTATCAGAACGACAGATTCAAGGAGCGCGTCGCCGAGATGGCGCGCGAACTCGGATCCGACATCGCCCTGCCCTGCGACGTCGCCGAGGACGGACAGATCGAGTCGCTGTTCGCGCAGCTTTGCACGCGCTGGGACGGGCTGGATGGCCTGGTGCACGCGATCGCGTTCGCGCCGCGCGAAGCGATCGCAGGCGACTTCATCGACGGCGTCTCGCGCGAAGCATTTCGCATCGCGCACGACGTCTCCGCCTACAGTTTTCCGGCGCTCGCGAAAGCCGCGCTGCCGATGATGCAGGGACGAAAGGCGTCGCTGGTGACGCTGACCTACCTCGGCGCCGAGCGCGTCGTGCCGAACTACAATACGATGGGCCTGGCGAAAGCGAGCCTGGAGGCGTCGGTGCGCTACCTCGCCGCGAGCCTCGGCCCGCGCGGGATCCGCGTGAACGGCATCTCCGCGGGGCCGATCAAGACGCTCGCCGCGGCGGGCATCGCGGGTTTCGGGCGCATCCTCAAGTTCGTCGAGGAGCAGGCGCCCCTGCGGCGCAACGTCACGACCGAGGACGTCGGCAACGCGGCGGCGTTCCTGCTGTCGGACCTCGCCGCCGGGGTCACGGGCGAGATAATGTATGTCGACGCCGGATTCCGCAACGTCGTCGCGGGCATACCGGGCACGGGAGGCAGTGAATCATGATGGATACCGCAGCGGCCTACGAGTTCGTGAAGGAGCGTCTCGGCGTGGACGCGAAGTCCACCGACGCCGCGACCGAGCTCTCGAGCCTGGGCGTGGATTCCCTCTCGCTGCTCGAGCTGATGTTCGAGATCGAGGAGAAGTTCGGCGTCAAGGTCGACGAAGACACGCCGCCGCCGAAGACCTGCGGCGAGCTCGTCGCGCTGATCGAGCGCCTGGCCGCCAGCGCCGCATGACCCGGCGGCGCGTCGCCGTGACCGGGCTGGGCATGGTCAGCCCGCTCGGGGCGACGGCGGCCGCTTCCTTCGAGGCGCTGCTCGCCGGCCGCTCGGGGCTGCGCCTCTACCAGCCGCCCGAGGCATCGCGCCCCGTGTCGATCCCGGCGGGCATCTGCGCGGACTTCGACGCGGCGGCCTCCCTCGGCAAGGCGCGCGCCAGCACGCTCGACCGCTTTACGCAGCTCGGACTCGCTGCCGGCCTCGAGGCCTGGCGCGACGCGGGCCTCGCCGAGTCGCCGCAGGAAGGGCGCGACGACTGGGGCGTCGCCTGGGGCACCGGGGCGGGCGGCGCGCACACCTACGAGCGCGCACTGCGCGAGCTCTATGTCGCCGGCAAGGAGCGCCTCGCTCCGCTCAGCGTTCCGCAGGGCATGCACAACGCCTGCGCTTCGCACTTGTCGATCAGCCTGGGCCTGGGCGGGTCGAGCGCGACCTATTCGGTGGCCTGCGCGTCCAGCTCGATGGCGATCGGCGAGGCCTACAAGCGCGTGCGCGACGGCACGGCCCCGGTGATGATCGCGGGCGGCTCGGAATCGCCGCTCGCCTACGGCTTCATCCGCGCCTGGCTCGCGCTCCAGGTGCTCGCGCAGGGCGACGAGCGCAGCGCGCCCGAGGCCTGCCGGCCATTCCAGCGCGTGCGCGCGGGCCTCGTGCTCGCGGAGGGCGCGGCGGCGCTGGTGCTGGAAGATCGGGAGCGGGCCGAGCGCCGCGGCGCGCGCGTCTACGCCGAGCTGACCGGCTACGGCGAGTCGAGCGACCACGGCAACCTCGTGCGCCCGTCGGCCGATGGCCAAGCGCGTGCGCTGCGCGCCGCACTCGCCGATGCGCAACTCGCGCCCGAGGCACTAGGCTATGTCAATGCGCATGCGACCGGCACTCGCGAAGGCGACGCCATCGAGGTCACGGCGCTCGCCACCGTGCTGGGCGCGCGTGCGCCCGGGATCGCGGTCAGCTCGACCAAGTCCGCGCACGGCCACGCGCTCGGCGCGGCCGGCGCGATCGAGGCAGCGATCAGCGTGCTCGCGCTGCATCATGACGCGCTGCCCGCCACGCTCGGCCGGCGAGAGGACCTCGACGCCGATTGCGCCGGCGTGGCGCACGTCATCGGCGAGCCGAGGCGCGGCGCCGGGACGCGCGCCGCGCTGTCGAATTCCTTCGCGTTCGGCGGCACCAACACGGTCCTCGTCTTCCGCCGCGCGGATTGAACCGCGGCGAGGCTCCCGCTACACTGCCGACATGTCCAGCCACCCCGCCCGCGCACAGCTCGCCGCGACCGCCGATCCCGCGCTCGTCGCCGAGCTCGCCGAGTTGATCGTCACCGAACTGAACCTCGATGTCGCCGCCGCCGAAATCGCGCCCGACGCGCCGCTGTACGGCGAAGGGCTCGGCCTCGACTCGATCGACGTGCTGGAGCTGGCGCTGGTCGTGTCGAAGCGCTACGGCGTGCGCCTGCGCTCGGATCACGAGGACAACGCCGTCATCTTCGCGTCGCTTTCGAACCTCGCCCGCTTCATCGCGCAGAATCGCAGCCCGTGATGCGTGTGCGCAAGGGCGCCTGGCTGGTGTCGCTGATCGCCCTGGCCCTCGCCTACGCCGCGCTGTCTTACTGGCTCACGACCGCGTCCGGCCTGGAGGCGCTCGGCGCGCTCGCGCCGTACGTGCCCTGGTTCTACTTTGCGGAGCACATCGTCATGTTCGTTGCGCTCGCGACGTGGTTCGGGGCGAGCCTGCGTCCCGGTCGCCAGGCGCTGGTCACGCGCTTTGCGCTCGTTATGGAGGAAAAGCTCAGCCCCGCCGCCGTCACCTACACGCGCCAGGTGACGCTCGCATGGACGGTGTTCTTCGCCGTGATCGCCGCCCTCTCGGCCCTGCTGTACTTCCGCGCGCCGCTCGAAGTGTGGTCGCTGTTTGCCAACCTGCTCTCGTTGCCGCTGGTGGGCGCCATGTTCCTCGCCGAGGGTTGGGTGCGTGTGCGCAAGTGCCCGGAGCTGGCGCGGGGCGGCCTGCTGCGCGGAGTCCTGCGCAGCGTACGCGCGTACTGGGAGTCCAGCGCAGGCACGACGGCCGGCCCGCGCTAGCCGCGGCGGCGCGCACGGCATGGCGGGAATTCCGCTCATCGTCGCGCCGCCCGGCGCACCGTTCGCGTGGCGCGGCGGCGTCCCGATCCTGGCGGCGCAGTTCCTTGCCGATGCACAGCGCCTCGCCGCGCGGCTGCCCGCGCGCGGTCACATGCTCAACGCCTGCGCCGATCGCTACCGCTTCGCCCTGGGCCTTGCCGCTGCGATGCTGCGCAACCAGGTTACGCTGCTGCCGCCCGACCATGCGCCGCGGACTGTCCGGCGCCTGTGCGAATTCGCCGACGATGTCTACCTGCTCGCCGACACGCCAGAGGTCGCGGCCGACCTCCCGCGCGTCGAGGCCGCCGACGACCCGGCGCCGGTCGACGAGCACGCTGTCGTCCCCGGGATCCCGCCGGAGCGCCTTTGCGCCGTGGTCTTCACTTCGGGCTCGACCGGCGTGCCGGTGCCCAACCGCAAGACCTGGGGCGCGCTCGAGCGCAGCGTGCGCGGTGCGCTCGGGCTGTGGGGCCTCGCGCCGTCGCGCCCCGCGATCCTCGGCACCGTGCCGCCGCAGCACATGTTCGGATTCGAATCCACGGTGCTCGCCCCACTGTGCGGCGGCGGCGCGCTTTGCGCCGAGCGTCCGTTCTATCCCGAGGATGTCGCCGAAGCGCTCGAGCGACTGCCGCGCCCGCGGGTGCTGGTGAGCACGCCGTTCCACCTGCGCGCGATGCTCGAAGGCGCCTCGCGCGTGCCGCCCACCGACCTGCTGCTGTGCGCGACCGCGCCGCTCGACCCGGCGCTCGCGCGGCTTGCCGAGGCACGCTTTGGCGCGCGGCTGCTCGAAATCTATGGCTGCACCGAGACCGGCCAGATGGCCTCAAGGCGCACGTCGCTCGAGGAGGCATGGCGCGCCTTCCCCGGCGTGACCGTCGAGCTGCGGGCCGACGGCCGCGCCTGGGCGAGCGGCGGGCACATCGAAGCGCCGACGCCGCTCGGCGACGTGATCGAGCCGCTCGCCCCGGACCGCTTCCTGCTGCGCGGCCGTCTCGCCGACATGGTCAACATCGCCGGCAAGCGCTCGTCGCTCGCGCACCTGCAGGCGCAGCTGCTGGCGATCGAAGGCGTGGCCGACGGCGTGTTCTACATGCCGGCCGACGCTCCGGACGGCGGCGTCGCGCGCCTCGCGGCGTTCGTGGTTGCGCCGGGACTGACGCGCGAGGCAGTGCTCGCCGCGCTGCGCGAGCGCGTCGACGTGGCGTTCCTGCCGCGGCCGCTGGTGCTGCTCGCGCGGCTGCCGCGCGCGCCCAGCGGCAAGCTGCCGCAGGACGCTCTACGCGCGCTCGCGCTCGCGCACGGCGTGGAGGCCTCGGCGTGAGCGCGGCGCGGCTGCACTTCGCGCCGTCCCACCCGGCGTTCGCCGGGCATTTCCCTGGCGCGCCCGTGGTGCCCGGCGCGCTGCTGCTCGCGGCGGCGCTCGAGGCGCTCGGCCTCGCCGGCGCAGGCGCGCACATCGCATCGGTGAAATTCCTCTCGCCCGTGGCACCGGACGAGGCGGTGGAGGTGACCTGCGAGGACGGCGCGCGGCTCGAGCTGCGCGTCGGCGATCGTCGGGTCGCGACCGCGGTCCTGCGGCGGGCCGCCCGATGAGCGCGCTCTGGCGCGACACGCCCGAGCGCAGCCACCGCTCGGCGCTGCGGCTGATGCGGGCCATCGCCCTCGGCCTGGGACGGTCCGCGGCGCGCCTCGTGCTGCACCCCGTGGCGGCCTACTTCCTCGCGACCTCGCCCGCCCAGCGGCGCGCCTCGCGCGTCTTCCTCGCCCGCGCCCTCGGCCGGGAACCTAGGCTCGGCGAGCAATACCGCCACTTCCACGCGTTCGCCGCCACGGTGCTCGATCGCGTCTACCTCCTCAACGAGCGCTTCGCGCTGTTCGATGTCGAGGTGCTCGGCTTGCCGCTGCTGCGCGCCGAACTGGACAAGGGCGGCGGCGCGCTGCTGATCGGTGCGCATCTGGGAAGCTTCGAGGCCCTGCGCACGCTGGGGCGGCGCATCACGGGAGTGCGCGTGGCGACGGTGATGTACGAGGAGAACGCGCGCATGCTGAACGAGGCGCTCGCCGTGCTCGGCCCCTCGGCGCACCAGGACGTCATCGCGCTCGGGCGCCTGGACTCGATGCTCCAGGTGCGCGACTGCCTGGCCGCCGGCGGCATCGCCGGGGTGCTCGGCGACCGCACGCTGGGCGACGACGAAACGCGGGTCTTGCCCTTCCTCGGCGCGCCCGCGCGCTTTCCACTCGGACCCATGCGCATGGCGCGACTGCTCCGGTGCCGCGTGATTTTCATGGCCGGCCTCTACCTCGGCGGGAACCGCTACGCGCTGCATCTCGAGCAGCTCACGGATTTCTCCGGCACGACGCCGCCGTCGCCCGCGCAGGGGCTCGACGCCTACGTCGCCTGCCTCGAGCGCCATTGCCGCACGGCGCCTTTCAACTGGTTCAATTTCTATGACTTCTGGCCCCGCGATGACGTGGCTTAGGCGCCTCGCGGCCGCAGCATTTCTCGCCGCCGCGGCGAGCGCGTCCGCCGCCGCGCCCTGGACGCTCGAGCAATTGCTCGCAGGGTTTGCCCAGGTGCGCAGCGCGCGCGCGACGTTCGTCGAGAAGAAGACCGTGCACGTGCTCGAGCGGCCGCTGGTCAGCTCGGGCGAGCTGCGCTTCGAGGCGCCCGACCGGCTCGAGAAGCTCACGCGTCGGCCCCATCCCGAGACGCTGCGGCTCGAGGGCGACCTGCTCACCCTCGAGCGCGGCGATCGGCACATGCGGCTCGACCTGCGTTCCAGTCCCGAAGCCGCCGCTCTCGTCGACAGCATCCGCGGCACGCTGGCGGGCGACCGCAAGGCGCTCGAAGACAACTACCGACTGCAGCTCGAAGGCACGAGGATGTCGTGGGCGTTGACGCTGACGCCGCGCGAAACGGGGCTCGGCGCGCTGGTCAAGCGCATCCGGTTCGCCGGACATGACGCGGACATCTCGGTGATCGACGTCGAACTCGCCAACGGCGACAGCACGCTGATGAGCGTGCAATCGCTGCCGCCGCGGTGACGCGCCACGCCGCGCTGCCCGTGCTGGCCTGGCTGGCGGCGCTCGCTGGCGCGGCGGCGCTTGCGGCCAGCGCGCGCTACACGGCCGACCTTTCGGCGTTCCTGCCGCGCACGCCGAGCGCCGCGCAACAGTTGCTCGTGGACCAGCTGCGCGAGGGTGCGGTCGGCCGGTTGCTGCTCGTCGCCATCGAGGGTGGCGACGTCGCCGAGCGCACGGCGCTTTCGCGCGCGCTCGCAACGCGTCTTCGCGCCGACTCGCGCCTCAGCTACGTCGCCAACGGCGCGGCCGAGAGCGTCGAGCGCGACGGCCGGCTGGTCGTCGACTACCGCTACCTGCTGAGCCCCGCCGTCGCGCCGGCTCGCTTCACCGCCCGGGGCCTGCACGATGCGATCGCCGACACCGTGGACCTGGTTGCGTCCTCGGCCGGCGGCATTGCCCAGGCGCTGCTTGCACGTGACCCGACCGGCGAAGTCGCTGCCCTCGCCGAGGCGCGCCTGTCGGAGGGGCCGCGGCCCTCGGTCGAGGGCGGCGTCTGGGTTTCGCGCGACGGCGCGCGCGCGCTGCTGCTGGCACGCACTGCTGCTGCGGGCTCCGACACCGATGCCCAGGAGGCGGCGCAGCGCGCGGTGCGCCGCGCCTTCGCCGATGCCGCGTCGCAGCTTCACGCGACCGGCGCCGAATTGCGCTTGACGGGCGCCGGCGTCTTCGCGGTGGAATCCCGAAACACGATCCACCGCGAGGTCAGGCGCGTCGCGCTGCTCGGCGTGGCGCTCGTGTCGCTGCTGCTGCTCGCGGCCTACCGCTCGCCGCTCGCGCTGGCGCTGGGCCTGCTGCCCGTGCTGACGGGCGCCGCCGCCGGCCTGGCCGCGGTCGCGGCCGGCTTCGGCGTCGTGCACGGCATCACGCTTGGATTCGGCACCACGCTGATCGGCGAGGCTGTGGACTACGCGATCTATCTTTTCGTGCAGACGCGCGTCGAAGACGCCCGCGAAACCGGACCCGAGGGACGCGCAGCGTGGCTCGCGGCGTTCTGGCCCACGATCCGCCTCGGCGTGCTGACCTCGATGACGGGCTTCGCCGCGCTGTTGTTTTCGGGTTTCCCGGGGCTCGCCCAGCTCGGCCTGTATTCGGTCTGCGGCCTCGCCGCGGCGGCGCTGTTCACACGCTACGTCCTGCCCTCGCTCATGCCGGCGGGGTTGCGCGTGCGCGACCTCGCCGCCCTGGGCATCCGGCTCGAGCGCGCCATCGTGTTCGCCGGCCGCTGGCGCGGGGTCGTACCGGTCCTCGCGCTCGTCGCCGCGTTGCCGCTCGTCGCGCAGCGCGACGGGCTGTGGGCGAAGGACCTCTCCGGCCTGAGCAGCATCACCGACGCCGACCAGGCCTTCGATGGCAGGCTGCGCGCCGACCTGGGCGCACCGGACGCGCGCTACGTCGTCGTGGCCGATGGCCACGACGAGCAGGATGCGCTGCGCGCCGCCGAGCGTGCGGGCGCCGTGCTTCAGGGACTGGTCGCGCGCGGCGTGATCTCCGGCTTCGACAGCCCGGCCCGATACCTGCCGAGCGACCAAACCCAGGAGTCGCGCGCGGCGAGCCTGCCCGATCCGGGCGAGCTGCGCGTGCGCCTCGCCGCCGCGCTGCACGGGCTTCCGCTGCGTGCGTCGCGCCTCGAGCCCTTCGTCGCCGACGTGGCCCGCGTTCGAGCCGGGCTGCGCCTGCACCATGCCGACCTGGAAGGTACGGGGCTCGGCGTTGCCGTCGACTCGATGTTGCTGCGACACACGCAGGGCTTCCAGGCGCTGCTTCCGCTGCGCGCGCCTTCCGGCGCGAACCAGTCCGCCGTGCTCGACCCCGACGTCGTGCGCGAGGCACTTGCCGGCACGAGTGCGCAGTTCCTCGACCTCAAGGCGGAGGCGAACTCGCTGTACGAGGGATACCTGCGCGAGGCGATCTGGCTTTCGCTTGCGGGCATGGCGGCCGTGCTGCTGCTGCTCATGCTCGCATTGCGCTCGGCCCGCCGCGTCGGGCGCGTCGCGGCGCCTCTGGGCGCGGCTGTGCTGGTAACCGCGGCGGTCCTCTGGGCGACGGGCCAGCCGCTGAACCTGCTGCACCTCGTCGGGTTCCTGCTGGTCGTGGCCGTCGGCTCCAACTACGCGCTTTTCTTCGAGCGCGGGGCCACGCAAGGCCGTCCTGCCCCGCGCGTGCTTGCTTCGCTCGCGCTCGCCAACGTGACTACGGTGATCGGCTTCGGGGTGCTCGCGACCTCCTCGGTGCCGGTGCTGCGCGCGGTCGGCGGGACGGTCGCGCTCGGCACGCTGCTCGCGCTCGTCTTCGCCGCGCTGCTCTCGGCGTCGCGCGCGGATGCGGGATAATCGACCCATGGAGAACGCGATGGCGCGCGGCGCAGGCTGGCGACCGACGCCGCTGATCGGCGGGTCGGTGCTGGTGCACGCCGCCGCGCTCGGCGGCGTCGCTGCGGCGCCCGGCCTGTGGCCCTGGGCGCTCGGTGCGATCGTGGCCAACCACGCGCTGCTCGCCGCGGGCGGGCTGCTGCCCCGCAGCCGGCTGCTCGGCCCCAACTGGACACGGCTGCCGGCCACGACGGCGACGGCGCAGGCGATCGCGATCACGCTCGACGACGGACCGCATCCCGAAGTGACGCCGCGCGTGCTCGAGGTCCTGCAGGCGCGCGGCGCTCGCGCGACGTTTTTCTGCATCGGCGAGCGAGCGGCGGACCATCCGGACCTGGTGCGCGCGATTGCGGCGGCCGGCCATGCGGTCGAGAACCATTCGCTGCGGCATCGCCACGACTTCGCGTTGCTGGGTCCCGCGCGCTACGATGCCGAGATTGGCGCCGCGCAGCGCACGCTCGCCGGCCTCGCGGGCAGCGCGCCGCGCTTCTTCCGCGCGCCGGCGGGCCTGCGCAACCCATTCCTCGAGGGCGCGCTCGCGCGCCTGGACCTGCGCCTCGTGAGCTGGACGCGGCGGGGTTTCGACACGATCAATCGCGATGTCGACGCCGTTTATGCGCGGCTCACGCGCGGGCTGGCGGCGCGCGACATCCTGCTGCTGCACGACGGCAACGCGGCGCATACCCCGCAGGGCCGGCCGGTGGTGCTCGAGGTGCTGCCGCGGCTGCTCGACGCGGTGGAAGGCGCCGGGCTGCGCACCGTCACCCTGCGCGCCGCGCTCGCTTGATCGACGACGCGCGGTACGCGACGCTGGTGGAGGCGGCCAGCGCGCCCTACCGGAAGGCGGGGCGTATCGCCTGGTACTTCGCGCGCGGCAAGCTGCGCTGGGACCCGGTCTTCCGCCGCCTCGCCGAAGGTGACCTCGTCCCCGAGGGCGCGCGCGTGCTCGACCTCGGATGCGGCCAGGGTCTGGTCGCTGCGCTGCTTGTCGCGCTGGGCACGCCGCAACTCGGCGCCTACCGCGGCCTGGACTTGCTGAAACGCGACGTCGCCCGCGCGCGGAACGCGTTGGGCGCCGCCTGCGACGTGCGCCGGGGTGACATTCGCCATATGCCCTTCGGCGAGGCCGATGTCGTGATCCTGCTGGATGTGCTGCACTATCTCGCACCTGCCGAGCAGGACGACGTGCTCGTGCGCAGCCGGTCGGCGCTGGCGTCGGGCGGCTGCCTCCTGGTGCGCGTGGCCGACGCTGATGCAGGCCTGCGGTTCCGCATTTCGACGGCGCTCGATTCCGTGGCCGCGATGCTGCGCGGCTTCGGCGTGCGCGGCTTGCACTGTCGCAGCGTGGCAAAATGGTGTGCTGCGCTCGAGGGGCTCGGCTTTGCCGTGCGTGCAGAGCCGATGAGCCGCGGCACGCCTTTCGCGAACGTGCTGCTCGACGCGCGCCTCGCCCAACCGACCTGACCGTGCGCCCGCTGCGACTTTCCGCCTACACCCTGACCAGCTGCCTCGGCCGAGGCACGGCGCGCCATCTGGAGGCGCTTCTCGCGCGCCGAAGCGGCCTCACGCGCCGGCAATTCGAGTCTGCGGCGCTGGAAACCTGCGTCGGCGAGGTTGCGGGCGTGGACGAGACGCGCCTGCCCCTGGCGCTCGCCCGCTGGGACTGCCGCAGCAACCGCCTCGCCGAGCTCGGCCTGGCGCAGGACGGATTCGTCGACGCCGTGCAGGCGGCCGCGCGCCGCCATGGCCCCGCGCGCGTGGGCCTGTTCGTCGGCACAAGCACCTCCGGCATCCTGCAGACCGAGCTTGCCTACCGCCGGCGCGACTCCGCCACCGGCGCGCTGCCGGCGGACCTGGACTACGGGCACACGCACAACGTCTTTTCGGTGACCAGCTACATGCGCGCCCGGCTCGGGCTGGCGGGACCGGCCTGGACGGTCTCCACGGCCTGCTCCTCGAGCGCAAAGGTGTTCGGCGCCGCGGCGCGCATGCTGGAAGGCGGGCTGATCGACGCGGCTGTCGTGGGCGGCGTCGACGGCTTGTGCCTGACGACGCTCTATGGCTTCAACTCGCTCGAGCTGCTCGCGCGCGAGCCCTGCCGCCCCTGGGATCGTGCGCGCTCAGGGCTATCGATCGGCGAGGCCGCGGCGTTCGTGCTGCTCGAGCCTGGGGCGCGGGGTTCGCCCGCGGGCGCCGTGGCATTGCTCGGTGTCGGCGAATCGAGTGACGCGCACCACATGTCCGCGCCACACCCCGAAGGCTTGGGCGCGCGCCAGTCGATGCAGCAGGCGCTGGCGGCGGCCGGCCTCGGCCCGCAGGACGTGGATTACGTCAACCTGCATGGCACGGCGACCCCGAGCAACGACGCCGTCGAGGACCTCGCCGTCACCGGCCTGCTCGGCACGCGCGTGCCCTGCAGCTCGACCAAGGGCGCCACCGGTCACACGCTCGGCGCGGCCGGCGCGGTCGAGGCGATCTTGTCGGCGCTCGCGCTGCGCCACGGCTTCGTGCCGGGCGGGGCCAACACCGCCGAGCGGGACCCGGCGCTGCGGGCAAACTACGCGCTCGAGACGCGCGAGGCGCCGCTCGCACACGTGCTCAGCAATTCCTTCGGCTTTGGCGGCACCAATGGCAGCCTCGTGCTGGGGCGCGCATGACGCTCAGCGTGTCGCTGGAGGCGGTGGCGCTGATCGGGCCGGGTCTGCCGGACTGGGACGCCGCACGCGCGGTGCTCGCGGGAGTCCGGCCCTACGTGCCCGCGCCGACGGACGTGCCTGCGCCCCTGCTGCTGCCGCCCAACGAGCGTCGCCGCAGCGGCGTCGCGGTGCGCATCGCGCTCGCCGTCGGCGCCGCCGCACGTTCGGCCGAAGGCATCGCAACCGTATTCGCTTCGTCTGCGGGCGATGTCGATACCTGCCACGCCATCTGCCAGCAGCTGGCCGGCGAGGACCGCCTCATTTCACCCACGCGCTTCCACAATTCGGTGCACAACGCCCCCGCCGGCTACTGGAGCATCGCCACCCGCGACATGCACGCTTCGACCAGCGTTTGCGCCTATGACGGCAGCTTTGCCGCCGGGTTGCTCGAAGCGGGCGCCCTGGTGCGTGCCGGCGGCGCGCCCGTGCTGCTGATCGCCTACGACGCGCCCTACCCTGTACCGCTGCTCGCCAAGCGTCCAGTGGCTGAGGCATTCGGTCTCGCGCTGCGCCTCGCACCAGCCTCGCGCGACGGTGCACTGGCGATGCTCACGATCGAATCGACGGACGCGCGCCCGGACGCGATGGACGCGCCGGCGCTGGAATCGATGCGCCGGGCGATTCCCACCGCGCGGGCGCTGCCGCTGCTGGGCCGGCTCGCGCGCCGCGAGGCCGGTACCGCGGTGATCGACTACCTGGAGGGCTTCGCCCTCGCGGTGGCGGTGGCGCCGTGCGGCTAGGCCACGACTGGATCGAGAGTCGCATCCCCCATCGCGGCGCGATGTGCCTGCTCGCCGAAGTACTCGATTGGGATGAGCGCCGCGTTTGCTGCCGCGCCGACAGCCACCGCGATCCCGGCAATCCACTGCGCATCGGCAATCGGCTTCCCGCAGCCTGCGGCATCGAGTACGGCGCGCAGGCGATGGCCGTGCACGGCGCCCTGCTCGCCGACGGCGGCGAGCCACTCGGCCGCGGGCTGCTGGCCAGCGTGCGCGCCGTCGACCTATACGCCGAGCGGCTCGACGATGTCGAAGGGCCCATCGAGGTCACCGCCGAGCGACTGAGCGGCGAAGGCGGCCACATCCTCTACGCGTTCCGCGTCTGCGCCGGTGAGCGCGAGCTGGTTTGCGGCCGCGCCATCGTGGTGCTCGATGGCGCGCCTCGATGAGCGCGGTGCGCGCGCTCGTCACCGGCGGTAGCGGCGGCATCGGTGCCGCGATCTCCCGGCGCCTCGCCGCGGACGGCCGCCATGTGCTGGTCCACGCACACCGCAATCTCGATGCGGCGCGCAACCTCGTCCGCGAGATCGCAGACTCGGGCGGCCACGCCGAGGCACTCGCCTTCGACGTCACCGACGCGGCGGCTTCGAGCGCAGCGCTGGCGCGCGTGCTCGAGGACGGGCCGGTGCAGATCCTGGTCAACAACGCGGGGGTGCACGACGACGCGGCCTTCCCCGGCATGACCGAGCTCCAGTGGCGCAGCGTGATCGACGTCTCGCTGCACGGCTTCTTCCACGTCACCCAGCCGCTCGTCATGCCGATGCTGCGCACTCGATGGGGCCGGATCGTCAACCTGGCCTCGGTCAGCGCGGTCATGGGCAATCGGGGCCAGGCGAACTACGCGGCGGCCAAGGGCGCGCTGATCGCCGCGACACGCACGCTCGCGCTCGAGCTCGGCAAGCGCGGAATCACCGTCAACGCGGTGGCGCCGGGGCTGATCGATACTGCAATGAGCGAGGACTTCCCGCCCGAGCGGCTGAAGAGCATTGTTCCGCTGCAGCGCGCTGGTACCGCGGTCGAGGTGGCCGACCTCGTCGCCTTCCTTGCGTCGGATGCGGCGGGCTACATCACGGGCCAGGTGGTCCCGATCAACGGCGGGATGGTCTGAGCCGCCGGGCCGCGAGGACCGGCAGGCGAAGCGCAAAGCCGAGCATCAGCCTCAAGTGCATCCAGGTCAGCAGCGCGTTGTCTCGCACATAGCGGAAATGCGAGACGCCGCCCTCGGCCGCGCTCAGATAGCGCACGGGCGCGGGCAGGTTCAGCGGCGGCACGCCGCGCCAGCATAGCCGCACCGCCGCCTCCGGGTCGAAGTCGAACCGGCGCATCCAGCGCTGCGACGCCATGACCCGGAGCAGCGGCGCAACCGGGTACACGCGGAAGCCGAACAGCGAATCCCCGATGCCGGCCCACAGCGTCTCCAGGTTCGCCCACCAGTTGGAGACGCGCCGGCCCTTCACGCGCAGCGCGGGCGCGCTCGGGTCGAACCGGGGGACGCCGAGCACCATCGCTCGCGGCGCACGCAACGAGGCCGCCATGAACTCGGGAATGCTCTGCGCCGGATGCTGCCCATCGGCATCCATGGTCAGGACGTGCGTGTAGCCGGCATCGGCCGCCGAGTGCAGTGCGTGCAGAACGGCCGCGCCCTTGCCCGAATTGCGCGAGAGCGCCAGCACGCGCAACCCCGGGTCGCCCCGCGCCATCTGCTCGAGGCCCTCGCGCGTACCGTCGGTGCTGCCGTCGACGACCACCCAGACCGGGGTCCACTGCGCGCGAGCGTCGCGCACGGTGTCGTAGACACGGCGCCCGGGATCGAAGCTCGGGATCACCACCACATGCGAGCGCGAAGCCGCCGCGCCCGCGCTCACGCCGGCCGCGACTCCACGCCGGGAGACCCGCCCTCAAGCGCCTGGGCTGGGCGTACCACCGGCTCCGGCGGGCCCGCCATTTCGCGCTCGAAGTACTGCTCCAGCTCGCGCACGAAGGCGTGCACGTCGGCGGGCGGATCGAAGCGCCGTCCCAGGCGCACGCGGTAATGCAGCGGCAGCCGCGGCCGCCGCGAGATCGGCCAGTCCTTGCCGAGGAACGCGCTGTCGGCCTCGATGAACACGGTCTGCACCGGCACGCCGGCCTCGCGCGCGATGAGCGCGATCGCGCCCCGGAACGGGCTGACCGGCAGGCGCGTGGTGCGCGTGCCCTCCGGAAACAGCAGCAGCTGCCCGCCGCCGCGCAGCTCCTGCACCGAGCGACGCACCATCTCCAGGGGTGAATCGTTGCGAATGTAGCGCGCGAGTCGCGCGCCCGCGCCGAAGAGCACGCCGTCGGTGAGCGGCGCCTTGAGCACGCACGCGGCCTGCGGCACCCGCGCCAGCACCATCACCGCATCGAGCAGCGACGGGTGGTTGGGCGCGAGGATCAGCGCTCCGGCGCCGCGCACGGCGTCGAGCGCCCGCAGGTCGAGGCGCACCGCGCCCACGAGCTGCAGTCCCCAAAGGTAGGCGCGGAATCCCGCGGAGATCGCGCTGCGGCCGAGGGCGCGTCCCGCGCGCTCGGGCAGCACGAGCCGAAGCGGCAGCGCGAGCACGCCCCAGGCGAGGCTGCCCGCGGCGAGCGTGACCAGGCCGTACCACAGCGCGGCGTAGGACCACGCAGCGCGCAAGGACCGCAGGATCACGCGTCCCCTCGCTTCACGCTCCTCACTCGTCGGCCTCGACCGTTTCGCTCGATGCGCCGAAGATCCAGGAAATGGCCGCACCCGCCGCGAAATAGGTATCGCTTCGAAGCAGCGGGCTCGCCTCGAAGCTCGCGCCGCGCAGCGTATCGAAGCGCACGTAGCCGCCGACCCAGAAGCTCGCGAAGCGCTTGCTCGCCGAGGCGATGAACTGCATCCCCGCGTAGCCGCCGGGCGCCTCGTACGCGGGCCGCTCGGGCGTCGCAAACTCGGGCGCGACGCCATAAAAATACTGGTGCTGGCGCCGGTCGCCGAAGATCGGGCCCGCCAGCATGCCGAAGTTCCAGCCCGCCCACGCGCCGCGGCCCGAGAGGTCCAGGTCCAGGTTCGGCGAGGCGATCCAGCCGATCGATCTCGGCGGCGACTCGAGCGTGAACGCGGTGCGCACCGGCAGGCGCAACTTCAGGACGTTCTGGTCCGCGCCCTCGCCCGAACTCCACAGGCGGATGTCCAGCGAGGGGCCGACCTCGACCGACGGGCGCAGGCTGGGCATGCCCAACCGGGCGTCGTTGCGAGAGCTGTCGACGGGCAGCGAGGCGCCCAGGCTTAGGTTGAGCTCCGCGCGATCGCCTTCGAAAAGCTGGCCCCGCACGCCGTGGCGGTCGGACTTGAGGAACTGTCCGCGGTAGACAAAATACGGCACCGGCAACACGTAGCCGCGCGACTGATCCGACCCGCGGTAGTCCGGCAGCATGAACGCGCCGACGCCCGCGCCCACTTCCCAGAGGGGTTTCTGGTCGGCGTGCGCCGCAGCGGCGAGCAGCGCGCCGGCCGCGAGCAACGCCGATCTCATGCGCCGGCGCGTTCCGCGTCTGCATCACAAGCCTCGATCGCGGCCTCGGCGGCCATCCGTGATCCTCCCGACAGGCGTCGGCGCCCGCTGCGCCTCGCGCGGGCCATTTTAACCCGGCTCGCTACTGCTTCCGCTCGAGATTGGCGGCGTGGACGTCGATGTCGGCCTGTGCGCGCAGGCTTTCGATATAGGCTTCGAACTGCCGCGATCCGGCCTGCTGCGCGGCGCGCGCGCGTTCGGCGTTGCGCTGGGCCTCCGGACGCGGCTCGGCGGGCAGCACGCGTACGACGCGATACAGCATGTAGCCTTCGTCGCCGCGCTCGGCGCCCGCGTAGGCCGGCATGTGCGTCGGATCCGCGCTCATGATCGTGCGCATCGCCCCGGCGGGGATGCCCTGCGGGCTGCGCCGCGACACGGACTTCGCCGCACCCCACGCGAGCCCCGCGTCGCCGCCCTTCTCGAGCTCGGCGCGCTTGGCGTCCGCCGCCTTGCGCGCGAGCCCCGCCGCCGCCTGGGCGCGCAACCGCTGCTCGATTTCGGCGCGCACCTCCTCGAACTTCTTCTGCACCGCAGCCTGGTGCTCGAGCACGCGGGCCGACACGAGTACGTTGGGCGAGACTTCCACCGCGTCGGTATTTCGATGCGCCTGCAGCGCATCGGGCGAAAACAGCGCCGCGAGCAGCTTCGCATTGGCGAGCACGCCCGCCTCCGGGCCCGGCGTGCGCGTGAGCCAGGCGCTTGTCTGCAGCGGCAGCTTGAATCGCTCCGCGGCGGGCTTGAGGCTGTCGGACTGCTCGTACACCATGTTGCTGAACGCCTCGGCCGATTCGGCGAAGCGCCGCGCGCCCTGCTGGCGCGCCAGGTCCGCGGCCAGCTCCGCGCGCACTTCGGCGAACGGACGCGCCTGCGCGGGCCGCACGTCGGTCACGCGGATCACATGCCAGCCGAAATCGGACTTCACCGGGTCGCTGATCTGGCCTGGCTTGAGCGCGAACGCCGCGTCTTCGAACGGGCCGACCATCTGACCGCGCGCGAAGAAGCCCAGGTCGCCGCCCTTGGCCGCCGATCCCGGATCCTGCGAATACTTGCGCGCCAGCTCGGCAAACGTGTCGGGTGATTTGCGCGCCTCGGCGGCGAGCTTTTCGGCCTCTGCCTGGGTCTTGACGAGAATGTGGCTGGCGCGCCGCTGCTCGGGCACGCGGTACTGGCTCGCGCGCGCCTCGTAGGCCGCCTTGAGCGCGGACTCCGGAATCGCCTCGCTCGCGCCGAGCGCCTCAGCCGAGAGCACCAGGTATTGCACCCGCACGCGTTCGGGAACGCGGAATTCGGCCGCGTTGGCTTCGTAATAGGCTTTCAGCTGTGCTCCGTCCAGCTTGACCTCGCCGAGCAAGGGCTTCGCGGGCACCAGCGCTTCCTGCACCTCTCGCCGCTCCTCCAGCAGCGCGGCGTTCCGGTCGGCCACGGCGTGCGGCTCGATCGCAGTGCCGGCGATCGCGCCGGCGAGCTGCGACACCGCGAGGTCGTGGCGCATCTGGGCCTCGAATATCGGCGGGGACATGTTCTGCGAGCGCAGCACCGCTTCGTAGGCCTCTTTCGAGAAGCCCTTGTCGCCCTGGAACGCCGGGATCGAGGCAATCGTCTCGCGCAGATCGTCGTCGCTCACGGTCAAGTGCCCCCGCTGCGCCGCCTGCGAGATCAGGCGCTGCGACACGA
Organism: Burkholderiales bacterium; assembly: GCA_050741015.1. GTDB lineage: Bacteria > Pseudomonadota > Gammaproteobacteria > Burkholderiales > SG8-39 > JAABQT01. Next base: position 356 of record JBOIFE010000176.1, on the reverse strand, counting down.
GCGAGTCGAGCAATGCGCGCCGCGACTCGGGCGTGTCCAGGATGTCGGTATCGACGCCCGGCCCGAACGCGGCCCGCAGGCGGTCCTGCTGCTGGCGCAGCGCATCGGCGAACTGGCGCTCGGTGATGGTCGAGCCGTTGACCTTGGCGACGTCGTCCTTGGTGCCCATGCTTCGCGTGTAGAACTGCATGCCGAAGAACGCGAACGGAATGGTGAGCAGCGCGAGGACGATCTGCGCGATGCGCTTTTGCTTGTGAATCAGGTCGAACATCGATACCCGTACGACTCGCGGTGAAGGATCTGGCGGAGCGGACGGGACTCGAACCCGCGACCCCCGGCGTGACAGGCCGGTATTC
>JBOIFE010000175.1:0-1973 GCA_050741015.1 Burkholderiales bacterium | reverse complement strand
TTGCGGAGCGCGAGTCGCCGCCGGCGCGATATTGGACCCCCGTTGCCGCCTTGCCTTCGAATAGGATCTTCGAGACATGAGCGTTGGTGATGACAGTGAGATTCGGTCGATTGAGCACCGGCCTCAGAAACGCCTTCGTCGCACTCCAGCGCACGCCTCTCTTCTGATTCACCTGAAAATACGCGCAGCCGCTGTTGTCGCCCGTGTTGAACACCTTGATAGGCGCAATCCCGCACTCGCCCGCCGCCTCCCGCCACGCATCGAGGATCTCCCAGCGCACGCGCGGATCCTCCACGCGCAGCTCGCCCCCCGACCCGTAGGTATCGGTGGCGCCGTGCTGGTAGTCCTCGAGCGACTGGAAGACCGGCAGCACCTCGTCCCAGGACCAGCCCGCGTTGCCGAGCGAGGCCCAGTGGTCGTAGTCCGAGCGCTGGCCGCGCATGTAGATCATGGCGTTGATCGACGAGCAGCCCCCAAGCACGCGCCCGCGCGCATAGTGAATGGAGCGCCCGGCCAGGTGCGAGTCGGGCTCGGTGCGGTAGCACCAGTCGGTGCGTGGGTTGGCGATCGTATAGAGGTAGCCGACGGGGACGTCGATCCAGAACCAGTCGTCCTTGCCGCCGGCCTCCAGCAGCAGGACCCGCGTGGCGGGGTCGCGCGAGAGGCGGTTGGCGAGGAGGCACCCCGCGCTGCCCGCGCCCACGATGACGTAATCGTAGTCCATGCCCGTAGCCCATAGAATACCGTCCTGCATGCGCCGCATCGGCATCGATCTCGGGGGCACCAAGATCGAGGCGCTCGTCCTCGACGGGGACGGACGCGAAGTCTTCCGCAAGCGCGTGCCCGCCCCGGGCAGTCACTACGAGGCCACGCTGGCGGCGGTCGTCGCGCTCGTGCGCGAGGCGGGCGAGGGGACGGTCGGCGTCGGTATTCCAGGCGCGATTTCGGCGGCCACGGGCTTGGTGAAGAACGCGAACTCCACGCACCTCATCGGCCACGCGCTGAAGGAGGACCTCGAGCGCGCACTTGGGCGCGAGGTGCGCCTGATGAACGACGCCAACTGCTTCGCGCTGTCCGAGGCGGTCGACGGCGCGGGCGCGGGCGCGGAGGTCGTGTTCGGCGTGATCCTCGGCACCGGTGTCGGCGGCGGCGTAGTCGTGCACGGCGAGGTGCTCACGGGCGTCAATGCGATCGCGGGCGAGTGGGGTCACAACCCGCTGCCGCTTCCTACGTCCGAGGACATGCCACTGCGCGAGTGCTACTGCCGCCGCCGCGGCTGCATCGAGGCCTATCTTTCGGGCCCTTCGCTCGCGCGCGATCACGAAATTGCGACCGGGGTACGCATCTCACCCGAGGAGATCGCCACAAACGGGCACGAGGCGACGATGGCGCGCTACGAGGAGCGCCTCGCGCGTGCGCTTGGTACGGTGATCAATCTGATAGATCCGGACGTGGTCGTGCTCGGCGGAGGGCTGTCGAACGTCGCGCGCCTCTACGACAACGTGCCGCGGATCTGGGGACGCTACATCTTTTCCGATGTCGTGGCGACACGACTGTCGCCGCCGGTGCACGGCGACTCCAGCGGCGTGCGTGGGGCGGCGTGGCTGTGGGGCGGGCCGCCGCGTCGCGGCTAGAATGCCGGCATGAAGAAACTTTTTGTTCCTGGATTGATTCTTTCACTCGCCGGCTGCGCCACGGCGCTGCAGGACCGCGACCGCTGCGGGTCCCTGGTCGACACCGCATGGAAGGAGCTCGACTCCGCCAAGGTGGAAGGCTTCGCCGGCACGATCAGTTTTGCGAAGGCGACCGGCCTGCTCACGCGCGCGAAGGCGAACCAGGCCGTCGAGGATTTCGCGGAATGCATCGACACGGCCGGGCGCGCGCGCTTCTTCATCGCCGAGTCGCGCAAGGGCCGCTAGCCAGGCGGGCGCGCCGGCTCGGCGACCACGCGCGCCGAGCGCTCGAAGGTCCAG
>JBOIFE010000174.1:0-5780 GCA_050741015.1 Burkholderiales bacterium | reverse complement strand
CCTTCACCGGGCACCTGGAGCGGCTGCGGCGGCGCGAGGCGTTCTTCGAGCTCGAGCTCGCGCGCGCGAGCGCCGACGGCGCGCGCCACGTGCACCTGGTGTCGGGGCAGCCTCGTTTCGACGCGGCTGGACGCTACCTCGGTTACCGCGGCGTCGGACGGGACGTCACCGAGCGCCGTCGGGGCGAGCGCGAGCTCTCCGCGGCCAAGCAGCGGCTCGAGCTTGCGCTCGAGGGCTCGCAGGCGAGCCTTTGGGACACTGACCTGCTGACCGGCCGCGTGTACCTGAGCGAAGGCTGGGCCGATTTCGCGGGCCTGCCGCGGGTGGCGACCGCGACCACGATGGCCGAACTCATGCAGCGCGTGCATCCTGAGGACTTGCCGCACGCGATTGCGACCTCGATCGCCGCGATGAAGGGCGAGCGCAACGACTACGTCGAGGAACACCGCTACCGCGTCGCCGACGGCAGCTGGCGCTGGATCCTGTCGCGCGGCTGCGTGAGCGAGCGCGACGCGGCGGGCCGCGCCGTGCGCATGACCGGCATCCTGCTCGACTCCACGGCGCGCAGGCAGGCGGAGGACGCGATGCGCGAGGCCGAGGAGCGCTACCGCTCGCTGGTGGAGCTCGCGCCCGACGCGGTGCTCGCGTTCGCCGACGGCGTCATCACGTACGCCAACCCGGCGGCGGCGCGCCTGACGCGCGTTGCCTCGCCGGGCGAGCTGATCGGCCTGCGCGCCGAATCGCTGGTCCACCCCGACCAGGTCGAGCGCTTTCGCGAGCGTATCCGCGGACTCGCGGCGGGGCCGGGCACGATCGGCCTCGAGGAGCGCAGGCTGCGGCGGCCCGACGGCAGCGAGCTCATCGTCGAGACCGCCAGCGTGTCGTACGTGGAGCGTGGACGGATGGTCATCCAGTCGGTACTGCGCGACGTGACCGAGCAGCGCAGGGACCGCGAGGCGCTCGCCGAACGCGAGCAGCGCTTTCGCGACGTGGTCGAGGCCTCGGGCGAATACGTCTGGGAGACCGACGCCGACTGGCGCTACACCTACCTGTCCGCGCGCGCCGAGGCGGTGCTCGGCTACATGCGCGAGGACCTGCTGGGGCGCAAGCCGCGCGAGTTTATGCCGCTCGGCGAGGCGCGTGCGCTCGACGACTGGTTCGAGCGCAATGCGGTGCGAGGCGAGCCGTTCCGCGACCTCGTGCACCGCACGATCACGAAGTCGGGCAAGGTAGTCTGGCAGCAGGTGAGCGGCATGCCCGTGCGCGGCGCGGGCGGGCGGCTCGTCGGCTATCGCGGCACGGGCGCCGACATCACCGCGCGCAAGCAGGCCGAGGAACGCATCCAGTACCTCGCGACGCGCGACGCGCTCACGGGCTTGCCGAACCGCGCGCTGCTCGCGGACCGCGCGGGCCAGTCGATCCTCGCCGCCGCGCGCAGCCGCGGCATGCTTGCCGTGCTGCTGATCGACCTCGACCGCTTCAAGCTGGTCAACGACTCGCTCGGCCACCGCGCCGGCGACGCGCTGCTGCGGGCCGTGGCCGAGCGGCTGCAGAACACGCTGCGGCGGGACGACACGCTCGCGCGCCTGGGCGGCGACGAGTTCGTGCTGCTGTGGGACGGCCTGAAGACCGCGCAGGACGCGGCGCAGGTGGCGCAGCGCGTGCAGGGCATCCTGCAGCGCCCGTTCACGGTCGAAGACCGCGCGCTCAACGTGACCGCCTCGCTCGGCATCTCGATCTACCCCGAGGACGGGCGCGACTTCAGCGAGCTGCTGAAGAACGCCGACACCGCGCTCTACGACGCCAAGGACGCCGGCCGCGATGGCTTCCGCTTCTTCTCGCCGGCGCTGCACACGCGCGCCGTGGCGCGCCTCGCGCTCGAGAGCGACCTGCGCGGCGCGCTCGCGCGCGGCGAGTTGCAGCTGCACTGGCAGCCGGTGGTGCGCGGCGACGCCCTGGTCGGCGCCGAGGCGCTGGTGCGCTGGAACCACCCGCAGCGCGGCTTGCTGGGCGCGGACGAGTTCATCCCGCAGGCCGAGGAGAGCGGGCTGATCCGCGCGGTCGGCGAATGGACCCTCGAGCGCGCGCTGTCGCAGGTCGGCGCCTGGCAGCGCAGCCTGCCGGGCGAGCCGTGGTTCGCGCTCAATGTCTCGGCGCTGGAACTGGCGCAGGGCGACGCCTACGTCGCGCGCCTGCGCGAGGCACTGGCCGCGCACGGCGTGTCCGCCGCACGGCTGGAGCTCGAGGTGACCGAGCGCGTGCTGATGCAGAACCTGCCTGAAACGGTCGAAACGCTGCGCCGCATCGGGGCGCTGGGCGTGCGCCTGGCGATCGACGACTTCGGCACCGGCTACTCGAGCCTCGCCTACCTGCGGCGCCTGCCGATCGACAAGCTGAAGATCGACCGCAGCTTCCTGAAGGAGCTCGATTCGAGCGCCGGCGACGCCATGATCGTGGAGACCATCGCGGCGATGGCGCGCGGCCTGGGACTGCAGGTGGCCGCCGAGGGCGTCGAGACCGAGGCCCAGCGCCGCCGCCTGCTCGCGGTCGGCTGCGAGGAGTGGCAGGGGCACCTGTTCAGCGAGCCGCTCGATGCCGCCGGGTTCGAGCGCATGGCGCGCGGCGCGCGCGCGGCGCGCTCGGCCTAGCCGCCGTCGGAGTCCAGCAGCCCGCGGCGGAAGGCTTCGTCGCCGAGCGCGAGGTTCGAATAGCGCTCGGCGAGGTCCTTGGTCAACACGATCAGGTTGTGGTGGAAGGCGATGCTGCCGATACTTGGGTCGACGCGCCCTGGCGGCGGGGCCGCGAGGAATTCGGGCAGGTTGACGCTGTCGGCGAGCTCCTTGAACCGGTGCATGCAGGAGTTCTCGTAGGCCGCGGTGCCGAGCACGCCGCCGCCATAGGACGGCCAGTACGAGGTCTGGACGTCCTCGACGATGTAGGTGCCGCCGTCCTTCAAGTGCGGCCAGAGCAGCGCGAAGGTCTGGATCTGGTGCGCGTTCAGGTGGCTGCCGTCGTCGATGATGAAATCGAAGGGGCCGTGCTCGCGCGCGATCCCGCCCAGGCGCGCCCCGTCGACCTGCGAGCACTGGAACACCTGCACGCGCCCGCCCGTGAGCTTGGTCTTGTCGAGCAGGTCGATGCCGTAGATGCGGCCGCGACGAAAATAGCTTTCCCACGTGCGGAGCGACTCTCCGCCCAGGGTTTCCTGGTAGCCGCCGACGCCGACCTCGAGCATCCGCACCGGGCGGCTGCGATGCGCCCGCATCAGCGCCTCATAGACGGGCGTGTACTCGTGGTCGCCGAACTTGTCGGTGCCGTAGAACGCCGCCAGCAGGTCGAGATCCGCCCCCAGCCAGCCCGCCAGGCGGCCCGCGCGGCGCAGGTGCCGATCGAGCGGCGTGCCCGCGCCGAGATTGCGGCGCAGGCTGGCAACGAAACGGGCGAGGCGGCCGGGCATGCCCGGGCGATCTTACACCGTCGCCGCGGGGGCCTCGACTTGGGTGCGGGCGATCGATTATCGTGCCGGTCGCCCCCCCGATGCGACTGCTCATCGTCAAGACCTCGTCCCTGGGCGACGTCATTCACCAGCTGCCCGCGATCACCGATATGCGGCGCGCCCTGCCGCGAGCGGAGATCGACTGGGTGGTCGAGGAGGGCTACGCCGACATCCCCGCGCTGCACCAGGGTGTCGCGAGCGTCATTCCCGTCGCGGTGCGCCGCTGGCGCTCGGCGCTGGGCCAGGCCGCGACGTGGCGCGAGATTGCGGCGTTCCGGGATCGCGTGCGCTCGGCGCGCTATGACGCGGTCATCGACTCACAGGGTCTGCTCAAGAGCGCGATGCTCGCGGCGGCGGCGCGCGGTCCCCGGCACGGCTACGACCGGGCGAGTGCGCGCGAGCCGCTCGCGGCCCTCTTCTACGGGAACCGGCACCGCGTGGACCGGGGACTACACGCGATCGAGCGCAACCGGCGCCTCGCGGCCGCAGCGCTCGGCTATGCGCTCGAGGGCGGCCTGGACTACGGCCTGTGGCGGATGCGCGCAACGTTTGCGCGGTCCGCGCCAAGGACGGTCGGGCTCCTCACGGCGAGCTCGCGGGACGCCAAGCGTTGGCCCGAGCCGGGCTGGGTCGCGCTCGGCCGCGCCTTGCACGAGCGCGGCCTCGCCGCAGTGCTGCCGGCGGGAAGCGAGGCCGAGCGAGCGCGCGCCTCACGCATCGCTGCGCAGATTCCGGGCGCGTGCGTGCTACCGCCGTCGTCGCTCGCCTCGCTCGCGGCCCTGCTCGCGGGGTGCGAGATCGTGGTCGGCGTCGATACGGGCCTCACGCACCTCGCCGCCGCCGTCGGCCGGCCGGTCCTCGCCCTGTACTGCGACTCCGAGCCCGGGCTGACCGGCGTGCAGGCGGACGCCGGCGGCGGCGCGACCGCGCGCAACCTCGGCGGCCGGGGCGCACCGCCCCCGCTCGACGCGGTGCTCGATGCGGCGCGCAGGCTGCTCGCCGAGGGTGGGCCGCCTACTGGGGAATCCGGTTCAGGATGAACATCGCCCGCAGCAGCGGCTGCGGCGGGCCGAATTTGCCGAACCAGCGCTCGTAGATGTCCTCGATATGCCTGGACCGGTAGGTCTCGGCGATGGCACGGTCGACCGCGAGGCGCAAGTCGGGCTCGTCCCGCGGCACGGCGAAGGCGTAGGGCTCGTAGGAGATCTCCAGGTCGAGCAGCGTCCAGCCCGGCGCGCTCGTCTTGGTGGAGAGGGCTTGGCCGATCAGAACCGCCCGGTCCCCGGCGTAGGCCTGCACCTCGCCGCTGTTCAGCATCGCGAAGGCGAGCTTGCGGTCCTTTGCGGGCAGGACCTGGCCGGCGATGGCGCGCTGCTTGAGCAGCTCGGTCAGCCGCTTCTCGGTGGTGGTGCCTTTCACCACGGCCACCTTTTGTCCCTCGAGGCCGGGCAACGCGACGATGGGCGATCCCTGCGGCACGAGGATGCCGCCGCCGTCGATGAAGATCGGCAGGCTGAACCCGACGTTCGCCTCGCGGCTCAGCGTGTGCGTGGTCACGCCGCACTCGAGATCCGCGCGGCCGTCGGCCACCATCTTCAGGCGCTCGGGCGTCGACGCGGGCGCCCAGGCGATCTGCAGCTTGTCGAGCTTCAGCTGCTTCTGGATGGAAGCGACCGCCTTGCGGCAGAGCTCGATCGAGTAGCCGTCGGGCTCGCCGCCCTTGGTGCGGAACGCGAACGGCGCTGCGTCCTCGGCCACCGCGACCGTGATCTTGCCGCTCGCCTTGATCTTGTCGAGGCGGGCGCCGGCCTGCGCGGTCGCCAGCGGCAGGACGAGCGCCGCGGCGAGCAGCCAGCGGCTCATTTGGCGAGCTGACGCATCGCGCGCTCGAGTCCGCCGAGCGTCGTCGGATACATGCGCCCGCCCATCAGCTCCTTCATGATCTGAATCGACTGCCGATATCCCCATATTTCCTCCGGTTCAGGATTGAGCCATATGCACTTCGAATAGATCTCGCCGACGCGCTTGACCCAGACCGCGCCGGGTTCCTCGTTGAAATACTCGATCGAGCCGCCGGGCTGCAGGATCTCGTAGGGGCTCATGGTGGCGTCGCCGACGAAGATCACCTTGTAGTCGTGGCCGTACTTGTGCAGCAGATCCCAGGTGCGGGTGCGCTCGGCGTGGCGCCGCCGGTTGTCCTTCCACACGAAGTCGTACAGGCAGTTGTGGAAGTAGAAGTGCTCGAAGTGCTTGAACTCGGTCTTGGAGGCCGAGAACAGCTCCT
>JBOIFE010000173.1:0-5535 GCA_050741015.1 Burkholderiales bacterium | reverse complement strand
GCGCGAGCTCGCGCCGCCCGAGCGGCGCGCCTGCGCGCGAAAGCGCGGAAAGGATCGCGCGCTCGAGCGCGCGCGGGTCGTCGGCGCTTCTCGAGGATCGTCTGCGCATGGCCTGGATGCGGCGCAGTCTACCGGATTCGCGCGCGGCGCCCGCGTCCTTTGACACTGCGCGGGTCAGACACTAAGATGCGCCTCCCCGGCCGAGGTGGCGGAATTGGTAGACGCACTAGGTTCAGGTCCTAGCGGTGGCAACACTGTGGGGGTTCGAATCCCTTCCTCGGCACCATCCTCTCTGAGGTCGATCTACTTGCCTCGATAGCTGATGCGGTAGATCGCATCCGCGAGGTCGTCCGACACCAGCAGCGAACCGTCGGGCATCACCTCGACGTCGACCGGCCGTCCCCACACACGGCCCTCGTCCAGCCAGCCCTCGGCGAACACCTGCTGCTTCACTACCGCGCCGCGCTCGACGATGGCGCGCACCACCCGGTAGCCGATGCGCTCGGTCCGGTTCCACGAGCCGTGCTCGGCGATGAAGATCGAATTCCTGTATTCGGGCGGGAACTGCCCGCCGGTGTAGAAGCGCATGCCGAGGGCGGCCACGTGCGGCCCGAGCTTCGCCGCCGGCGGCACGAATTCGCCGCAAGCATGCTTGCGACCGAACTGGGGATCCGGCGTGTCGCCCTGGTGGCAGTACGGGTAGCCGAAATTCTCGCCCGTCCGCGCCGCGAGATTGAGCTCGTCGCTCGGTAAATTGTCGCCGAGCAAGTCGCGCCCGTTGTCGGTGAACCACAGTTGCTTCGTTTCCGGGTCCCAGTCGAACCCGACCGAGTTGCGCACGCCGCGCGCGACCACCTCGTAGCCGCTGCCGTCGGGCCGGATGCGAGAGATCAGCGCGTAGCGCTCGGGGTCGGGCTCGCAGATGTTGCACGGCGCGCCCACAGGCACGTACAGCTGGCCGTCGGGACCGAAGCGGATGAATTTCCAGCCGTGGTGGCCGTCGCGCGGAAACCTCTCGCTGACGACGACGGGGCGCGGCGGATCATCGAGGTGCGCTTCGATGTCGTCGAACCGGAGGATGCGGTTCACCTCGGCAACGTAGAGCGCGCCGTCGCGCAGCGCCACGCCGTTCGGCATGTTCAGGTGCGAGGCGATCGTGAGGACCTGCGTCGCCCGCACGCCCCGGTAGCGGACAGCGTAGACCGCGCCTTCGTCTCGCGTGCCCACGAACACCACGGACCCTTTGCCATGGGCGAGCGAGCGCGCATTCGGGACGTGTTCGGCGAAGACGCTGATCTCGAAGCCCGGCGGCAGCTTGATCCGCTCTACCGGCAGACCTTGCGACCGGACGCCGGTAACGGCAAGCAGCGCGACGGCGAAGATCATTGTCCGCACCCGGCGATTCTAGCTGCTGGTAGCATCGCGGCATGGGGACGGAGAGCGGACATTTCGACGTACTGGTCGTGGGCGCCGGCATCTCCGGCATCGGCGCCGCGTACCACCTGAAGGCCCAGTGTCCCGACCTCAGCTTCGCGGTGCTGGAATCGAAGCAGAGCTTCGGCGGCACGTGGATCACGCACCGCTTCCCCGGCATCCGCTCCGACAGCGACCTGTTCACCTTCGGCTACGCGTTCAAGCCGTGGAAAGGCGCACCGATCGCGACCGCCGCCGAGATTCTTCGCTACCTCGGCGAGGTGATCGAGGAGAACGGACTCGCGGACCGCATCCGCTATCGCCATCGAGTAGAACGGGCTGAGTGGTCGGAGGCGAACGCGCGCTGGAGCGTCGAGGCAGTACGCACCGACACGGGCGAACGCCTGCGCTACACGGCGGACTTCCTCTTCATGTGCCAGGGCTACTACCGCCATGCGCAGGGCTACACGCCGGATTGGCCCGGCATGAAGGACTACCCGGGCCGCATCGTGCACCCCCAGACCTGGCCCGACGACATCGAATGCATGGGCAAGCGCGTGGTCGTCATCGGCTCGGGCGCGACAGCCGCGACGATCATTCCCGCCATCGCACGCGAGTGCGCGCATCTCACCATGCTGCAGCGCTCGCCAACCTGGTTCCGCATCGGGCGCAACGCGATCGAGCTTGCCGACGAGCTGCGGCGACTGCAGGTTTCTCCGGCATGGATCCACGAGATCGTGCGCCGCAAGATCCTTTACGAACAGGACGTCTTCACCAAGCGCTGCCTCAGCGAGCCGGACAAGGTCAAGGGCGAGCTGCTCGCGGCCGTGCGCGGGGAGGTCGGCCCGGACTTCGACGTCGACACGCATTTCACGCCGAAATACCGCCCCTGGCGCCAGCGCATCGCGTTCGTGCCCGACGGCGACATGTTCAAGGCGATCGCCGAGGGGCGCGTCGAGGTCGTCACCGACGAGATCGAGCGCTTCACGGCGACTGGAATCCGTTTGAAGTCCGGGCGCGAGCTGGCGTCCGACCTGATCGTCACCGCGACCGGGTTCGACCTCTGCGTGCTCGGCGACGTCGCGTTCGCGATCGACGGCAAGGCGCTCGACTTCGCGCGGAGCGTGACCTATCGCGGCATGATGTTCACGGGCGTCCCCAACATGGCCTGGGTGTTCGGCTACTTCCGCGCCAGCTGGACGCTGCGCACCGACCTCGTCTGCGATTTCGTCTGCCGCCTGCTGAACCACATGAAGGCGAAGGGCGTGAGGCGCGTCGAGCCGGCGCTGCGCCCGGAGGACCGCGGCATGGCGATCCTGCCGTGGATCGACGAGAACGATTTCAATCCCGGCTACATGATGCGCAGCGTCCACCTGCTGCCGCGGCGCGGCGCGAAGCGCGACTGGGCGCACACGCAGGACTACTGGGCCGAGAAGGACGAAATCCCGGCGATCGATCTCGACGATCCGGCGTTCGCGTACGGCTGAAATGAAGGACTTCCGCGACAAGCTCGCCGTGGTCACGGGTGCCGGCAGCGGCATCGGGCGGGAGCTCGCGCGACAGCTCGCGGCCGCGGGCTGCCACCTCGCACTGTGCGATGTGTCCGCCGAAGGCATGGCGGAAACGAAGCGCCTCTGCGCCTCGAACGTACGCATCAGTGCGCAGCTGTGCGACGTCTCGGTCGAGGCGCAAGTGCTCGCCTTCCGCGAGGCTACGCTCGCCGCGCATCGCACGAATCAGGTCAATCTGCTCTTCAACAACGCGGGCATCGGCGGCGGCGGCAGCTTCATTGCCGACGAGCGCGCGGAGTGGGAGAAGACTTTCGGCGTGTGCTGGTTCGGCGTCTACTACTGCAGCCGCGCGTTCCTGCCGCTGCTCATCGCGAGCGACGAAGCCTGCCTGGTCAACGTGAGCAGCGTCAACGGCTTCTGGGCGTCGCTCGGACCCGGTGTTCCCCACACGGCCTACAGCGCGGCGAAATTCGCGGTGAAGGGATTCACCGAAGCGCTGCTCAACGATTTGCGCGTCAATGCACCGCACGTCGGGGTCGCCGTGGTGATGCCGGGGCATATCGGCACGTCGATCCTGGTCAATACCAACAAGCTGCTCGGCAAGCACTCTCCGGCGGACATGACCGCGGCGGAGCTTGCGGCCCTGCGCCTGCGATTGCAGCGGCGGGGCATGCCGGTGGACACGCTCGGGGACGAAGCGCTGCGCGCGCTCGCGCAGCAGGTCCAGACGGCCTTTCTCGAAAAGGCGCCGACCACCGCCGCGCAGGCCGCGTCGATCATCCTCGACGGCGTGCGCAATGGCCGTTGGCGAATCCTGGTGGGCGCGGATGCCGAGGCGCTCGACGCCCGCGTCCGTGCGGCGCCAGAGGCGGCCTACGAGCGCGCGTTCCTGGAGGAGCTGCGGACCCAGGGACACTTTGCCGCGGCGACCTCCGCGCCCCGGCCGCCGCGCGCCTAATCCGGCAAGCTGATCCGGCGGGTCGGCAGGTCCACCGACGGCTCGAGCTCGTCCGCATCTAGCTTCTTGCGGAATCCCTGGATCGCGAGCGGGACGTAGGCCCGAGCCCAGGCCACCCTTGAGGCCACCGCGTTTTCCGGCGGCTTGGGCGTCGCCGCATTGCACCCGCCCTGGGCGACGCAATCGTACCGGGTCACCTCGAGAAAGGCGCCCAGGTTGTCGGTCACGTAGAGCACCGACTGAACGTTGAAGGACAGCGATGTCGTGTCGGCCTCGAGGCGGGACAGATTTTCCAGCAGCGAGCTCCACAGCCGATTGGGCACGGCGTTCTCGGGCGCTCCGGACGAAGGCGAATCCACGCGCGCGCAGCTGCGCACGGGGAATCCCGCGCCGCCACTTTTCCAGAACGCCGGATCCGAGTTGCGCTCGCAATCGGCGGCGCGCCCCCATTCGATCGGCCTCTGCGGCGACAGGCGGACGCTCCAGCTGTTGGTATCGAAGATGAGCAGCGAGCGCAAGCGCCTGCCGTCGAATTGCCCAAGCGCGGCCGACACCATCAGCACCGAGGCAGACCCGTGCGGGACGCTGCGATCGACGGCCGTAAGCCCGACCCACTCGCCGTTGGGAATGACGATCTGCTTGCGCGAGCCGATGCGGCCGACCTGGATCGTGCCAGGGCCGTAAAACCGGTCGCCGACCTGAAAGCCCCCGGCCCCGGTATTCGGGTCGCCCGAGTAGGACGAAAGCGTCGCGCGCGGCGTGGCCTTGCCGGCGATTGCGTTCGCGGTCGTGGCCGCAGCTGCGGCGGGCGCCGCGATCGAGGGCACCCCGCCCGGTCTGAGCTTGTCCATCGCGGCCTTCGCAAGCGGCGCGAAAGCGCCCGACGGATACCGGGCGAGATAGGCCGTGTACGCGGCCTCGGTCCCGATGCGGTCCGCCGACTTCCAGAATTCGAGCTCGAGCGCGTCCGGCGCCTGAGCCTGGGCGGTGAACGACAGGGCAAGCAGCAATGCTGCCAGCCCCACGACCCGGTTGAACGCTCTCATGACCAAGGATGCCCTAGGTTCGCGAAGCGCTGAACGGGTGGTGCCGGACGATGGTCTCGTCGCGGTCCGCGCCGGTCGAGATGAGGTCGATCGGCACGCCCGCGAGGGCCTCGATGCGCGCGAGATAGTCGCGCGCGTTTTTCGGCAGCGCGTGGTAGTCGCGGATGCCGACCGTGCTCTCGTTCCAGCCCGGCAGCTCCTCGTACACCGGCTCGCAGCGCTCGAGCTCCTCGGCGCCGACCGGCAGGATCTCCGAGAGCTCTCCCTCGATGCGGTAGCCGACGCAGATCTTGACGGCCTCGACGCCATCCAGCACGTCGAGCTTGGTGATGCAAAGCCCCGACAGTCCGTTCAGCTGGATCGAGCGCTTGAGCGCCGCGGCGTCGAACCATCCGGTGCGCCGCGGCCGGCCGGTGGTGGCGCCGAATTCCTGCCCGCGCTGGCGCAGCCGCTCGCCGACATCGTCGGAAAGCTCGGTCGGGAACGGACCGCCACCCACTCTCGTGCTGTACGCCTTCGTGATGCCGAGCACGTAGTGCAAATGCATCGGCCCGAGGCCTGCGCCCGCGGCGGCTGCGCCGGCGACGCAGTTGGAAGACGTGACGAA
>JBOIFE010000172.1:0-21339 GCA_050741015.1 Burkholderiales bacterium | reverse complement strand
GCCGACGAGCGCCGCCGTGCTGAGGAAGCCGACTTCAAGCTGCCCGTGGCCGAGCGCGAGCAGGTACGCGGGCAGAAGCACGGCGACAAAGCCGTCCGCGAACCCGCGAAGCGCTCGCGCCGTGAGCAGAAGGCCGATCACTTCTTGCTTGAACCGTAGCTGAAATCGTCGAAGGCGGTCACGCTATCCGCCTTGGTCCAGACGCCCACCGTTCCCCCTCCCGCAATATGGTCGTCCTTGATCTCGATATAGGTCTTGTCGTTGAGGGAAACCTTGATCATGTCGCCGGAAAACTCGACCCGTAGCGTGTGCCATACGTTGCCCGGCACCGGCGCGTCGACGTACTTGAGCGTCTTGCGCCGCCCGTTCGCCGTGTAGTACAGCGAAACGTTGTTCTCCAGCGCGTTGGCGCGTGCGACGTAGTAGTCGTTGCCGTCCTTCCAGCGCCACACCACGCCGCCCGCCTGGTCTTCGCTGCCGGAGATCGGCTTGAACTTCACCTCCACGAAGCCGTCCGCGATGGCCAGCTTTTCCACGACACTCCATGGAAAGGCGCCCTTGCCGGTCTGCTTAAGCACGTTGGGCCGGCTAGGTGCGGTCGGGTCCGCCTCGACAACCCACTTCGGCGTACCGCCGCCCGTAACCCCGGCGATCCAGCCGACCGGGAGACTCCCGGGCTTGTCTCTGTCGAAATCAGCCGTCTGCGAAAACGCCGCGGTCGCCGAGAAGATCGTCAGTGCTGCCATCGCAGCTTCCTTCACGACACGTTCATTTTCGTCGGGGCGCCGACCGCTTTCCAGCCCGAGTGGCCGACCTTCATGTACTTCGCGTCGAAGCCCGCGTCGCGCAGCGCGATCGCCGTCTTGCAGCCGACGTGAAAGCCGTAGGCGCAGTACACCACGACCGGCGTGTCCCTGGAGAGCTCGCCCATCCACTCGCCTACGCGCTCCGGATCGCGCCAGGTCACGCCCTCGGCGATGTCCTGCTGGCGCGAGACGAAGTGCTTCGGCCGGGTGTCAATGAGCTGCAGCGGCTTGCCTTCCATAAGCATCGCGCGCACTTCCTCGACGCCAACGCCGGGGATGTCTCCGAATTCCGGCTGTACCAGTGGCCGCGGCGGCGCCACCTTGGTTGCGTCCTCGTATCGGTCCTCAACCGCTTTCCAGTCGACGTTACGCAGGAAGGTGTCGACGTAGGCCTTCACGTTAGCGCCGAAGTCGATGTGGTAGGCGTGCTCGTACATGTCGAGTGCAAGAATGGGGACGCCGCCGGCCACGGACTGACTGTGCTCGGACGAATATTGATTGAGCAGGCGTCCGTCGCGCGGCATCCAGGTCAGGAGCACCCAGCCCGAGCCGCCGCCGAGCGCGTAGCCCATTGCGGAAAACTCGGCGCGCCAGCGCTGCACGGACCCGAAATCGCGCCCGAGCGCGTCCGACATAGCCGGGTTCACCTTGCCTTCGCCGCCCATGCTGGCGAAGTAGAGCTCGTGCAGCAGGGTGGAGTTGAGCGCGACCAGCTCTTCGCGCTTCAAGCCGTTGATGACATAGCCCGGCGCCTTCGCGAAGTCGAGCGCCTCGAGCTGCTCGGTGATCGCGTTCAGGCGCCGCAGCGCCCCGCCATAGTTGTTTTCGTAGTGACTTTCGATCAGCATCAGGGAAAGTCCGCTCAGCGTCCAGGGACGGCAGTGAATCTGCTTCAGTTGATAGCGCACGACGACACCTCCAAGCACAAGGTTGGCCTGCGCCGGCGCGGAATACGGAAATTCACGGGTGCCCGCATCCGTCACGCGACGCTCACAGGATTGGACGGGGCACCGTCTTGGAGGGAAAAGTCCCGGGGGTCCTGTCAACCCCCGGGAAAAAGAATACGCCTTGGTGCGGTCATTCGCAAGCGGCTGCAATAATAGCGTCCCAATTACCACTCGCTGCCTCGCACCAGGACTGAACCATGCACACTGAAAAGCTTTCCGATTGGACGCACGACCACGTCTTTGGCGCGAGCAGCCATGCGGCAGAACGCGGCACTCGAGCGGTAATGTGGATCACGGCCGTCATGATGGTGGTGGAGATCATCGCAGGGTGGTGGTTCAACTCGATGGCGTTGCTGGCCGATGGCTGGCATATGAGTTCACACGCCTTGGCGATCGGCTTGAGCGCCTTTGCCTATGGTGCCGCGCGTCGCTATGCCCAGGACTCGCGCTTCGCATTCGGCACTTGGAAGATCGAGGTACTGGGTGGCTTTGCCAGCGCGATCCTGCTGCTCGGCGTTGCTGCGATCATGGTGTTTGGATCGGTCGAGCGCATCTTGTCTCCGCAACCAATCCACTATCAGGAGGCGTTGGTGGTCGCGGTGCTCGGCCTCGCAGTCAATATTGCTTGCGCGCTGATTCTAGGTGGCGCACACGAGAGTCATCATCAAAGCGAGCATCACGATAGCCATCCTCCTGGTCACGATCACCATCACGATCTGAACCTGAAATCCGCCTATGTGCACGTTGTCGCCGATGCGGCCACCTCCGTTCTCGCCATCGCAGCCCTGGGCAGCGGTTGGATTTGGGGATGGTCCTGGATGGATCCTGTCATGGGAATCGTCGGCGCGGTGCTGGTGGCAACTTGGGCCAGGAATCTCCTTGTCCAGACAGGGAAGGTGCTGCTCGACCGCGAAATGGATCATCCAGTCGTCGATGACATCCGGAGCATCGTCAACTCGGAACTTGCGGCAGGCCACACGCGAATCGCAGATTTGCACGTCTGGCGGGTCGGCAAGGAGTCCTATTCTTGCGCTCTAAGCCTGGTGACTCACGACGCGACGCTGACACCCAGGCGCGTGCGCGAGAGATTTGCCCGGCATGCAGAGATCGCTCATACGACCATCGAGATCCAGCAATGCGGCTAGGACTATTTGGCCCGCGCGGCAGCAATTGAACCCACGACCCGTTGGTTCGTAGGGATCCTCGCGACGATGATGAAGGCGACCTTCGAGACCGATTTCTGGAAGGATGCAGCGCTGCGCAAGAGCTGGGACGAGCTGGTGCCCGGTGAGCTCCGGCCCACGCTTTCGTACCACCTCACGGCCGAAGCGATCCGCCTGTACTGCGAGGCGGTCGGCGACTTGCACCCCCTCTATATCGACGAGGAATACGCCAGGCGCTCACCCTACGGCGGCCTCGTTGCCCCACCGTCGATCCATATCCTGCTGATGTTCGCCTGCACGCCAGCGGACGACTGGATGCGCAGTCCCGGCACGATCAACGCCGGACAGTCCTGGAGCTACAACCTCCCGGCCCGCCCGGGCGATGCGATCACGCTGCAGGCGCGATGCCTCGACAAGTTCATCCGCAAGGACCGGCTGTTTGCGGTGCACGACAATGTCTTCTTCAACCAGCACGGCAAGGTGATCTGCAGCGGGCGCGGGCAGACCATCCGGCCGCTTTGAGCCTGCGATGACGAACGCGTTCGACCAGATCCTCGAGGGCGAGCAGGTGGAGGGTGCCCGGTTTGCGGTGAGCCGCGAGACCATCCGAAGGTTCTGCGATGCATCCCTCGACTACAACCCCCTGCACCTGGATGACGAGTACATGAAGGGAGAGTTCGGCAAGACGCAATTCGGCGGCATCATCATGCACGGCATGACGAATTTCGGCCTCATCACCCGTATGCTCACGGACTGGCTCTACCCGCGCGGAGGCATGCACCGGCGACTGGAGACTCGATGGCGCGCGCCCGTGCGCCCGGGCGACACGATCCAGCCGCTCGCGCGCGTGACGCACAAGAAAGTGACCCATCTCAGTCGTTGGGTCGGTCTCGAGATCGAGGTGCGCAACCAGGACCAGGTCCTCATCGCCAGCGGGGAGGCGATGGCGGAGTTTCCGAAATGAAAAGGCCTTAGCTCGCGCTAAGGCCTTGGAATGATTGGCGCGCCCGGCAGGATTTGAACCCACGACCCCTTGGTTCGTAGCCAAGTACTCTATCCATCTGAGCTACGGGCGCGTAGGGATCGAATTATAGCAAAGGAGTCAAGGACATGAACTTTGTTCTGGCAGTGAACATCCGCATCAGGCCGGAGAGCGTCGACAAATTCATGGCGGGCCTGCTCGCCAATGCGCGCGAAGCGCGCAAGGAGCCCGGTTGCCGGCAGTTCGAGGCGCTGGTGGACGTCGCCGACCGCACTAAGGTGATGCTGTTCGAGATCTACGACGACGACAAGGCGTTCGAGGCGCATCAGCAGACGCCGCATTTCAAGAAATACCTGGCGGAAGCGGTGCCCCTGCTCGCCTCGCGCGAGCGCCAGACGCTGAAGCGCGCCCTGCCCTAGAAGCCCCAATAGTCCAGGCCCTCGGGCAGCGGCTCGCCGTGCGCGAGCGAGGCGAGCTTGGAGTACTGGCCGTCGGCGTAGAGCAGCGGCCGGCCCTTCTTGCCGATCAGCACCTGCTCGACCTGCCCGAGGAACAGGGTGTGCGCACCGTGGACGAGCTTTTTCACCACGCGGCAGTCGAATGAGACGAGCGCATCGAGCAGCACCGGCGAGCCGGTGGCGAGCTTGGTCCACTCGCGCGTGTGGAAGCGCCCCTCGCCCGACTGGACGCCGCTGAAGAGGTTCGAGAGCTCCGAGTCGTCCGCGCGCAGCACATTCACGCAAAATGCGCTGCTCCTGGTGACGCCCCCGTGCGTCGCCGACTTCCGGTTGACGCACACCAGCACGGTCGGCGGCTCGGCGGTCGCGGAGCACACCGCAGTCGCCGTCAATCCGTAGCGGTGCCCCGAATGGGTCGCGGTGATGATGTTCACCGCGTGCGCGAGCGAGCGCATGCCGAGCTTGAACTGCTCCACATTGACCGGCTCCGTCACGCACGCGATTATTGCACGCTGCCTACGCAGCCTTCCGCCGGAGCCGCACATGCCCGACCACGACGTCTTCTACCTGGTGCTGATCTTCCTCGCCGCGGGCGTCGTGGCGGTGCCGATCTTCAAGCGCTTCGGCCTCGGCTCGGTGCTGGGCTACCTCGCCGCCGGCATGGCGATCGGGCCCTGGGGCCTGTCGCTCGCCTCCGGGCCGCAGGCGATCCTGCAATTCGCCGAGTTCGGCGTGGTGATGCTGCTGTTCCTCGTCGGCCTGGAGCTCAATCCGCGGCGCCTGTGGCAGATGCGCCGGCCGATCTTCGGCATGGGCACCGTGCAGGTCGTGGCCACGGTCGCCGCGGTGACCGCCGCGGGCTGGGCGCTCGGCGCACCGCCGGTGGTCGCGCTGGTCGCGGGCATGGGATTCGCCATGTCCTCCACCGCGATCCAGCTCGCCACGCTGCAGGAAAAGCGCCTGCTCGACACACCCGGCGGCCAGGCCAGCTTCTCGGTTCTGCTGTTCCAGGATCTCGCCGTGATCCCGCTCCTGCTGGTGCTCGGCTTGCTCGCGCCCGAGCATTCGCACGCCAGCCTCGACTGGATCGCGGTGGCGCGCGCGCTCGCCATGATCGCGCTTCTGATCGCCGCCGGGCGCTACGTGCTGCGCCCGCTGCTTCGCGTCATCGCGGGCACCGGGCAGCGCGAGGTGTTCGTCGCGTTCTCGCTGCTGCTGGTGCTGGGGGTCGCCGCGCTGATGGAGTTCGTCGGCTTGTCGATGGCGCTGGGTGCTTTCCTCGCCGGCGTGATCCTCGCCGAGTCGGAGTACCGCCACGAGCTCGAGCTCGACATCGAACCGTTCAAGGGGCTGCTGCTTGGCCTGTTCTTCATCGCGGTCGGGATGTCGGTGGACGTGGGCCTGTTCGTGCGCGAGCCGCTGCTGGTGTTCGGGCTTGCCGCCGGCGTGGTGGCGCTGAAGACGCTGCTGCTCTATCCCATCGCCAAGACCTTCGGCTACTGCGGGCGCACCGACGCGCTGCTATTCGCGCTCGGACTGTCGCAGGTCGGCGAATTCGCGTTCGTGATGTTCGGCGCCGCCGGCCCGCTGCTGCCGAAACCGACGCTCGACGTGCTCAACGCCGCGGTCGCGGCGTCGATGCTGAGCACGCCGCTGCTGATGGCGGTCTACGAGCGCGTGCTCGCGCCGCGCCTGTCGCGCGTCGACGAGCGCCCGGCCGACGCAATCGACGAGCACAACCCGGTGATTGTCGCCGGCTTCGGACGCTTCGGCCAGGTGGTCACGCGCGTGCTGCGCACGCACCATATCAACGCAACCGTGATCGACCATGATCCGACGCAGATCGAGCGCGTGCGCCGCTTCGGCTGGAAGGCCTACTACGGGGACGCCACGCGCCTCGACCTGCTGCGCGCCGCCGACGCCGAGCACGCGCGCCTGCTGGTCGTGGCGATCGACGACGCGGAGGCGGCGATGCGCACGGTCCGGCTCGCCAAGCAGCACTTTCCGCGGCTGCGGGTGCTTGCGCGCGCGCGCAGCCGCACCGACGCCTACGAGTACGTGGAGATCGGCGTGCCGAGCGTGCGCGAGACCTTCGGCTCCGCGCTGATCGCCTCCGAGCAGGCGCTCGTGCTGCTCGGGCGCTCGCACGCCGAGGCGCACCGCGCCGCCGAGGAGTTCCGCCGCTACGACGAAGGCAACCTGGAGCGCAGCGCGCCGTTCCGCAAGGACGTGAAGCAGCTGATCGCGCTCTCGCTCCAGGAGCGCGAGAACCTCGAGCAGCTGCTCACGAGCGAGGCGCGGCCGGGCGCCGGTTGACGAGCACGATGCCGGCACCGACCAGGAGCGCGGCACCGGCGAACGACGGCGTGAGCGGCTCACCGAGGACCAGCACGCCCGAGAGCACGCCGAACAGCGGTGTCATGAACGAAAACACCGAGAGACGCGCCGCGAGGTAGCGCGTGAGCAGCCAGAACCACGCGAGATAGCTCGCGAAGGCGACGATCACGCCCTGGTAGGCGAGGCTCGCCAGCGCGAGCGCCGACAGGTGGATCACCCCGCGCTCGCCCAGCAGCATCGACGCAGCGAACAGCACCGGGGTGGCCACGCCCAGCTGGTAGAAGAGCGTCTTCGCGGCGCTCGCGCGCGTGAGCGGGCTGGCGCGGATCAGTACCGTCGTGGCCGCCCAGAGCCCGGCGGCGACCACGCCGCAGGCGTCGCCGAGCGCCGAGCCGCTCGCGTGCGCGAAGCCATCGCCGAACGCGAGCGCGATGCCGGCGAACGACACCGCGACGCCGAGCCACTGCGCGCGCGCGAGCCGCTCGCCAGAGACCCAGCGGTGCAGGCCGAGCGCGGTCAGCACCGGCGCGAGGTAGATGAAGATCACCATGCGCGAGGCCGCCGTGTGCGCGAGGCCCGCGTAGATGAACACGAACTCGGCGCCGAACAGCAGCCCGGCGCCCAGGCCCGCGAGGAGTGTCCCGTCACGCGAGAAAAGCGGGATCTCCCGCGTGCGCGCCCAGGCGAGGAGCAGCACCGCCGCCAGCGCCGTGCGCAGCGCCGCCTGCATGACCAGCGGAACGTCGGGCGCGGTGAGCTTGATCGCGACCTGCTGGAAGCCCCACAACGCCGTGAGGACCAGCATGAGCGAGAACGCCTGCGCGTCCAGGGGCCGGCGCACTTCCATGGGATCTACCGCCCCTTGAAGACGGGCTTGCGCTTCTCGTTGAAGGCGCGCACGCCCTCGCGCCGGTCCTCGGTGTCGACGAGGCGGTTGTAGGCCTCGATTTCGAAGCGGTAGCCGGTGAGCAGGTCCGTCTGCAGGCCGTAGTGGATCGACTTCTTCGCCTGGCGCACCGCGAGCGGCGCGTTGGCGGCGATCTGCCGCGCCGTCTCGAGCGCGTCCGGGAGCGTTTTTCCCGGCTCGCACACCTTGTTGACAAGGCCCCACTCTGCGCCTTCCTCGGCGGTAAACGCGCGCGAGGTCAGGATCAGCTCCTTCGCGCGCCGCTCGCCCACCGCGCGCGGCAGGTTCTGCGTGCCGCAGCCGCCGGGCATGATGCCGAGGCGCAACTCCGAGAGCGCGAGCTTCGCGCCGCGGGCCGCATAGATGAAGTCGCAGCACAGCGCCGTCTCGAGGCCGCCGCCGTAGGCGTGGCCGTTCACGGCAGCAATGACCGGCACCGGGCACTCCATCAGCGCGACGAAGGCCATCTCGAACTGGGCGTGCTGCGTGCGCCAGGTCTCGACCGACATGCCGTCGCGCTCCTTGAGATCCGCGCCCGCGCAGAACGCCCTGTCGCCGGCCCCGGTGATGACGAGGCAGCGCAACTCGCCGGGATCGGCCGCGAGCCCCGTGAACAGGTCGTGCCAGTCGCGACCCATCTGCGAGCTGATCGCGTTCAGCACTTCGGGGCGATTCAGCGTGACGACGAGGACGTGCTCGCCCTCGCGCGCCAGCTTCAGCGTCGAGTATTCGCTCGGCATCCGGTCTGCCAACGGCTCAGTTGCGCTTCCAGGACTTGTCGGGATCGAAGCGCTTGATCTTGCGGACCGCCTCCGCGGTGTCGGGCCCGAGATCCTTCTCGTACACCACGCCCTCATGGTTGACGATGAAGGTCATGACACCCGTGATGCCGTAGGTGGCGGGCCACGCCACCAACGCGAAGCCGCCGATCATCCGGCCCTGCGCCAGGTAGCTGTAGGACCCGCCCGGGGCGTGCGAGCCCTGCGCGGTCAGGATGCGGTAGTGGTAGCCGTAATAGGGGCTGGGCTGCCCGTCCTTGCTCTTCGTGTAGCCGGCCGCCTTCGCGCTTGCGTACAGCTGCCCGAGGGGACTCTGCGACTCGCCCGGCTGGGTCGGGTAATACAGGCCGTCTCGCTTGCCAGGTGTGCTGCCAAAGCGCTGCGCGTAGTGCAGCAGCTTGTCGCCTTGGGGATTGCGCAGGTAGTACTCGCGCTGCGCGTCGACATAGGCAAGCACCGCCTGCATCGTCGAGAGTTCATCGTGGCCGATGCGCCGGTTGAGGATCTCCTCCTTGCCCTGGCGCGCGTCAAAGCGCCAGCCGCCTGCGGCCTTGACCAACGGAATCGGCATCGGCCATTCGTCCTTGCCGACGAGCAGCACGGCCTTCGCGTCGCCCTGAAGATCGATGCGGTGCGCTTCGTTGTAGGACCGGACGAAGCGCTCGCGGCCCTGCCGGTCGGCGACCGCATCGCCCGACTGCACGAGCGCCTTCGCATCCGGGCCCAGGATCGCGATCAACGCCTTGGCATCGCCCGCGCTTGCCGCCGTGACCAGGGCCTTCGCCGCCTCGTCCGGCGACGCGAACGTCTTCGGACTCCCCGCGGCGGAGGCGGCGTCGCTCCCGCAGAGCAGCGCCGCGGCCAAAAGCATGCAATGGATCGTCGATCGCATCCCGCCTCCCTAGCGCCGGCCGCCGCCGCCGCGCCCGCCGCCGCCGCCCATGCGCCCGCCACCGCCCATGCCGCCCGCGCCTCGCATGCTCGAGGCCGACGAGGCGCGGCTCGAGGCGCCGCGGTTGCTCATGTCGCGTGTCTGCGCGCCGCTGCCCGCGCCGTTGAACGCTCCCGACGAGCCGCCGGCAGAGCGATCGCTCACGCCAGCCCCCGCGCGGTCGCGCGAGGCGCCGACGTCGCGGGAGCGATCGCCAGCGGTGGGCCGATCTCGAGTACTGACCTGGTCGCGCTGTCCCGTCTCGCCCCGTCCTCGATACGACTCGCGCGTGTCGACGCCCGGCCGTTGGCCGCCGTACTTGTCCCGGCTTCCCCGGTCGCGGTACTCGACGCCCTTGCGGTGCTCGGGTTGGTGCTGCCACCGATCGCCGCTGATGTTGGTCCGGTTGAAGTTGTTGTAGGTGCGATGATTGATGTAGACACCCCCGCCGCCACCCCAGTGGCAGCCGCCCCACCAGGCGCTGCCGATGATGATGCCCACCGAAAACGCGAAGAACACGCCGCCGGCGTAGGCCGGCGGGTACCAGTAGTAAGGCGGATAGGCTGCATACGGCCAGGGACCGTAGACCATCGTCGGGTTGTAGACCGGCACATAGACCACCTCGGGGTTCGCCGGCTCGATCGTGATGACCGTTGCCTCGCCCTCCTGCTCGGTGGTCACTTTCTGTTCCTTGCCGGACTTGAGGTTGCCCGCGTCGAGCGCCTTCTTGCGCAGGCGCTGCACCGCATCCAGCACCGGTTTCTGGCCTGCGAGGAACGCATCGCCCAGCTTCTGTGTCCAGTCGAGCTTGTCGTTCATCATCTCGAGCACCTGCGGCGTCGCGGTGAGCGACTTCACGCTCGCGTCCCACGACTGCTTCTGCATGGCGTCCTCGAGCGCCTTGCCGGTCACCTTCGGATTCGCCTTCGACCAGCGCGCGGCCTGCACCACCTCGAGCGGGTAGGTCGTGGCCATGAGGATCTGCGCGACCAGCGCATCGGGGTACAGCGCGATCGGCGCGACCAGCTGCTCGATCTGCTCCGTGCTGAAAGAGGCGTCGGCGGCGGCCTTGCCCTGCGGCGCCTGGCCCGACATCAGGTTCGGCGACACCTCCAGCGGCTTGGGCGGCTCTGCCTGCTGTGCGTGCAGCGACGTCGCGAGCGCCGCGACGAGCGCCAGGCCAAGCGCACCGTTTCGAATATGCATTTCGGTCAATATTCCTGCGGCACGACTTTATACGTATAAGCCGGCTCGCGGTAGCCGCGCGATTTCTGGCGCTTGGGCAGCTTGACCTTCTCGCGCGGCGCCTTCTTGTAGGGAATCCGGGACAGCAGGTGGGTGATGAGGTTGAGGCGCGCGCGGCGCTTGTCGTCGGAGTGCACCACATACCACGGCGCCCACGCCGTATCGGTGGCCTGGAACATGTCGTCGCGCGCGCGGGAGTAGTCGTACCAGCGGCTGTAGGACAGCAGGTCCATCGGCGAGAGCTTCCAGATCTTGCGGCCGTCCTTGATGCGCGCCTCGAGGCGCCGAGTCTGCTCCTCCATCGTCACTTCCAGCCAGTACTTGATCAGGAGGATGCCGGAGTCGACCATCATCTTCTCGAATCCCGGCACCACGCGCAGGAAGCCCTCCGACTGTTCCTCCGAGCAAAAGCCCATCACGCGCTCCACGCCGGCGCGGTTGTACCAGCTGCGGTCGAAGATCACGACCTCGCCCGCGCCCGGCAGGTACGGCAGGTAGCGCTGAATGTACATCTGGCTCTTTTCGCGCTCGGTGGGCGCGGACAGCGCGATCACGCGAAACACGCGCGGGCTGACGCGTTCGGTGATCGCCTTGATGGTGCCGCCCTTGCCGGCGCCGTCGCGGCCCTCGAATACGATGCAGACCTTGAGGCCCTTGTGCTTCACCCACTCCTGGAGCCGGACCAGCTCGACGTGCAGCCTGGTCATCGCCTCGTTGAAGTCCCTGCGCTTGAGCTTCTCGGCCGACGGTTTCAGTTTGGCCATGGCGTCAGCGCAGCATGGTCTGGACGTAGAGCTCGCGCCCCTTCCAGTGAATCCCGTTCAGGCGCAGGCTGATGTTCTCCACCGCGCCGAACGGCGTCTCGCTGAACTCGAGCTGCGCGGCGGGACGCGAGCCGTCGCCCTCGATGCGCTGCACGTTCGTGCACTGGAGATCCGGGGCGTACTTCTTCACGAACTCGCGGATTTCGTCGTCCGTGGTCCCGGGCGCGATGTTGCCGATCCAGAGCTTCATGGTTCACCTCGCTGGCAACGATCCTACGGTATTCTCGCCGATCGAGCCGCCCTTGAGCTGAACCAGACCATGACCGAGTTGCTGCCGGCGCCGTTCGCCTGGGTGATCGGGACCCTGCTCTTCACCGTCATGTTCACCCTGGGACTGATGATCGGCCCGGAGCAAGCCGCGGCCACCGTGCGCCGCCGCGGCGTGCTCGCGCTCGCGCTTTTCGCAGTATTCGTGGCGGTGCCGGCGCTGGCCGTGCTGTCGGTGAGACTTTTCGGCCTCTCGGGCGTCGCCGCCGCGGGCATCCTGCTCATGTCGATCTCGCCGGGTGCGCCGGTCGCGCTGCGCCGCGCGCTCGACGCCGGCGGCGGCGCGCCCTTCGCGCCGGGCCTGCACCTCGCGATCCTGGTGCTCGCGGCGCTGACGGTGCCGGTCAGCCTCGGCGCACTGAGCGAACTCTACGGACGGGCTTTCAGCGTCTCGCCGACGGAAGTCGCGAGGCAAGTGTTCTTCGCGCAACTGCTGCCGATCGGGCTCGGCGCGGCGCTTCGGGCCTGGCGGCCTGCCCTCGCGGCGTCGGTCGAGGCCCGACTCGCGCGCGTGCTCAACCTGGCGCTGCTCGTCGCGGCCGTGGTGCTGGTCGTCGCGCTCTGGTCCCGACTGACCGAGGTCGGCTGGGCGCCGTTCATTGCGGGCATCGGGCTGAGTGCGGCCGCGCTCGGAGCGGGCGCCCTCTGTGTCTGGCGCGACCGCGCCGCGCGGCCCGTGGCCGCGGTTGCCGCGGCCATGCGCAATCCCGGGCTCGCCCTGCTCATCGCGTCGGTGAACGCCATGCCGGTCGGCGTGGCCGCGTCGGCGCTGGCTTACGCGATCGGCTCGGCGCTGACGATCACGGCGTTCCTGGTGATTTGGCGGAAGAGGAAGGAGTCGAACCCACCCGAGGCGTCAGACGCCTCGCTCCGGATTTGAAGTCCGGGCGTCCCACCGGGGACGTTTCTCTTCCAGGGAAAGCTTGCGCGCGCGGCGCAGGTCGCCCGCGCGGCGCGTGTATCCGGATTGGTCGAGGAATTCGAGCACCTCGATCGTGAGGTTGCGGCCGAGGCCGCAACGATCGCGGAACGCCGCCGCGCCGAAGCCCTGGTGCGCCGTCTCCTCGTCGAGCGATACCGCGAGCTCGACCAGCCGTTCCAGCGCCTGCGGCAGGAAGTAGCGGTTCGGGGCGACGCGGTGCACGCGCCCGGCGCGCGCTGCGCGCTGCAAAAAATCCGTCACGGCCTTCGGTTCGATCGCCAGCTCGGCCGCCAGCTCATGCACGCGCGGCGGCTTCGCGCCGTCGCCTTCGAGCAGCGGCAGGAATTTCAACCACAGCGCTTCGTCCCGCACGGACAGTACCGGCCGGTGCTCCGGCAGGCGCAGGCTCGGGCCTTCGCGCGCCAGTCGTCCCGCCTCGACGAGGAAATCGACCACGGCCATCGGCGGCGCGCCGACCTCGGCGGGTCGCGGACCGATCGCATCGGGACGCGCCGCATTCCATTCGCGCACGGCCTGCTCAAGCTGCGCGCACAGTTCGTCCCACCTCTCCTGGCGCATGACGTGGCGCACGCCTCGCATTGCGAACGGCACCAGCCCCGCAAGCTCGCGCGGCGCGACATGGAACACCCGCTCGAACCAGTCGATGTCGACCATCCCGTCGGCGAGCAGCGCAGCGAAGGATTCCTCGGCGCCGAGTCCCGCGATCCTTTCCCGGCGCCCCGCGCCGCGCGCGGGCGGCAGCGAGTCGGCCACCGTGCCCGCGCCGATCAGCCGCTGCGTGCCCGGGTCGCGCAGCAGCAGCCGGTCGCCGTGCCAGGCGGAAACGTCGTGCGGGAACGCAAGGCGCGCGAAGCGCCCATGCGGCGACAGGCGCGCCTGGAGCATGGCCGTGCCGAGATGCACGCCCACCGCCCTTGGACGCGCGAGCGGCGCGCCGAACCAGGCGACCTCGACGTCGAGGTGCTTCGACATCGGAACGGGCCCGGCATCCGCGACGATGTGGCCGCGCTCGACCTCGTCGCGCGAGACACCCTGCAGCGCGAGCGCGCAGCGCTGCCCGGCGGTAGCGCGCGCCGCCTCGCCGTTGTTCGCCCGCAAGCTGCGCACCCGCGCCTTGCGGCCGGCGGGCAGGAGCTGCACGTCGTCGCCGACCGCGATCGAACCGGACACCACGGTGCCGGTGACGACAAGTCCCAGGCCATCGATGACGAATGCGCGATCGACATGCAGGCGAAAGCGCTGCCCCGATGCACGCGGAGGAATTTCCGTCGCGAGGCCGACCAGTCGCCCGCGCAAGGCGTCCACACCCTCGCCGGTGGCGGACGAGACCTTCACCACAGCTGCCTCGGGGAGAAGCGCCCGCAGCTCCGCTTCGGCCTCGACCAGGCGCTCGGGCGACACGCGATCGATCTTCGACAGCACGGCAAGAAGCCGCGGCGCCCCGAGATGCTCGAGGATCGCGAGGTGCTCGCGCGTCTGCGGCATCGGTCCGTCGTCGGCCGCCACCACCAGCAGCGCGAGGTCGATTCCCGTGACCCCCGCGGTCATGTTGCGCACGAAGCGCTCGTGCCCGGGGACGTCGACGAAGGCGATCGGTCCCATGTAGGCGAAGCCCAGATCGATCGACATGCCGCGGCGCTTTTCCTCCGGCAACCGGTCGGTATCGACGCCCGTCAGCGCGCGCACCAGCGCGGTCTTGCCGTGGTCGACGTGGCCGGCGGTGGCGACGATCACAGGCTGCGCCCCTCGAGCTGGCCGGCGAACCCGGCTTCGTCCTCCAGGCAACGCACATCGAGCCATACCGCGTCGTCGTGGACGCGGCCGATCACCGGGATCGGCAGCGCACGCAGCGCCCTGGCGACCGCCTCGGGTTTCACGTCGGACGAACAAATGCGCAGCGCCGTGCTCGGCAGGCGATCCACCGGCAGCGAGCCGCTGCCGACCTGGCTGGCACAGTCCTCGATGCTGACCCTGGCCTTGTCGCCGCACCAGGCCAGCAGCGCCGGGCGCATGCGCTCCGCCAGACCGGCGATCTCGTCGTGCGGCCGCGTCAACAGCCGCAGCGTGGGCAGCCGCTCGCGCAAGCGCTCGGGATCGAGGTACAGCCGCAGCACCGATTCCAGCGCGGCGACCCGGCCCTTGTCGAGGCGCAGCGCCCGCTTCATCGGATTCTTGCGCAGCTTCGCCACCGACGCGCCCTTGCCGGCGACCAGTCCCGCCTGCGGCCCGCCGAGGAGCTTGTCGCCGCTGAAGGTGACGAGGTCCGCGCCGGCCTGCAGCGCCTGTATCGGCGTGGGCTCCGCGGGCAGGCCGAAGCGCGCCAGGTCGACGAGGCTGCCGCTGCCCAGGTCGGTGACGAAAGGCAGGCCGCGCGCGTGCGCGAGCTGCGCCAGCTCGCTCTCCGCCGGTGCGGCCGTGAAGCCCACCACGGCGTAGTTGCTCGTATGCACCTTGAGCAGCGCCGCCGTCGCGGGCCCGATCGCCTTTTCATAGTCGGCGAGGTGCGTGCGATTGGTGGTCCCGACCTCGCGCAGCCGGCAGCCGGCGGCCTCCAGGATCTCGGGGATGCGGAACGAGCCGCCGATCTCCACCAGTTCGCCGCGCGACACCAGGACCTCGCGGCCCGCCGCGAGCGTGTTGAGCGCCAGGAGTACCGCGCCCGCGTTGTTGTTGACCGCGGTCGCTCCCTCGGCGCCCGTAAGGCGGCAAAGGAGCGATTCGACGTGATCGTCGCGTTCGCCGCGCTCGCCCGCCTCGAGGTCGAATTCCAGGTTCGACGGCTCGGCGAGCGCAGCCGCCCCGGCGTCGATCGCGGCTTGCGGCAGCAGCGCGCGGCCGAGATTCGTGTGCAGCACCGTGCCCGTGAGGTTGAACACCCGGCGCAACGACGGCCGGGCGGCAGCCTCGAGCCGGTTCAGCAGGCCCAGCGCAATGGCGTCCTCGTTCGGCGGCAGCGCGGCGCCCGCCTTCATCGCCGTCCGGTACTCGGAGAGCAGCGCGCGCAATTCGCCGACCACCAGGGGGCGCCCGTGCCGGGCGATGGCCGGCGCAAGGCGCCGATCCTGCAGGATCCGGTCGACCGACGGGATGGCTGCGAGACGCATGCTGCCATCGTACGATATTCTTTGGAACATGCAGCTCGCAAGCGCTCCCGTCTCCACCGTTCCCGACGCGACCGACCTCGTCGAGTGGTATTACGAGAACGGCTTCTCCGATGGCCTGCCGGTCGTGCCGCCGACGCCCGGGAAGGTCGCGGCGATGCTTGTGGCCCTGGGAGGCGAGCCCGAGAAAGTCGAGGCGCGCGTGCCGCCGCGCTGGGGCAGCCTCACGCGCGAGGTACTCGCCGTCAATATGGTGATGGCCGGCTGCAAGCCGGAGTACGCGCCGGTGGTGCGCGCGGCGATGCTGGCGCTGTGCGAAACCGCCTTCAACTTGAACGGCGTGCAGGCGACGACGCACATGGCCTCGCCGCTCCTCGTCGTCAACGGCCCGCTCGCGCGCAAGATCGGCATGAACGCCGGCTGCAACGCCTTCGGCTCCGGCAACCGCGCCAACGCGACGATCGGCCGCGCGATCCGCCTGATGCTGCTCAACGTCGGCGGCGGCTGGCCGGGCGACCTCGACAAGTCGACGCTAGGTCATCCCGGCAAGTACACCTATGCCGTGGCAGAGAACGAGGAACTGGGGCTGCTCGCGCCCTACCACGTGGAGAAAGGCTTCAAGGCCGAGGACTCGACCGTGTTCGTGATGGCGGCCGAACCGCCGCACAGCGTCACCAACCACGTCGCCAACGACCCGCAGGGCATTCTCGACTCGATCGTCTCGGCGATGAGCACCTTTGCGCACAACAACGCGGTCTCGAGCGGCCACTGCGCCGTGGTACTCGGCCCCGAGCACGCGACGACCATCTCCAAGGCGGGCTGGAAGCGCCACGACGTCAAGCAGTATCTGTGGACGAACGCCCACAACACCTTCGGCCAGGTCGCGTTCAACCACCGCTACGGCAAGGTCTACAACCGCAGCCTCCCGGTCTGGTACGGGCGCGAGCTCGACTCGCGCATCCCGGTCGTGCCGAGCGCGGAGAACATCCACCTGTTCGTCATCGGCGGCGAGGCCGGGCGCTTCTCGGCCTTCATCCCTGGCTGGGGCCACATGAGCTCGCCTGTGCTGCGCGAAATCGAGGGCAAGGCGGGACCCGCGCCAGGCGGGCCGCGCTGCGTCGACGGCACCTGTTACCTGTGAAAAAGGAGAACCCCGCATGATCCAGATCTACGACCCGCGCGGCGCGGTCGAGGCGGAGAAGAAGGCCACGGCGGCGCGCATCCAGGCGCTGAAGGGCCTGCGGCTCGGCATCCTCGACAACACCAAGTGGAACGCGAACAAGCTGTTGCGCGAGCTGCGCGACCAGATGAAGGCCGCGCACCCCCTCGCCGACATTCACTACTACCGCAAGGAGAGCTTCTCCAAGTTCGCCGCGCCCGAGCTGATCGAGGAAATTCGCCGCGATAACGACATCGTCGTCACTGCCATCGGCGATTGAGGCTCCTGCACGTCGTGCTGTATGCATGACGGCTTCAGTCTCGAATCGCTGGGCGTGCCAACCGCGGTGATCGTCACCACGGAGTTCCTGCACGAGGCGCGCGTGCAGCGCGCGGCGCTCGGCATGCAGGGCCTCGTCCCGGTGGTGATCGAGCACCCGCTCTCCTCGCTCTCCGAGGAGGAGATCCGCGGCCGTGCGGCGCAGGCCGTGGCCCAGGTCCTCGGCGTCTGGCGCGGCACGCAGCCCGATCCGGCATAATCCGACTATGGCTACCGAACCCCTGACCCTGGAAATATTCTCCGACTTCGTCTGACCCTGGTGTTACCTCAGTACCGTGCGTATTGAGCGGCTCAGGAAGGCGTACGGACTGCGCGTGAAGTGGATCCACTTTCCGCTGCATCCGGAAACGCCGGCGAATGGGCAGAGCCTCGCGGAGCTCTTCGCCGGGCGCGGCTACGACGTCCCGAAGATGCAGGCGCAGATGCGCGCGCGGATGGAAGCCGAAGGCCTGCCCTACGGCACGCGCACGATGACCTACAACAGCCGGCTCGCGCAGGAGCTCGCCGCCTGGGCCGACACGCAGCCGGGAGGCGATGCGATCCACGACGCGATGTTCCGCGCGTACTTCGTGGACACGCGAAACATCGGCGACCCCGAGGTGCTGGTCGAGATCGCGGCGTCGGTGGGCCTGCCGGCCGACAAGGCGCGCGAGGTCATCGAGCAACGCAGCTTCAAGGACGCGGTCGACGCCGACTGGGACAAGTCGCGCCGCTACGGCGTCACCGGCGTGCCGACGTTCGTCATCGGCAAGCAGGGCGTCGTCGGCGCGCAGCCCTACGAGGCGCTCGAGGAGCTGGTGAAGCAGGCGCGGGCCTGATCCGTTAGGCCTGGACCTCTCCGAGCACGGTGCATCGCCGTATCACGCGACCTTGGGTGAACTGGTCGTAGGGCGTGGCGCGATGCATGACGCAGCGGTTGTCCCACACGATCAGCTGGCGAATCGTCCAGCGGTGCTGGTAGCTCAGGTCCGGATGGACCGCGAGCGCGTTCAGCTCCTCGATCAGCGCGCGACCTTCGGCATACGGCATGCCGACGAGGGTCTCGGCGTGGTCGCCGAGGTACAGGCACTTGCGCCCGGTCTCGGGATGCGTGCGCACCACCGGGTGGTCGACCGGCGGCGTCGCCCGCCGTTGCGCCTCGGTCATCGGCTCCTCGCCATGGCGGCGGGTACGGGAGAAATCCAGGTTGTGCACGGCGCGCCAGTTCGCGATGCGCAACTTCCACGCGGCGTCGAGGCGCTCGTAGGCGCCGTACATGTCGCAAAAGTGCGTTTCGCCGCCCTCGCCCCGAGTCGGCATGACTTCACCGTAGATGATCGTCGCCTGCCCGGTCACGCGCTGCCAGGAGCCGTCGGTGTGCCAGGCGAGCGTGCCCTTGTCCGGATGGCGGCCATTGGGCTTGCCGTCCGCGTCCAGGTTCGATAGGCGGTAGAGCTCCGGGTGGCCGTCGGCGTGGTACTGGCTCATCACGTGCACCTGGACCCTGCCGAAGCGGCGCGCGAATTCGACTTGCCGCGCGGACGGCAGGTCCAGCGGTGGGAACAGCAGGACCTGGAAACGCAGGAAGGCACGGTACAGCGCGCGAAACACGGCGTCGGGCATTTCGTCCGCGAAGTCCACGCCGGAGATCTCCGCGCCCAGGTTCTGCGTCAGGGGGCGCACGTCGAACGGCCAGCCCGCTTCGAGCGCGTGGCTCATGGCGGACAAATATACCCTGCGCCGCCCGGCGCCCTGAAGCAGCCCACCGATGCAGGGAGCAGCGTTTTCGGCAGCCAGAGCACCACGTCCGGGAACAGCACGAGAAAGGCGATGGTCAGCAGGAAGACGCCATACAGCGGCAGCGACCGCAGCACCGACCTGCCGAAGCCGACGCCCACGTATTTCGACGCGACCAGCAGCGACAGGCCGTAGGGCGGCGTGATCAGCCCGAAGACCAGCGTGGTGATGATCACCACGCCCATGTGCAGCGGCTTGATGCCGCCGATCTCGGTCAGCTTGTTGATG
Source organism: Burkholderiales bacterium (assembly GCA_050741015.1). Classification (GTDB taxonomy): domain Bacteria; phylum Pseudomonadota; class Gammaproteobacteria; order Burkholderiales; family SG8-39; genus JAABQT01. The sequence continues at coordinate 2,147 of JBOIFE010000172.1, read as the reverse complement.
ATCGGCATGAAGATGATGATCGCCGGAATGGCGTCGATGAAATCACCGACGATCACGAACAGGACGACCAGCAGGAACATGATCATCGGGCCGCTGGTGCCCGCCGCCCCGGTGATGTAGCCGGCGACGAGATCCGGGCCGCGCAGGTACGCCACCATCCAGCCAAACGCCGAGGCCGCGGCCACCGCCGCGAGCGGCAGCGAATAAAGCAACCCGGCGTACATGAAGTCGCGCGGTAGCTCGAACACATGCCGCGGCCGGAAGACCGGGATCAGCACGACAAGGATGTACGCCGCGGCGATCATGCCAGCCTCGGTGGGCGTGAACCAGCCGCTCAGGATGCCTCCCATGATGATCACCGGGATCACCATCGGCAGCGCTGACTCGCGCGCCGCGGCGGCCACCTCGGAGAACGGGGCGCGCTGCTTCTTCACGCCGACCGGCCCCCAGAAAAAGCTGTACACCATCAATCCGAGGCCGATCAGCAATCCGGGCACCACGCCGGCGAGAAACAGGCCGCCGATCGACACGTTGCCGGTCGCGCCGTAGACGACCGCCATGATGCTGGGCGGAATCAGGTTGGCCATGGTCGACGCGGAAGCGATGAGCGCGGCCGTGAAGGCACGGTCGTAGCCCTCCTTGTCCATTTCCGGCGCGACGGTGCGGCTCAGGACCGCCACGTCCGCCGTCGAGGAGCCTGAAATGCCGGCGAAGAACATGCTGAACAGCGTCACCACCTGGGCCAACCCGCCGCGCAGGTGCCCGACCAGCGTCTGCGCGAGGCGGATCATGCGCTGCACGACGTCCGAGGACGCCATCAGCTCGCCGACCAGGAGGAAGAACGGCACCGCAAGCAGCGCCTCGGCATCGATGCCGTGGAACAGCTGCCCGACCATCGACTGCATGCTGATCTGCGTAAACTGCACCGCGATCAGCACCCCGGCGATCAGCGCGAAAGTCACCGGCACGCCCATGTAGCCGAACACCAGGAACAGGATCGCCATCAGGACCAGGATCGCGCCGTTGCTCATTCCGGCAGGCCCGGCAGGTTTTCGCGGTCTTCGGGCCCCTCGAAACCGTGGCGCCAGCCATTGACCAGTTGCTCGACGGTGAATAGCGCGATCAGTACGCCGGCCGCCGGCACGATCGCGGTGTAGACCGTGAGCGGGATCAGCGACGGCATGCGGTAGCTGCCGAGGTCGAGGACCGCGTTCTTCCAGCCGAACCAGACCAGTATCACCGACACGACCAGCACCACCAGGCGATTCGCGATCTCGATGGCGCTGCGCGCCGCGCCGGTCAGGCGCTTGGTGATCTCCGTCAGGTAGAAATGGTCATTGCGGCGCGTGGCCGCCGCCATGCCGAGGAACACGCCCCAGGCGAAGAACGCCGTGGTCACCTGCTGCAGCCACAGCCAAGGCGCCCCGATCGAGCGCGTGACCACGTCGCAGAATACGGTCAGCGTGAACATGCCAAGGCAAACGCCGCACAGGATCATGAGCAGCGCTTCGAGGCGATCGAAGGCCGGCCACTTGAGGTGCCGGTGGCGCTGGAGGATCAGCGCACGGTGGTGGTGTCCGGCCATCCGCGCGGCGCGCCGCCCTGCGGGACGGGGCGTCGGCTACTGCACCTCGCGCACGAGCTTGAGGATCTTCACCGCGTCCGGTCCCAGGTCCGCCGCCAGCTTGTCCTGGATCGGCTGCGCCGCCTTCATGAAGCCGGTCTTGTCGACGTTTTCCACCACCTTGACGCCGAGCGCCTTCAGCTTGTCGCCCGAATCCTTCTCCAGCTTGAGCGCCATCACGGGCTCGCGTTTCGACACTTCGTTGGCGGCGGACTGCACCCAGCCCTGCTGCTGCGCCGAGAGGCTGTTCCAGGTCTTGTCGCTGACCCAGATGCAGTTGTTGTTCGCCTCGTGCTCGGTCATCGACAGGATCGGCGCAACCTCATAATGCTTGTTGGCAAGATAGACGTTGACGCCGTTCTCGGCGATGTTCACGACTCCGGTCTGCAGCGACGTGTAAACCTCGCCGAATGGCATGTGCACGGTCTGCGCCCCGTAGGCCGGGAAGAGCGTGTCCTCGGTCTTGGTCGCCTGCACTCGCACCTTCTGGCCCTTGATGTCGCTGATGTTGTGTACTTCCTTC
>JBOIFE010000171.1:0-4337 GCA_050741015.1 Burkholderiales bacterium | reverse complement strand
CCACAGGAACGGGTCCGCCCAGAAGTGCCCCTTCGGAGGCGCAGTTTCCGTGCTTCGACAGAGCACCGCCCTGTCCCAGGGAGCCGCCAGCACCGAGAGGCCCCACCTCTCCCGGCGCAGAACCGTTCGCCCGATTGCCTTCAGCGACAAGCGCGTCAGCAGCTTGCAGGCGTAGGCCAGGCATTGAGCTAGGCTCGGCGCGCGGAACAGGCGGTTGAAGTAGGGCGCCGGGTCGCTTTCACTCCGCGGGAGTTCGCCCGACGTCGCAATCTTCGCGAGCAGCGCCTTCAAGTGCACGAGCGACTTCATGTACAGGTGGGCCTGGTTCTGCGCGTAGCGGTAGCGGGTCATGAACCTTCCCCGGACCAGCACGTCTCCGCCGTCGAGCTCCTCGGTCAGGCGCTGGATGACGAAGCCCGTCTGCGGCCACCGGTAATAACACTCCCAGAATCCGGCGGGACCGCCTCGATTGACCCTGTTGTCGCCGTGATGAAAGGACAGGATCCCGAGCCGGCTGGCGCGCAGAATCTCGCCGCGCAGGATGCCGGATCCGCATCGAATCAGCACGTCGAGGCCCAGCGCCTTCACCTTTTCCACGTCTTCGTCACTGAACCGGTACACGTACCCTGAACGGGAAACGATCGGCGCGATCAGAACGACCTGGTCGACGATGCCCGCCAGATCGCACGCCCGGTAATGATCCCTGTAAGTGGCGGCTCGCCGGAGCAGCACCTTCTCGAGCGATACGATCGCGCGGAAAGCGACCTTCGCGGGAAGCAGGTGCAAGCGGCGGGTGCGCAGCAGCTCGCGCAGCCTGCCGAGCACGGAGGTTCCGCGCGCGGGGTGAAGAATCAAATGCGAGATCTCGATATCCGGCCGGCTTTTCGCCCACAGCGCGAGCTCGTGCACGTATATGTCCGACCGGGTACTGTCGAGCAGCAGTCCGACTTTGAGGGTTTTCATTTCAACGTTCCGTCTTTCTCGCCCATGAATCGCAGCCACCATTCCCCCTCCAGCCGGCTGAGAAATGCCTCTCCCTGGTGGATCGCCTGCATGACTTCGGGATGGCGGGAGTGCACAAGCGTCCACGTTCCGTCCGTGCGCATCCAGCAATGGCGCTCGGACAGCTCGCGGGCGAAACGCGGTTCGAGCCGGCCGTGCACCGCCGTTGCGCCGTGCCGCGAGGCATCGGCGAGCAGCCGCTTCAGCACGCGGTCGAACGAGCCGTCCAGGGCCGCGACCTGGAGGACTTCGCTCACGCCGCCCGCGCGCACGTAGTGCATATACCAGCCGGCGAGGCGTCCCTCGCCATCGCGCACCGCGCGCGCGCGCAGGTGGCCGTGGTCGGTCTTGCGCGCCGCCTCCTCGAGCAGCCAGGTGAGCGACGCCTCGTCGTACTCCGGCTGCAACGCGTAACCGCCGAGCACCTGGGGCAAGTGAGCGAGTATCGTCTGCGCGTCGAGCGGCTCATCCGGGCGGTCGGACTCTTCGCGCAGGAATCGGTTCGGGCCGAGTCGGGCGGCAAATGCGTCGGCAACGGCGCTCAACGGGCGCGCCGCGCGTGCCGCGGCGCCGGTCAAGGCGGTGCGCCGCTCGAGCAGCGAGAGCAGGAAGCGCGCGGGGCGCAGCGGGCGCGTCCAGTGCAGGCTGTTGAGCAACGGCGCGCTTCCGGCGACCGTGGTCCACATGCGCCGGGACTCGTCGTTCGCGCCATCGGCGAGCGTGAGATCCTGCGGCCCGGAGAGGCAGGCTTTCGCCAGCTGCAGCGCGGTCAGGCTGCGGCGCCGGCCGGGGTCCACCATGTACTGGCAGGCGACGGCAACCCGGATCGGGCGCCCGCGCAGTCGCATGCGCCGAGGCATGACGGCATACCAGCCCGAGATGAGGTTATCGTCTTCGACCACCCAGGACGGCAGCTCGGGATCGCGCCACGGATTCTCGAATAGCATCGCGCGGATGTACGACTCGAATTCCGGCCGCGAGGGCCAGCGCCGTTCCGGATGGACGCGCGCGAACAACTCGGCCGCGGCGGGAATATCGCGTTCTTCGAGAATGCGGACCGTGCTCACTCAAGGCGAAACTGTCGCGACCAGCCGTGCGATTCGCGAGATGCTGCGCAAGTCGTCCAGCTCGATGTCCTCGATCCGGATGTGCAGGCCGAAATGTTGTTCGAGACCGGCAAGCAGCGTCACGAGCTGGAACGAGTCGAGGATCCCGCTCTCCAGCAGATCGGCGTCCGCGGACGGCGCCTCGATCTGCAGGGTTTCGGTGAACACTCTTCCCAGGCGTTCGACGATTGCAGTCTCGCCGCTCAAGCTCGTCTCTTTTGCGCCTGCGGCGCCTGCGCTTCGATGCGGATGAACTCGGTGCGCAGACGCGGGCGGTCGATCTTGCCGTTGGCGTTCCTGGGCAGCGCGTCCCAGCGCATCCAGCGCGTGGGCAGCATGTAGGAAGGAAGCAGCCCCGCGAGGCCCTTGCGCAGGGCATCGGGCGAGGCTTGGCCGTTGCGCGCCGCGACATAGGCGCAGCAGATCAGGCTGGTTTCGAATTCATCGGAGGGGATTGCCACCGCCGCGCTTTCCTGCAGACCCGTGAGCGAACCGAGCGCCGCCTCGATCTCACCCAGCTCGATGCGGTAGCCGCGGCTCTTGATCTGGCTGTCGGCGCGGCCGGCGAAATGGAACAGCCCGTCGGCCGCCTTGCGCCCCAGATCGCCGGTCCGGTACATGCGCTCGCCGGGATCTTCCGCGCCGGGGCAGGGGACGAACGCGCCGCGCGTCTTCTCGGGGTCGCGCCAGTAGCCCGGGCTAAGGCCCGCGCCGCGAATGTAGATCTCGCCAAGCTCGCCCGGCGGCACCGGCTGCTGCTCCGCGTCCAGCACCAGCAACGCTTCGCCGTCGCATGCGGTGCCGATCGGGATCGGCGCGCGCGGATCGGAAGGCGGGCGCGGCACCGTGTAGTAGCTGCTCGCGATCGTGGTCTCGGTGGGCCCGTAAAGGTTGGTGAAGCGCACATGCGGCAGGCGGCGCATCCAGTGGATCAGGGTGGGCGTCGGGATGGCTTCCCCGTCCCACAACACGCGCCGCAGATCGGGGAAGTCGCCCGGCTTCACCAGGTCGAACTTCGCCATCAGGTTGAGCGCCGCGGGCACCGAAAACCACTGCGTGAGCCGCGCGTCGCGGATGAACTGCGCGAGCTTGTGCGGCAGCAGATTGAGCTCGTGCGGCACCAGGTGCAGCTCGGCACCGGCCGACAGCGTGCCGTAGATGTCGAAGGTCGAGAGGTCGAAATGAAACGGCGGGTGCTGCGAGATCCGATCGCCCGGCGCGGTGCCGAAGTAGGCGTTCGCCCAGCGGATGAAACGCAGCACGCTGCGATGGGTGATCATCACCCCCTTGGGCAGGCCGGTGGAGCCGGAGGTGAAAAGAATGTGCGCCACGTCCTCTTCCGTGTTGGCGCTCTCGGGCGCACTCGCCGGGTAAGACGCGAGGTCGCTCAGCCCGAACGCCGGCGCCGGGCCGGTTTCATCCCCGATCCGGACGCCCTCGTCGAGCCAGCCGATGGCGGGAGGCTTGGCGAGTTTCGCCGCGGCGAGCGTCTCGCGCAGCATGTTCCAGACGGGCCCCGCTGCCAGCACTGCGCGGCAGTCGCTGACTTCGAGCATTCGCGCGAGACGCGCCGCCGGTCCCGCCGGGTCGAGGGGCACGTAGATCGCGTCGGCCTTGAGTACCCCCAGCATGGCAACGATCGCCGCGGGCAGCTTGGGCATCAGCAGCGCGACGCGGTCGCCGCGCCGGCAGCCGACGTCCGCCAGCAGGCGCGCCAGGCAGTTGCTCGCCTGCTCGAGGGCGCGGTAGGTCAGGCGCTCGCCGCCGGGGCCGACGAGCGCGACCGCGTCCGGCCGGCCCCGCGCGTGCGTGCGCACCGCGTCCTGCAGCAGGGTCATGCCGCCATGCGGCACCCGGCGGTGCGCTCGAACGCAGCCATGCTGTGGCGCAGCTCGTCGGGCCCCGTGGGCGCATCGAGGATGAAAGTGCGATAGCCGATGTCGATGTAGCGCGACAATTCGTCGGCCACACGCCGGTAGCTGCCGACCAGGTAGGGACAGACTGCCTTGTAGTTCTTGAACGGCACCAGCCAATACGGATCTTCGGGCCGCAGCGCGTCGCCGAGCTCGGAGAGTTGCTGGTGCCACGACGAATCCGAGACCTTCATCGCCAGCTGGTGCGCGAGCTGGCCCTTGCGATCCTCCGGGAAGCGCGCCCGGGCGGCCGCCCAGGCGGCGTCCTCTTCCGGCCGCGCGATGATCCCGATGCGGATCCCGATCGACGCGCCCG
>JBOIFE010000170.1:0-11524 GCA_050741015.1 Burkholderiales bacterium | reverse complement strand
TGCTTCAGGAAATCCATCTGGTCGGCGAGGATGCGGCGGTTGGTGAGGATCAGGTACTCGGCCTTGTTCGGCACGTAGGGCGCGTAGAGCAGCTGCAGCCCCGACTCCTCGGGCATGCGGTTGCGCTTGTGGCCGTTGCAGTGGCGGCACGCGGTGACGACGTTCATCCAGGTGTCGCGGCCGCCACGCGAGAGCGGCGTGATGTGGTCGCGCGTCAGGCGGAAGTAGCTGTACTCGCCGCCGCAGTAGGCGCACATGTGGCAATCGCGGCGGAACAGCTCCCGGTTGTTGAGCGGCGGCACCTGGTGGAAGCCGCGCGCGGCCAGCGCGCGCCCGCGGATCGCGATGATCGAATGCGCGGTGATGCTCGAGCGCTCGCCCGTGAGCCGCGACATGCCGCCGCGGAACGTGAAGGTGTGCTCGCCTAGCGTCCAGGCGACGAGGTTCTTGGCGTAATAGAAGCAGGCCTGCTGCCAGCTGATCCAACGGTGCGGCACACCGTGGCTGTCGAGCGACAGGATCAGCAGGTTGTCCATCACCGGCGCGATTCTGCCAAGCCTTCAGTGACTTGGCAATGCTTGCGCCGGCGGGCTAGCGATTGTCGACGCGATCCTTGAAGCCCTGCCCCGCCGCAAACGCGGGCACGGTCTTCGACGAAATGCGGATCTCCTTGCCATTCACGGGGCTGCGGCCCGCGCGCGCCTTGCGCCGTCGCGGCAGGAACGTGCCGAAGCCGACGACCATCACGCGATTGCCCTTGGCCACGCCGGTGACGATCGCGTCGAACACCGCGTTGACGGCCTCCCCCGCGCTCGCCTTGCTCAGATTGCCGGCCCTGGCGGCCGCTTCGACGAGATCGGCCTTGGTGACGGATCGCATGATTCCGCTCGCTCCCTAGCGCAATCGAGCGAGCATCATAATCAGATCGTTCGGCGATGACAATGCACGCGCGAGAATTTCCGCGCGCGCTTCGCAAGCATGTGTCAACGGCAGACGAGTGATCAGTCCGGCCGCGCGCCCGAGATGCGCACCACGTTCGCCCATTTCGCGATCTCGGCGCGCATCATCGCGCTGAACTCCTCCGGCGTGCTGGGCGCCGGCTCGATCCCCGCGGCGATCATCCGGTCGCGCACCTCGGCGCGCTTCAGCGTGGCCACGATGTCGGCGTTCAATCGCCCGACGATGGCGGGCGGCGTCGCCGCGGCGACGACCAAGCCGAACCAGCCGGTCGCCTCGTAGCCCGCCAGGCCGGCCTCCGCGAACGTCGGCACGTCGGGCGCGACCGAGACGCGGCGCGCGCTGGTCACGGCGAGCGCCCGCACCTTGCCCGACTTGATGGCCGGCAGCGCCGAGCCCAGGTCCGAGATGCCGACCGCGAGCTTGCCGTTGGCGGCGTCCTGGACCACCGGCGCCGTGTCCTTGTACGGCACGTTGACCAGCTGGATATTCGCCGTGAGCTTGAACAGCTCGCTCGCGAGGTTCATCGTCGTCCCGTTGCCGCCGAAGCCGATCAGCAGCTCGCCCGGCTTCGCCCGCGCGAGCTCGACCAGCTCGGCGAGCGAGGTCGCCGGCAGCTTGGGATTGGCGATCAGCACGAGCGGGATGAACGCGATCGTGGACACCGGCGCGAGATCCTTCGCGGGGTCGTAGGGCATGTTCGGGTACAGGCTCACATTGGCCGCCAGCGCGCCGGCGGCGCCGAGGCCGAGCGTATAGCCGTCGGGCGCGGACTTGGCCACCGCATCGATGCCCGCGTTGCCGGCCGCGCCGGGACGGTTTTCGATGATGATTTGCTGGCGCAAGCGCTCCGACAGCACCGGCTCCATCGCGCGCGCCAGCAGGTCGGCGCTCGAGCCGGCCGCGTACGCCACGATGAGGCGAATCGGCTTGCTCGGGTAGTTCACCTGCTGCGCGGCGGTGGCGCCGTTCCACAGCAAGGCGATCGCCACGAGCAGCCCTCTAACGACGTTCATCATCGGTCCTCCCTCGAGCGCGAAGGGTAGCGCGCGGCCGCGCGGCGCGCCAGTTGCCGGGCCGGGCCGAACTCAACGGCGCCAGAACGCCGGCGTGAACACCACGAGCAGCGTGAACAGCTCCAGGCGCCCGAGCAGCATCGCGGCGGTGCAGACCCATTTCTGGAACGGCAGCAAAGGCGCATAGGTTCCCGACGGGCCGACGGCGCCCAGGCCGGGGCCGGTGTTGGAAATGCAGGCGATCGCCGCACTGACGGCGCTGACGAAGTCCAGGCCCGTGGCCGACAGCAAAAGCGTGGCGACGAGCGTCGTCAGGACGAACACCGCGAAGAACGCCAGCATCCCGTTGACGGCGCTGTTCTCGACCCGCAGGTGTCGCAGCTTGACGACAATGTGCGCGCGCGGGTGCAGCAGCATCTTAAGCACCCGCCCCGCGTGCAGCCAGAGCAGCTGGGCGCGAATCATCTTGATGCCGCCGCCCGTCGACCCCGAGCAGCTGGCGAACATGCACAGCAGCAGCATCCACAGCGGCGCGAACAGGGGCCAGCGGTTGAAGTCGGCGTTGGCATAGCCGGTCGTGGTCGCCATCGACACGACGTTGAACGTCGCATAGCGCGCCGCGCTCAGCAGGTCGGGGTAGGCGCCCGTCAAGCGCAGGTAGGCGGCGACGCCCCAGCAGCTCGCCAGCATCACGAGCAGGAACGCGAGCACCTCGGGGTCGTTCCGGTACGGCGCGAGCGAGCGCCCGCGCACCGCGAGGAAGTGCGTGCCGAAGTTGAGGCCCGCGAGCAGCATGAACAGCACCGACACGGTCTCCAGCGCCGGCGAGTCGAAGTAGCCAAAGCTCGCGTCGTGCGACGAGAAGCCGCCGAGCGGCATCGTCGTGAAGGCATGGATCAGCGCGTCGAGCGGCGTCATGCCGGCGGCCCAGTAGGCGAGCCCGCAGAGCGCGGTAAGCGCCGCGTAGACGCCCCACAGCCCCTTCGCCGTCTGCGCGATGCGCGGCGTGAGCGACTGGTCCTTCATCGGCCCCGGCGTCTCGGCGCGGAACATCTGGCGGCCACCGATGCCGAGCATCGGCAGGATCGCGACGGCGAGCACCACCACGCCCATGCCGCCGAGCCACTGCAGCATCGCGCGCCAGACATTCAGCGACACCGGGAGCTGGTCGAGCCCGACCAGCACCGTCGCGCCGGTGGTCGTCATCGCCGAGGTGGTCTCGAAGTACGCGTCCGTGAACGACAGCCCGGGGATGCCGAGCATCAGCGGCATCGCGGCGAACGCCGGCAGCACCGTCCAGGTCAGGGCGACCAGCAGGTAGCCGTGGTGGTACTGCAGGTCCGTGCGGCTGCGCCGCGTGGCCAACCAGAGCAGCGCGCCGCAGGCGACGGTGATGGCGACCGCCTCGTCGTAGGCCGAGGTCGCGTTGTCGTGCGCCAGGTGCGCCACCGCGAGCGGCAGCAGCATGGCCGCGCCGAACAGCATGATGACGGGAGACAGGACCTGGACGACCGGAGCGGCGCGGACCATGGCGGGCGGTGCGGATTCTATGCCTTCAGCGGTCCAGCGCGTCGAAGCTGCGCTGCAAGGCGCGCACCTGCGCCAGATAGCCGGCGACGTCCTGCCCGCCGCAGCGCTGCCGGCGCGCGGGCCGGAACCCGTTCCGCGCGAAATCCACTCCGGCTGCGACCCCGCACAGGTGCATGACCGCGGCGAGATCCTGCTTCTCGCGCAGCGCGGCGCGCGGCGCGACTCGGCCGACCTCGTGGTCGAGAAAGCCGGACGTCATCTCCGCGGCGTGGCTCGGCAGCACGCGGAAGTACAGCGCGTTGAACCAGCACGAGCGCCAGTCGTACCAGGGCCCGTCCCAGGCCACGCGGTGGCGGTGGATGCAGAACTGGCGCGCCCGCCGCAAGGTGCCGTCGGTGATCTGGTACATCCCGACGGCGGTCGAGGACGGCCGGTAGACGTCGAACGGATCCTCGGCCAGCCGCCAGCGCCAGGGCGCCCGCGCCAGCGGGTTGCCGGCGCCCTCGGCCTGCGCCAGCGCCGCCAGCAGACCGGGCGTCATGACCTCGGTCGAATGCTCGCGAAATGTCGCCCCGTATTCGCGCCAGGTTTCGCCGGGCATCTTGTCGAGTACGCCGGAGACCGGAAAGAAGAGTTCGGTGGGCTTGCGCGCGATCTGCACGAGCGCGTTGGCGCACACCCAGAGCGCCAGGCAGGCCGCGAAGGCCGCGGCCGCCTGCGCCCCCGGCGGCATTTGCCGGAACCGCCGCCACGCCGTTCGCACCGCTGCTGTTCGCACCATCGACCGGGCTCACCCTTCGTCGCAGACTGTATATTGCGCCGGGTGCGCGAGATCGATCCGGACGGCTTCCGCGAGCTCTGGCCGATCCTGTTCCTGCAGCGCTCGCTGCCGACCGCGGAACCGGCGAACGCGGCGCTCGAGCGGCTGATCGTCGCGCGCGAAGCGGCGCGCCCCGAGCTCACCACGGCCTATCGAGAGGGCAACCTGTTCTCGGAGCACGATTCCGCGATCGCCTGGCTCGCGCAGTGCATCCACAAGACGGCGACCGACTACTGCCGCCGCGCCGGCATGGACTACCCCATCGACTGGTCGCTGCACGGCTGGGCGAACGTCAACCGGCTCGGCGATTACCACGATCCGCACAACCATCCGCATGCCTACTTGAGCGGCACGTACTACGTGCGGGTCCCGGCCTCGCGCGCCACGCCGCGCAATCGCGCCGACGTGCGGCCCGGGTGCATCAGCCTGTACGACCCGCGCGTGACCAACATGAGCGCGATCCGCGACGACCCGCAGTCCAATCCCGAGCTCACGATCGCGCCGGCGGCCGGCATGATCCTGATGTGGCCCGCGTACCTGATGCATTTCGTGCACCCGAACCTCGCGGACGAGCCGCGCATCAGCGTCAGCTTCAACCTGAAAGTGAAGGACCTCGAGTCCCACCTTCCGCGCCAGGGCTGATCCGTGACCTCGGCGCCGCTACCTGTTCGGCACCGACGGGAAACCTGACGGCAGGCTTGCAAACTGCGCGAGTACCGCACGCTACAATTTCGTCATTCGACAATTCATGAGGAAACGAAACATGGTCAATCCAGCCACTTCCTTCGCAAGGGCGGGACGCGCGCTGCTCGCAGGCCTCGCGGCAGTCGCTGTTGCATACCCGGCCCATGCCGACGACCGGCACGACCGCGGCGGCCGCGACGAGCACGCCGGGCACGCCGAGCACGCCGAACCCGCGCGCGCCAATCACTTCGACGATCACCATCGGCAGGTCGTGAACGACTACTACGTCAAGGAGTATCACGGCCGGCGCTGTCCGCCGGGATTCGTGCACGCGGGCAAGGAATGCAGTCCGCCGCATCACGCGCGCCAGTGGGAACGAGGCAAGCCCCTGCCGCGCAACGTGGTCTACCACACGGTGCCCAAGGAGCTGGTGGTGCAGCTCGGTGCGCCGCCGCCGGGACACAAATATGTGCGCGTCGCTTCGGACATCCTGCTGATCGCGGTCGGTACCGGATTGGTCGTCGACTCCATCAACGACCTGGGGCGCTAGCGAGCCTTCAGCGCCGCGCGGTCGCCGACGACGCGGCGTTCCAGCAGCGCGTCGATTTCGCGCTGGTCCATTCCTAGCTCGGCGAGCAGCTCGTGCGTGTGCTCGCCCAGCCGCGGCGCGGGCCGGGGCGCCACCTTGGCGTGGTCCTCGATGTGCATCGGCGTGTCCACGGTGCGCACGCGTCCAAGCACGGGATCGTCGAACTCCGTGAAGACGCCGTTGGCCGCCATCTGCTTGTCCGCGACCACGTCGTCGAACGTGGCGACGACCGAATAGGGAACATCGGCTTCCTCAAGCCTGCGCCGCCAGTGCGCCATCGGTTGCGTGGCGAAGATTCCGTCGCAGATGTCGATCAGCTCTCGCATGCGGCCGTCCTTCACGCGCTCGTCGAGCGTCGCGTAGCGCGGGTCGCTGGCGAGCTCGGCACGGCCGATGGCGCGGCAGACCTTCGGCCAGTCGCGCTGCGTGTCGACCACCGCCATCTTGAACAGGCGCCGGTCGCCGGCGCGGTAGTACACGGACGTGAAGCTGCGCGCGTCCTCGCGCGGGCGCCGCTCCAGGAACGTCGCCCCGAGCAGCTTCGCCTGGAGCATCACGGCGTTCGACCACGCGCCACTGGCGAGCAGCGAGCATGAGACGCGGGTGCCGCGGCCGCTGCGCTCGCGCGCGATCAGGGCGAGCAGCACCGCGGAAAAGAGCGCCATGCCGGTCGGATGGTCGCCGGTGCCATAGCCGAGCGGACCCAGCCACCCGTCCAGCGGAAACATGTTCGCTTCCATGCCCGAGCGCGCCCAGTAGCACACCGAGTCGAAGCCCGGCTTGTCGATCTCGTCGCCCGCGTCGCCGAACCCCGTGCCGTGCGCATAGATGAGCCGCGGATTGATCGCCTGCAGCTCGGGCCAGTCCAGCCCGAGCCCCGCGAGCGACTTGGGCCGGTGGTTGGTGAGGAAGACGTCCGTGTTCTCGACCAGGCGCCGCAGGATGCTCCGTGCCTCGGGCGCCTTGAGGTCGATCGCGAGGCTGCGCTTGCCCCGGTTGTCCGGCAGGAAGCAGTACTCGTAGTCGTGCACCGGCATGCCGGGAATGTGGTGGCCCCGGCGATTGAGATCCCCCTCGATCGGCTCGAGCTTGATCACCTCGGCGCCGTAATCGGCGAGGACCGCGCCCACCGACGGCACCATGATCATCGAGGCTGCCTCGAGCACGCGCACGCCCGAGAGCAAGCCGCTCTCCTTCGGCGACGAACCCATTCGTCAACCGATTCCGGGCGGCGGCACGAATCCGCCGTGGACCTGCTCGATCAACCCGGCGAGCTTCAACGTCGTGCGGTCCTCCAGCCACGGGCCGACGATCTGCGCGCCGATCGGCAGGCCCTCGGGCGACATCCCGATCGGGATCGACGTCGCCGGCAGGCCGGGGCAGGTCGCGATGCCCGGCCAGAACAGCTGGTCCTGGTAGGGATAGTCCTTGCCGTCCACAGCGATCACGCGCTTCGTCTGGTCCGGCGAGTGGTCGTGCGGATACGCCGGCGTCGGCATGACCGGGCAGATCACCGCGTCGAACTTGTCGAAGAATGCGCGCCACTGCGCGCGCAGCTCCGCGCGCGCGCGACTCGCGATCACCCAGTCCCGGTGGCTGAGCGCGATGCCGCGCAGGCGCTCCGCCGCAAGGCTCATGTCCTTCGGATCGAGCCGCGCCGCTTCGGCCTTCGCCTTCTCGTACACATCCAGCGGAAACGGCGCGGCGAAGAACGACATCAGCAGGCGCATGTACAGGCGCGCCGCGCCCGCCAGGTCCGGCAGCAGCGGGCTCGAGCGCGAGACCTTCGCCCCCGATTTCGCCAGCGTCTTCGCCAGCGCTTCGATCGCCGAGCGCACGCTCGCCGCGCTCGGCATCAAATCGTGATCGTCGAGCACCAGGACGCGGAAGCCCTTCATGCGGCTGCGGCGCGCCGCGGGCAGCGCGAGGCGGTAGCCGACGCCGGCCTCGATCTCGTCGGGGCCGGCGATGACCTCGAGCAGGTCCGAAAGATCGCCGGCCGAGCGGCTCATCGGGCCGACAACCGCGAGGTCATGGTCGACTGGCAGGGGCGCGAGCGTCGGCGGCGTGTGGCCCCGCGAGGCGACGAGCTGCAGCGTCGGCTTGTGCGAGTAGACGCCGCAGTAGTGCGCGGGCGCGCGCAGCGAGCCGCCGATGTCCGAGCCGAGCGAGAGCGGCCCGTAGCCGGCGGCGAGTGCGGCCGCGGAGCCGCCCGAGGAGCCGCCCGGCGTGCGGCCGAGATCGTACGGATTGTTCGTGGTGCCGTAGACGGGGTTGTAGCTCTGCCAGTCGGCGAGCCCGACCGGGACGTTGGTCTTCGCAAGGATGACGGCGCCGGCGCGCTTCACGCGCTGGATGGTCAGTGCATCTTCTTTGGCAATGAAATTCTTCTGCTGCGAGAAGCCGAAGGTGGTCGGCAGCCCTGCCATGTTGAAGGACTCTTTCACCGTCATCGGAACGCCGGTCAGCGGCCCGCCCTTTCGCTTCGCGAGCGCCTTGTCGGCCTCGCGCGCGGCCTTCAGCGCGCGGTCGAAATCTCGCACGCAGACCGCGTTGATCCTGGTGTCGTGCCGCTCGATGCGCGCGATCGCGTCCTTCGCCAACTCGACCGCCGATACCTTCTTCGCGCGCAGCGCGCGGGAGAGCTCGCGCGCGGTCTTGAATGCCCACTCCGATTTCGCCACGACCCGCCTCCTCTGCCTGCGCCTAGAGCGACGCGCGACGCGGCGCGCTCGTCCGCCCCAAAATGTGCGAACAATGAGCAGCGTTATGTGTACTATTTAATCTTACCTAGCACAAGGAGAAAGCCATGCGTGCCCGGAGAAGAGCGTTCCTCAAGCAGGGGCTGGCGGCGGGCGTCGCGGCCGGAGCAGTGGCCGCGCCGATGAGTGCGCGGGCGCAGTCGAGCAAGACCTTCGAATGGCGCATGACCACCGCCTGGCCCGCGGGCCTGCCGCTGTACCAGAGCGGCCCCGGCAGCGCCGAGTCCTTCGCCGAGAAATGCGCGCAAATGTCCGGCGGCAGGCTGAAGATCAAGGTATTCGCGGCGAACGAGCTGCTGCCGGCCTTCGGCGGGTTCGATGCCTGCTCCGCCGGCAACGTGGAGATGAATCACGCGGCGGCGTATTACTGGTCGGGCAAGACGTTCGCTGCTCAGTACTTCACCACCGTGCCGTTTGGCATGGAATACCTGGGCCACTTTTCCTGGCTGTATTACGGCGGCGGCATGGAGCTCTGGCAAGAGGTCTACAAGCCATTTCATCTGGTCCCGTTTCCCGCGAATACGTCCGGCGTCCAGATGACGGGGTGGTTCCGCAAGCCGCTCCACAGCCTGAACGACCTCAAGGGACTGAAGATGCGCGAGGTCGGCATCGCCGCGAAGATCTACGCGCAGCTCGGCGTGGCGGTGAGTTCGCTTCCCGGCGGCGAGATCTTCCCTGCGCTCGAGCGCGGGGTCATCGACGCCGCGGAGTGGGTCGGCCCGTTCCTCGACAAACGGCTCGGGCTGCAGAATGCCGCCAAGTACTACTACACCACCGGCTGGCACGAGCCGTCGACCACGGCGGAAATTACGGTCAACGAAGCTGCGTGGAACTCCCTGCCGAAGGATCTGCAGGCGGTCATCGCGCAAGCCTCGCGCGCCACCAGCATCGAGGGAATCATGTATCTCGAGTCGCAGAACATGGCGGCGCTCGAGGACCTGAAAAGGAATTTCGGAGTGCACACGGCGCCATTGCCGGCGGAAATCATCAAGGGCCTCAAGGTCGCCACCTTCGACACGCTGGCAAGCTTTGTCGCCAAGGACGCCCTGGTCAAGAAGGTCCACGAGTCGTACTTCAATTTCAAGAAGATCCACGACGAGTGGTCGGCCATCGGCGAAACGGAGTACCTGACCCACGTGCAGCCGGTCTGACCGTCGCGGTTCAGTGCCCCGGCCTGCCGGCCGGGGCGGGCGTTTCCCCCAGTCGATACGCAGCCGGGAGCAACAGTGGCCAACGTCCTCGCGCGAGTCTCGCGCGTCCTTAGCGCGGTAATTGATCGCATCGGACGTTTGGCTTCGTGGCTGGTGCTGGCGCTGGTGCTGCTGATTGCGGCTGAAGTGCTGATGCGCTACGGCTTCGACAGGAGCAGCATTGCCGCCCAGGAACTGGAGTGGTGGGGCCTGGCCATCATTTCACTGCTCGGTGTCTCCTTCACGCTGAAGGAGGGCGAACACGTCCGGGTCGATGTCCTTTACCAGTACTACAGCAAGAACGGCAAACTATGGTTTGACTTCCTGGTCGCGCTGTTACTGATGTTTCCGATCTCCACGTACCTGTCGTACCTGTCGCTGCAGTTCGTAGGACAAAGTTTCGGTGACCACGAGGTATCGCAGAGTCCGGGCGGACTCCCGTACGTCTGGTTCCTGAAATCCTTCGTCCCGCTTGGCCTCCTGCTGCTGGGCCTCCAGTCCCTTGCGGTGGCCATGGACAAGGCGGCGATCCTGCTGCGCCGCGGCGGAGGCGCGAACGATGTCCAATGAGACCCTGGCTGGGCTGGAGGTTCTCGGCTTCGTCGTCCTGCTTCTAGCCGGCGTGCCGGTGGGATTCGCCATTGCTGCGGCGGGGATCCTGTTCGGATTCCTGGGATTCGGACACAACCTGTTCAGCCTGGTGCCGCTGCAGATCTACGGCATGGCGACCAACTACACGCTGTTGGCGGTCCCGCTCTTCGTCTTCATGGGCGTGCTGCTGGAAAAATCGCGCATTGCCGAGGAGATGCTGGACGTGATGGGGCACCTGGCCGGCAAGGTCCGCGGCGGCATGGCCATCGGAATCGTCGTCATCGGCATCTTGATGGGCGCCGCGACCGGAATTGTCGGCGCGACGGTCGTTACAATCAGCGTGCTTTGCCTGCCGACGCTGCTGAAGCGGGGCTACGACAAAGGCCTCGCCTGCGGCACGATCTGCGCTTCGGGCACGTTGGGCCAGATCATTCCCCCCAGCCTGATACTTATCTTGCTGGCGGACCTGGTGGGCGAGTCCATCGGTACCTTGTTCGCCGCCGCGCTGCTTCCTGGAATCCTGCTCGGAAGCCTCTATATCGCCTACATCCTGCTGCTCGCCCGGTTCAGGCCCGGCTCGGCCCCGCCTATCCCGATCGAGGAGCGCGCCCAAGTTACCCGGCGGGAGCTCTCCCGGCGGGCGCTCAAGGGGCTAGCGCCGCCCATCCTGCTGATCGTTGCGGTGCTCGGGTCGATCATGGGCGGAATCGCGGCGCCGACCGAGGCGGCGTCGATGGGCGCGCTCGGTTCCTTGCTCATCGTGATGTTCTCCGGCAGGTTCAGTCTCAAGGTTCTGCGCGACACGCTGAGGGGCACGCTCAACGTCAACGCCATGATCATGCTGATCCTGTTCGGCTCGCGCACGTTCAGCGTCACATTCCGCGGGCTCAACGGCGACGAACTGATCGATCGTCTGCTGGGTTCGATTCCGGGCGGGTACTGGGGCACCATCCTGTTCCTGATGGGTGTGCTGTTCCTTCTGGGATTTTTCATGGAGTGGATTGAGATCTGCTACATCGTGCTCCCGCTGTTCCTCCCGTTCTTCGTGCGCGAGCACACTAATATGGTGTGGCTGGCGACGGTGATCTGCGCGAATCTTCAGACCTCTTTTCTCACGCCTCCATTCGGCTGGGCGCTGTTCTTCATCAAGGGGGTCGCTCCCCCGGAAGTGACCACGGGCGACATCTATCGCGGCGTCATCCCGTTCATCGTGGTTCAGCTCATCGGCCTTGCCCTGGTGATCGCGTTTCCGCAGATCTCGCTGTGGCTGCCCACGGCGATCGGGTGGATCAAGTAGCGCCGGCGATCACCTCGTCCGCGCCGGGCTCGCCGGGATCGGGCAGTCAGGCTCCGGAAATGGCAAGGCCCGGGCGGCGTCTGACGAC
>JBOIFE010000169.1:0-47217 GCA_050741015.1 Burkholderiales bacterium | reverse complement strand
GTACCTGATCGCGCGCCACGTCAAGCCGCACGAGCACGTGATCAACGCCGGCGACGGGCGCCACGCGCATCCGACGCAGGGGCTGCTCGACCTGTACACGATCCGCCACTACAAGAAGGACTTCTCGAACCTGGTGGTGGCGATCGTCGGCGACATCCTGCACTCGCGCGTCGCTCGCTCGCTGATCCACGGCCTGACGACGCTTGGCGTGCCCGAGGTGCGCGTGATCGGGCCGCAAACGCTGATTCCGACGGGTACGGCCGCACTCGGCGTGCGCGTGTGCCACTCGATGGCCGAGGGGCTGAAGGACGCCGACGTGGTAGTGATGCTGCGGCTGCAGAGCGAGCGCATGAGCGGCACGCTGTTGCCCTCGGCGCAGGAATTCAACAAGCACTACGGGCTCACCGCCGAAAAGCTCGCGCGCGCCCGGCCCGACGCCATCGTCATGCACCCGGGGCCGATGAACCGCGGCGTGGAGATCGATTCCGCGGTCGCCGACGGCCCGCATTCGGTGATACTGCCGCAGGTCACCTTCGGCATCGCCGTGCGCATGGCGGTCATGTCCATGGTCGCAGGCGGCGCATGAACCTGCTCGTGAAAGGGGGGCGCGTGGTCGACCCGGCGAGCGGGCGCGACGCCGTGGGCGACGTGGCGATGGAAGGCGGTCGCTTCGTCGAGACGCTCGCGGGCAAGCCCGAGCGCGTGCTCGATGCAAAAGGCCTGGTTGTCGCGCCGGGCCTCGTCGATCTCGCCGCGCGGCTGCGCGAGCCGGGTTACGAGTACAAGGCGACGCTCGAATCCGAGATGGCGGCAGCCGCCGCGGGCGGCGTCACCAGCCTCGCCATCCCGCCCGACACCGATCCGCCGCTCGACGAGCCGGGACTCGTCGACATGCTGCGCCGGCGCGCGCAGGCGCTGTCGCTGTCACGCGTGTATCCGGTCGGCGCGCTCACGGTGAAGCTCGAGGGCAAGCAGCTCACCGAAATGGCCGAGCTGGCGGAGGCCGGCTGCGTGGCCTTCTCGCAGGCCAACGCAGCGCTCGCCAACACGCAGGTGCTGTGGCGCGCGATGCAATACGCGGCGACTTTCGGCTATCCGGTGTGGCTGCGCGCGGAGGACCCGTGGCTCGCCAAGGGCGGCGTCGCGCATGACGGCGAGATGGCGACGCGCATGGGCCTGGCGGGCATTCCAGCCTTCGCCGAAACGGTGGCGCTCGGCGCCCTGCTCGAACTGGTGCGCGCAACGGGCGCCCGGCTGCACGTGTGCCGCCTCTCGAGCGCCGCGGGCGTGGCAATGCTGCGGCGGGCGCGGCACGACGGGCTGCCGATCAGCTGCGACGTGGGCATGCATCATGTCCATCTGTCGGACCTCGACCTCGGCTACTTCGACGCGCAGTGCCGGCTCGATCCGCCGCTGCGGAGCGGCCGCGACCGCGACGCGCTCGCCGCTGCACTCGCCGACGGGACGATCGATTGCCTGGTTTCCGACCACACGCCGGTGGACGACGACGGCAAGCACTTGCCCTTCGCCGAGGCCGAGCCGGGTGCGACCGGGCTGGAACTTTTGCTTCCGCTTGCGCTCAAGTGGGGGATGCAACGAAAGCTCGGCCTCGTGCAGACCCTCGATCGCGTCACCCACGCCCCGGCGCGCGTCCTGGGCACCGAGGCCGGGCGCATCGCGGCCGGAGCGCCGGCGGACCTGATCGTGTTCGACCCCGAGGCGCCATTCCGAGTGACCGCCGCATCGCTGCGCAGCCAGGGCAAGAACTCGCCGTTTCTCGGTACGGAGCTCCTTGGGCGCGTGCGCGCGACCGTCGTCGCCGGACGGGTCGTGTACGAGGCATGAGGCCGGGCGTTCGCGGCGCACTCGTGCTCGCGCTGCTCGCGGGCTGCAGCAGCGCCCCGCAGCGGGGCGGCGGCTATTACAAGGACGACGGGCCGGGCGCGCGCGTGCCGAATCTCGCCGCGATTCCGGACGCGGTCCCGCGCGCGGAGGCGTTGCACCGCGCCGCCAACCAGCCCTATGAGCGTTTCGGCAAGCACTACGTGCCGCTGACCCGCGTGGGCGCGTTCCAGCAGCGCGGCATCGCCACCTGGTACGGCCGGCGCTTTCAGGGGGGTTCGACCTCGAACGGAGAGACCTACGACATGTACAAGATGACCGCGGCACATCCGATCCTGCCGATCCCCAGCTACGCGCGCGTTACCAACCTTGCCAATGGCCACTCCGTGGTGGTGAGGATCAACGATCGCGGCCCGTTCCATTCCGACCGCATCATCGACTTGTCCTACGCGGCTGCCTACAAGCTCGGCTACGTCAACGCCGGCAGCGCGCGGGTGCTGGTCGAGCAGGTCGTGCCGGGCGGCGCGCCGCTCGCGGCGCACTAGGCACGTCATGCGCACCCGGGCCGTTGCGGCGGCGCTCCTGTTTGTTTGCAGTGCTGCGCTCGCTCAAACGCCGCAGCCACCGCTCGTGGCAGGGCACGCGTTCGTGCTGACCGACCTCGCGAGCGGGCAGATCCTCGCCGAGTCTCATGCCGACGAGCGGCTCGAGCCCGCGTCGCTGACCAAACTGATGACGGGCTACGTCGTGTTCGGCGCCCTGCACGAAGGGCGCCTCGCGCCAGAGCAGCAGGTGCAGGTGTCCGAGCGCGCCTGGCACGCGCCCGGCTCGCGCACGTTCCTCGAGCCCGGCAAGCTCGTCAGCGTGGATACGCTGGTGCGCGGCATGGTGGTGCAGTCCGGCAACGACGCGAGCATCGCGCTCGCCGAGGCAGTGGCGGGCTCCGAGGCCCAGTTCGCCGTGCTCATGAACCGCGAGGCGGAGCGGCTCGGCCTGCACGACTCGCATTTCGCCAACGCGACCGGGCTGCCGGCCGACCAGCACTATTCCACCGCGCGCGACCTGAGCCGCCTCGCGGCGGCGCTGATCCACGACTTTCCGGCCGAGTACGCGCGCTACTACGGGCTGAAGACCTTTACGCACAGCGGCATCGAGCAGACGAACCGCAACCGGCTGCTCTGGCTCGACCCCAGCGTCGACGGGGTGAAGACGGGCCACACCGAGGCTGCGGGCTATTGCCTGGTCGCGTCCTCGGACCGGGGCGGGCGGCGGCTGCTCTCGGTGCTGCTCGGCGCGGACTCGGACGCCGCGCGCGCGCGTGAGTCGCTGAAGTTGCTCAACTGGGGCTACCAGTTCTTCGACGGCGTTCGGCTCTACGCGCCCGGGCAGTCGGTGAAGTCGGTCGAGGTCTGGAAAGGCGCCGAAAACGCGGTGACCGCGGGCTTCGATCACGGGCTCGTGGTTACCGTGCCCAAGGGCGAGGCGAAAGAGCTGCGCGCGGAGCTGCTCACGCACCCGCCGGTGCTCGCACCGGTGAACAAAGGCGACAAGGTGGGCGTGTTGCGCGTGGCGGTCGAGGGACGGCCGCTCGGCGAATATCCGGTGCAGGCGCTGCAGACCGTGCCGCAGGCGGGAATCCTGGGTCGGGCCTGGGATACACTGAGGCTGTGGATTCAGTAGCGAGGCGCGGATGGTCTTCCTGAACGGAAGCTTCCTGCCGCTCGAGCAGGCGAAGGTGCCGGTGCTCGACCGCGGCTTCATCTTCGGCGACGGCGTGTACGAACTGATCCCGGTCTATTCGCGTGCGCCTTTCCGCATGGAAGAACACCTGGCGCGCCTCGAGCGCAGCCTCGGCGCCGTGCGCATCCGCAATCCGTATCCGCGCGACAAGTGGCGCGAGATCATCGTCGGGCTGGTCGAGCGGCAGCCCTGGGAGGACCAGGGCATCTACGTGCAGGTAACGCGCGGCGTGGCCAAGCGCGACCACGCCTTCCCCGAGGGCGTCGAGCCCACGGTGTTCGCGATGTCGAATCCGCTCGTGAACCCGCCCGCGGCGCTGGTGGAGAAGGGCGCCTCGGCGGTGAGCGCCGCGGACAATCGCTGGCTGCGCTGCGACATCAAGTCGATCTCGCTGATCGGCAACGTGCTGTTGCGCCAGGTGTCGGCGGACGCCGGCGCGGTCGAGACGATCCTGTTCCGCGACGGGGTGCTCACCGAGGCCTCGGCCGCCAACGTGTTCGTGGCAAAGAATGGTCGGCTGCTCTCGCCGCCGAAATCGAACCTGATCCTGCCCGGGATCACCTACGACGTGGTGGTCGAGATCGCGCAGCAGCTCGCGATCCCGATCGAGTTCCGAGACGTGCGCGAGGCCGAGGTGCGCGCAGCCGACGAGATCTGGCTCACGTCCTCGTCGAAGGAAATCCTCGCCGTCATCGAGCTCGACGGCAAGGCCGTGGGCGACGGCGCCCCGGGGCCGCTCTTCCGGCGCGCCTGGCAGGGCTACCAGGATTACAAGCGGCGCGTGATGCGAAAGGAGTCGATCCCGGCCTGATGCCGATCGTCAACGAAGAGACGCTTCTCAGCTATCCCACCGACTTTCCGATCAAGGTCATGGGGCGGAAGGAAAAGCGCTTCGCCGCGACGGTGCTCGGCATCGTAAGGAAGCACGCCCCGGACTTCGACGCCGCCACAATGGAATTGCGACCCAGCCGCCAGGGCACCTACCTCAGCGTCACCTGCACCATCCGCGCGACTTCGCGCGAGCAGCTCGACGACCTTTACCGGGAGCTCTGCGACCACCCCGCGGTGGTCATGGTGCTCTGATCCCATGCACGCGGTGCATGCAATGCGCATCGAGTCCCTGGGGCTTGCCGAGTATTCCGGCGTCGCCGCGCGCATGCGTGGGTTCACCGAGGCGCGGGGCCCGGACACGCCGGACGAACTCTGGGTCGTGGAACATCCGCCGGTTTACACGCTGGGGCAGGGCGCCGACCCGGCGTTCGGCCCCAGGCGCGCGAACGGAATCCCGGTCGTGCAGTCCGAGCGTGGCGGCGAGATCACCTACCACGCGCCCGGCCAGGCGGTGGTGTACACGCTGGTCGACCTGCAGCGGCGCGGAATCAAGGTGAAGGAGTTCGTGCGCTTGCTCGAGCAGGCCGTGATCGACCTGCTGGGGAGCTTCGGCCTGCGCTCGGCAAGGAAGGCCGGCGCGCCCGGCGTCTACATCGACGGCGCCAAGATCTCCGCGCTCGGCATCCGCGTCACGCGCGGTCGAGCGTGGCACGGCGTGTCGCTCAACGTCGACATGGATCTGGCGCCGTTCCGGGACATCGACCCCTGCGGCCTTCCGGGACTGGCGGTGACGCAGACGCGGGACCAGGGAATTGCCGGCGGCGCGCCCGCGCTCGGACTCTCGCTCGCCCGGCGCATCGACGAGGCGCTCGAGCATGCGTGAGGCCGGCGTCAAGGAAAAGGGGCGTGCGAAGACCTCGCACATCCCCATCAAGATCGTCCCGCGCCCACCGCTCGCGAAGCCCGCATGGATCCGCGTCAAGGCGCCCAGCGCCGGCACGCGCTTCACCGAGATCAAGCAGATCCTGCGCGAGCAGCAGCTGCACACGGTATGCGAGGAGGCCTCGTGCCCGAACATCGGCGAGTGCTTCGGCAAGGGCACGGCGACCTTCATGATCCTCGGCGACATTTGCACCCGGCGCTGCCCGTTTTGCGATGTCGGGCACGGCCGCCCCTTGCCGCCGGACGCGGAGGAGCCGCGGCACCTGGCGGAAACGATTGCGAGGCTGCGCCTGAAATACGTCGTCATCACGAGCGTGGACCGCGACGACCTGAAGGACGGCGGGGCACGGCATTTCGTCGACTGCATCCGCGCGGTGCGGGAGCACTCGCCTTCCACGACGCTCGAAGTGCTGGTGCCGGATTTCCGTGGTCGCCTGGAGCGCGCACTGGATATTCTTCTCGCCGCGCCGCCCGACGTCATGAATCACAACCTCGAGACCGTGCCGCGGCTGTACCGCCAGGCGCGCCCGGGCGGGGACTACCGCCATTCGCTGAATCTGCTGCAGGAATTCAGGAAGGCCGTGCCTTCCGTTCCGACGAAGTCGGGGCTGATGGTGGGGCTGGGTGAGACCGACGAGGAAATCCTCCAGGTGATGCGCGACCTGCGTGCGCACGGCGTCGACATGCTGACGATCGGGCAATACCTTCAGCCCTCGCCGCACCACTTGCCCGTGGAGCGGTACGTGCATCCGGACGTGTTCTCGATGTTCAATCGCGAGGCCGATGCGATGGGATTCCGCCACGCGGCGATCGGAGCGCTGGTGCGCTCGTCGTACCACGCCGACCGCCAGGCCGAAGCCGCGGGCGTGGAGTAGTCCGATGTTCGCCAACGAAGTCTGGTGGGTGACCGGCGCCTCGTCGGGCATCGGCGCCGCGCTCGCACGGACGCTTGCGTCGCGCGGTGCTAGCTTGATCCTCTCGGGGCGCAACGTCGGCGCGCTCGAGGCCGTGGCGCGCGATTGCGCCGGCTCGATGGTGCTGCCCTTCGAGGCGACCGACTTCGATCGCATCCCGTCGATCGCCGAGCGCGCCTGGGGCTGGAAGGGCCGCGTGGATGCGCTCGTGAACAACGCCGGCATCTCGCAGCGCTCGCTCGCCGTCGATACGCAGTTCTCGGTCTACCGTCGCATGATCGATGTCGACCTGCTGGCCCCGATCGCGCTCACCCAGGCGCTGTTGCCCCGCATGGTGAAGGCCGGCAGCGGCAGAATCGTCGCGATCTCGAGCGTGGCCGGCATCCTCGGCGCGCCGATGCGCTCGGCCTATTGCGCGGCAAAGCACGGCCTGATCGGATACCACGACGCCGTGCGCGCGGAGACCGAGCATCTCGGCATCCGGGTGCACGTCATCGCGCCCGGCTCGGTGCGCACCGACGTCTCGCGCAACGCGATCACGGCCGACGGCTCGCGCCGCGGCGTGAGCGACTCCATCATCGACAATGGGCTGCCGCCCGAGCAGGCCGCGACGGCGATCCTCGCGGCGGTCGAGCGCGGCCAGCGCGAGCTCGTGCTCGCGACCGGAACGGAGTACGACATCGCCCAGCTGCGGCGCCGCGACCCGGAAGCGCTCTTCGATCGCATGTCGGAGATCGTGCGCGCGGGCTACGCCCAGCAGATGGCGAAGGGCCCATCCAAGTCCTGAACCCGTTGCAGTTGTAACCTGCCTAGCCGCAGGGAGTAGATTCGCAGCTTTCCCATGCCCCCGCAGAAGGTCCGGTTTCTCTTTTCCCGCATCCCCCTCGGCCGGGCGCTGGTCGCGCTTGGCATCGTCCTCGTCGCCATCAATGTCGCCTCCGCGGTCTGGGACGCGAACAAGGCGCGCGAGCGCACCGAGCGCCGCACGCAGCGGGAGCTCGCCAACATCACGCGAGTGCTTGCCGAGCAGACCGCGGCGTCGCTCGACGCGGTGGACGTGATCCTGCGCGATCTGGTGCGCACGGGGGGCGCGAGCGAGGTCGCGCGCGATATTCCCCGGTTGCGCGAGGAATTCGCGCACGTGCCGACCATCGCGACGGTGCTGGTGCTCGACGCCGCGGGGCGCGTCGTCGCGCGCACCGGCGAGATGCCCGCACTCGAACCCGACCTCGCCCGGCACGTGGGGTTTGCCGCGCACCGCCGCTCGCGCTCCGACACGCTGCACCTGTCGGAGCCGTACCCCACGGGCCTCGCGGGCGAGCACTGGCGCGTGCTGCTGTCGCGCCGCCTGGACCGTCGCGACGGCGCCTTCGACGGCGTGGTGGTCGCCGCGATCGAGGCCGAAGTCTTCGACCGGCTGTACCGGAGCATCGACCTCGGCCAGGGCAGCTTCATCTCGCTGCTCACCGACGGCGGCATGTTTCTCAGTCGCGTGCCGGGGCCGCTCGGGATCCGCGGCAAGGAGATCGCGACCGCGCGCGGCATGGCCGAGGTGGGCAAGACCGGCCGCTTCGACGGCTGGTCGACGAGCCCGGTCACCGGCGAGCCGGTACTGCTCTCGGCGCTCGCGGTGCGCAGCTTTCCGCTCGTCGTGGTGAGCGGCTCGAGCGGCGCGGCGGTTCACGCCGCCTGGCGCGACGAGGCCTGGCAGATCTTCGATCGCACACTGCTCACCTCGGCGGCGATGCTGGCGCTGATCGCGCTCGCCGCCTGGGGCCTGGCGCGGCGCGAGCGCGCCCTCGCCGGAAGCTGGCGCCGATACCAGGCGATGATCGAGCACAGCTCGGACGCGCTGGTGCTGACGCGGCCGTTGCAGGGCGGCATCCACTACGCGAGCCCCGCCATGGAGCGCATGCTCGGCTACGCCGCGGAGGAGCTGCGCGGCCGCGAGATCATGGAGCTGGTGCACCCGGACACCCTGGAGACGGCCCTGCGGATGCGCGGCGAGCTGCTCAGCAGCCCCGGCAAGGTCTCGGTCGACGAGCTGCGCATGCGGCACAAGGACGGCACGTGGCGCTGGGTCGAGCTCACGCGCAAGAACCTGCTCGACGAGCCTGCCGTGCGGGCGGTGGTCATGAACTTTCGCGACACCGACGAGCGCAAGCACGCCGAGGCCGAGCGCGCGCGCCTGGAGCAGCGCTTGCGCCAGGCCGAGAAAATGGAAGCCGTTGGGCGCCTTGCCGGCGGCATCGCGCACGACTTCAACAATCTGCTGGGCGGCATCCTCGGCTACGCCGAGCTGCTGGCCGAAAACGCACCCGCCGGCTCGCCGCTCCGGCGCTATGCCGGCAACGTCCTCACCGGCGCGACGCGCGCGAGCGGCCTGGTGGACCAGATCCTTTCCTACAGCCGCAGCCAGCGCGGCACGCGCGTGCCCGTGGACCTGGGCGCGGTCGTCGGCGAGACGCTCGAGCTTGTGCGGGGCTCGCTCGCGTCGAGCATCGCGCTGCACATCGATCTCGCGCGCTCGCTCTACGTGGTGGGGGACGCGACGCAGCTGCACCAGGTGACGATGAACCTGTGCACGAACGCCATGCATGCGATGGCCAACGGCGGCACGCTGCGCGTGGCGCTGGAATCGGTGGACGTCGCCGCGGAGCGCGCGCTGGCGCACTCGATGCTGCGAACCGGGTCGTACGCGCGACTGACGGTCGAGGATTCCGGGAGCGGGATGGACGAGGCGACGCTCGCGCGGATGTTCGAGCCGTTCTTTACCACCAAGGAAGTCGGCAAGGGCACCGGCCTGGGGCTGTCCCTCGTCTACGGCATCGTCACCGACTCGGGCGGCGCAATCGACGTGGAGAGCCGTCCTGGGCGCGGCAGCCGCTTTGCCATCTATCTGCCGCGGATCGATGCGCCGGCGATCGCCGCCGGCGCGGCCACCGTGCCGGCGGCGCGCGGCAATGGCGAGCGGATTCTGGTCGTGGACGACGAGCAGGCGCTGGTCGCGGTGGGTGCCGAAATCCTGAAGAAACTTGGCTACGAGGCGGTGGGCTGCCACGACGGTGCCGCGGCGCTGGCGGCGTTCGACGTCCAGCAGTTCGACGCGGCGATCGTCGACGAGGTGATGCCGGGAATGACTGGCACCCAGCTCGCGAGAACCCTACGCCGGCGCCGCACGGACCTGCCGGTCATCCTGGTAAGCGGTTACACCGGGCCGATGCTCTCCGAACGCGCTCTGGCGGCCGGGGTCACCGAGATCCTGAAGAAGCCGGTGCAGACGCGCGAAATCGCCGCCGCGCTGGCGCGTGCCCTCGGACGCGGCCCATTAGAGCCCCGCCCATTGCGGCTGTAACAAACGGATACAGGTCGGAAATACTTCAGAAACGCGGGTCGTTCAGGATGGGGTGGACTTTTTGGGCCTCCCCGAGGTAGTACAGGGTTCTCTCCTCCTCCTCCTCCCCTGAGACCGGAATCCTGAGTATCGGGGAGGTCCTCTTTCTTCCCCGCGGCGAGGCTAGTAGACAGTCTCGACCGGCACCCCGAACATGTATCCGGCGCGGCGTTCGGTGATGATGTAGCGCGGCTTGACCGGGTCCAACTCGAGCTTGCGGCGCAGGCGCAGGATCTGCACGTCGATCGATCGGTTGAACACCTCGTCGTTGTGCAGCCGCGACAGGTCGAGCAGCTGGTCGCGCGACAGGATGCGCTGCGGCGCGCCGAGCAGCGCGACCAGCAGGCGGAAGTCGCCGTTGGTCAGCGGTACGCGGCGCCCCTCGCTCGAGGTCAGGCGGCGCGTGCCGAGGCTCAGCTCCCAGCCTTCGAAGCGGTAGGCGCGCACGCCGTCGGGCGTACCCTGGCGCACTTCCGCGTGGCGCCGGCGAAGCACCGTGCGCACGCGCGCGAGCAGCTCGCGCGGGCTGAACGGCTTGGTCAGGTAGTCGTCGGCGCCGAGCTCCAGGCCCATGACGCGATCGGCTTCCTCGGTGCGGCCGGTCACCATGATGAACGGGATGGCGGACTCCTCGCGCAGGTGGCGCGCGAGCACCATCCCGTCTTCGCCCTTCAAGCGCAGGTCGAGCACCACGAGGTCGACGACCTCGTCGCCGAGCACCCGCTTCATCGAGCTGCCGTCGGCGACCGTGGTGACGCGAAAGCCGTTCTGGCCGAGATAGTCGGCGACCAGGTCGCGCATCGTCGGATCGTCGTCCACCGCAAGCACATGCGGCAGGGACTGCGGTTGCGCGAGCGGCCGAGCGCTGGCGAGGGCGTCGACGGACATGACGCACACAGTTTAACGCCGTCCGGCACCGTCCTCGTTACAGTTGCAACGCCGGACGCGCGCGCCGTGTGGTTCCGGTAGGGGACCTGCGGTATAACTTGTAGATGGACAAGGGAAACGACGTCGCTGGCGAGCTTCAGGTGCTTGTCATCGATGACGACGCGATCATGCGCGATCTCATGGGCGATTGGCTGGAGGCCGCGGGCTTCACCGTGTGCAAGGCTGTCGACTGCTCGGGCGGCATCGCGGAGTTGAAGCGCAGGCCGCCGCGGCTGATCGTCTCCGACATGTTCATGCCCGGTCCCTGCGGGACCGCGGCAATTGCCCAGATCAAGCAGGCCGTGCCCGGCATCAAGCTGATCGCCGTGTCCGGGCATTTCAATTCGGGCCAGGGCCTGAGCGCCGAGGCCGCAATCGCCGCCGGCGCGGCGCGTGCCTTTGCCAAGCCGGTCAAGCGCGCCGAGCTGGTACAGGCGGTGGCCGAGCTGCTGGACCAATAAAAGGAAACGGCAGCGGCGGGATTGCCCGCACGCTGACGTCGGTGCTTCGAACGAGGATTACAGCGACCGGGCGGTGGTGCCCAGCTCGGCGTTGACGATGTAGTCGCCCGAGCGGCGCGCTTCCGCGACTTCGGCGCGCACTTCATCACGCGATTTGCCGGTGCTCGCGATGGCGGTGGCCGTCCTGTTCACCGTGCCGAGCGCGCCGTTGGTGTACCAGCTGTTCACCTGCTTCGCGGCGAGCAGCTCCGTGCGCACCTGGTCGGTGGACTTGACGGTGGCCGACGTCGCGGGCTGGTAGCCGGCGTACATCTCGTTGTTGGTGGTTTCGGGGTTGGCCAGTGCCGGGAGCGCGAACAGGCTTCCGATCACGACCGCGAGGAGTTGGCGTTTCATGGGGTTTCCTTTCCAGTGGGTTGAGGGTACTGATGCAACGACGCCACTGTGCGCTGCGCGGGCTTTGCGATCGTGTCGAACCGCCGCCGCGTGATTACAACTGTGACCGTTCGCGTGGCGCGCGACGCCGACTTGACGCCACGCCGCACGGACCTAAGATGCCTCCTCCGCCGAGTCTGAACCTTGCAACCCATCCTCGACATTCGCGAGCTCACCAAGACCTACGCCTCCGGCCTGCAGGCGCTCAAGTCCGTCAGCCTCGAGATCGGCAAGGGGGAGATCTTCGCCCTGCTCGGCCCCAACGGCGCGGGCAAGACCACGCTGATCAATGTGGTCTGCGGCATCGTCACGCCGACCTCGGGTTCGGTGCGCGTGAAGGGCCGCGACATCCTGGGTGAGTACCGGGCGACGCGCTCGATGATCGGGCTCGTGCCGCAGGAACTGCACACCGACATGTTCGTCACGGCGTGGGACACGGTGCGCTTCAGCCGCGGGCTGTTCGGCAAGCCCGCGGACCCGGCCCGGCTGGAAAAGGTGCTGCGCCAGCTTTCACTCTGGGACAAGCGCGACGACCGCATCATGACGCTCTCGGGTGGCATGAAGCGGCGCGTGCTGATCGCCAAGGCGCTGGCGCACGATCCGGAATTGCTGTTCCTGGACGAGCCTACGGCCGGGGTGGACGTGGAGCTGCGGCGCGACATGTGGGCGCTGGTGCGAGAGCTGCGCGCGGGCGGCACGACCATCGTGCTCACCACGCACTACATCGAGGAAGCCGAGGAGATGGCCGACCGTGTCGGCGTGATCAGCCGCGGCGAGCTGATCGTGGTCGACGAGAAGGCCGCGCTCATGAAGAAGCTCGGCAAGAAGCGCCTGACCGTGCACCTGCTTCAGCCACTGACCGAGGTGCCTCCGGCGCTCGCTGAATGGGGCCTGGCGCTCGCCAACGGCGGCGGCGACCTGGTCTACAGCTTCGACGGACGGGAAGAGCGGACCGGCATCTCGGCGCTGCTGCGCCGCCTGGGCGAAATCGGCCTGGATTACCGGGACCTCAATACCGACCAGAGCTCGCTGGAGGATATCTTCGTCAACCTGGTGAGCGAGCGCGCATGAGGGGCTTCAACGCCCGCGGCGTCGCGGCGATCTACCGGTTCGAGATGTCGCGCTTCAATCGCACGCTGTGGCAGAGCCTGGTCGCGCCCGTCATCACGACGTCGCTGTACTTCATCGTCTTCGGCGCCGCCATCGGCTCGCGCATGAGCCAGGTGGGCGGCGTGCCCTACGCTGCGTTCATCGTGCCGGGGCTGATCATGCTGTCGATTTTCACCGAGAGCCTGAACAACGCGTCGTTCGGCATCTACCTGCCGCGCTTCACGGGCACGATCTACGAGGTGCTTTCGGCGCCCGTGGCGCCGGTCGAGATGGTGCTCGGCTACGTCGGCGCGGCGACCACCAAGTCGATCATCCTCGGCCTGGTGATCCTCGCGACGGCGGCGTTGTTCGTGCCGCTGCACATCGTGCATCCGTTCTGGATGGTGGCGTTCATGGTGTTGACAGCGGCGACGTTCTGCCTGTTCGGCTTCATCCTCGGGCTGTGGGCGAACGGCTTCGAGCAACTGCAGTTCGTGCCGCTGCTGCTGGTCACGCCGCTCACATTCCTCGGCGGCGCGTTCTACTCGATCGACATGCTGCCCCCGGCATGGCGGACTTTCAGCTTGTTCAACCCGGTGGTCTACCTGATCAGCGGTTTTCGCTGGGCCTTTTACGGCACGGCCGACGTGGCGGTGGGCGTCAGCCTCGGCGCGACCTTGTGCTTCCTCGTGGTCTGCCTTGGGATCGTGACCTGGATGTTCCGCACGGGCTACCGGCTGAAGAACTGAGTCCCGACAGTCCATCCCAGCGCACCAGCCCGGCGGCGATGAGCAGGGGTAGCGAATACGCCGGACGCCTCGTGGCGTCCGGCGCCGCGCCGCGGCTAGCGGATTTCGAGGCCATCCTTGACATTCTTCACGCCGCCGACCGCCGATGCGACCAGCAGCGCCTTGCGCTTTTGCGCTTCGTTCGCGACGAAGCCCGACAGCAGAACCCGCTGGTGGTCCGTCTCGACACTGACGTCCATCGAATCCAGACCTTTCTCACGCAGCAGCGCGGTCTTCACCTTCGTGGTGAGCCAAGTATCCTCGGCGTAGCGCGCCGCTTCCGCGCGCTCATGGAGCTGCTCGGCGGTGATCGCTGCTTCGGAGGCCTGCGGCTGGATCACGCCGACCTGGGCCTTGTCGGAGGGCGTCTCGGCTTGCGCGAATGGGATCGACCACGCCAGCGCGGTTACGCCGAGAATGGCCCGAGCGGTTCGATTGAGTTTCATCGTCGACTCCTTTCTCTGAATCCTAAACGGTACGAGCTCCGCAGAGCTCGCAACGGATGGACCGCAAGCCGCGTGCCAAGTTTCGCCCGGCTTGAAATTCAACGGCTTGCGCAGAGCGCCGATCGGCGCAGCGGGATTTTCTGTCGCCGTGCGGCGACGATCAGGCGGCGCCGGCGAGTGCGCGCTCGACTTGCGCTCGAAACTGCGGCCAATCCGGTTCGCCGACATACGTCGCCACGATGCGTCCGCTCCGGTCGAGAAGATACGTCGTTGGTATGACGGCGACGTGACCGAAGGCGCGCGCTATGGCGCCGTCCGGATCGAGTGCGACGCGAAAAGGAAGTGCTTGCTTGCGCGCATAGTCCGCGACTGCATTGGGCGGGTCGTCGCGCATCGCCACGGCCACCATCTCGAAGCCGCGCGGCGAATACTCACGCCAGGCCGCCGTCAGCTTCGGCATTTCCTCCATGCAGGGAGCGCAGCTCGTCGACCAGAAATTCACCAGCACCACGCGCCCACGCATCTCGCGCAGGCTGAAATTGCCGCCCGCAAGCGCGACGAACTGCGCTTCGGGGTGCGCGGAGCGTTGCCACACACCGGCGGCGGTGACTGCCGCGATTGCCGCGGCAGCGGCGAGGACGATGAGCTTCGCGCGGATCTTCATCGGCAAATAGCGCTAGTGCGCCTCGTCCCAGTTGTCGCCGACGCCGGCGTCGACGATCAGGGGGACGTCGAGGCGCGTCACGTCCTGCATGAGCTCGACGACCTTGGGCTGCACGCGCGCGAGGTCCGCGGCCGGCACTTCCAGTACCAGCTCGTCGTGGACCTGCAGCACGAGCTTCGCCGCCGGCGCCTCGTCGTCGAGCCAGCGCTGCACCGCGATCATCGCCAGCTTGATGAGGTCGGCGGCGGTACCCTGCATCGGCGCGTTGATCGCCGCGCGCTCGGCGCCGGCGCGCCGCTGCGGGTTCGCTGAGCGGATGTCAGGCAGCCACAGCCGCCGGCCGAACACGGTCTCGACATAGCCCAGGCGCCGGGCCTTCTCGCGCGTCTCGTCCATGTAGCGCTTCACGCCCGGGTAGCGCGAGAAGTATGAATCGATATAGGCCTGTGCGGTCGTGCGCTCGATGCCGAGGTTCTGCCCCAGGCCGAACGCGCTCATGCCGTAGATGAGGCCGAAGTTGATCACCTTCGCCGTGCGCCGCTCGTCGGTCGTGACTTCGTCGAGCGCGCGCCCGAACACCTCGGCCGCGGTCGCGCGGTGCACGTCCTGGCCGTGGGCGAAGGCCTGGCGCAGACCCTCGTCGCTCGAGAGGTGGGCCATGATCCGCAGCTCGATCTGCGAATAGTCGGCCGAGAGCAGCCGCGCGCCGCCGGGCGCGACGAAGGCCGCACGGATGCGCCGGCCCTGCGGCGTGCGGATCGGAATGTTCTGCAGGTTGGGGTCGTTCGAGGCGAGCCGCCCGGTCACCGCGATCGCCTGCCCGTAGGTCGTGTGCACGCGCCCGGTGGCGGCGTTCACCATCTTCGGTAACTTGTCGGTATAGGTGGACTTGAGCTTGGCCACGCCGCGGTATTCGAGGATGAGCTTCGGCAGCGGATAGTCGTGCGCGAGCTCCGCGAGCACGTCCTCGTCGGTCGAGGGCTGTCCCGAAGGCGTCTTTTTCTTCACCGGAAGCTGCTGGCGCTCGAACAGGATCTGCTGGATCTGCTTGGGCGAATTGAGGTTGAAGGGCTGGCCGGCGGCGGCGTGCGCCTTTTGCTCGAGCTCGAGCAGCTCCTTGCCGAAGGCGTGGCTCTGCGCCTCGAGCTGGGCGGCGTCGAGCAGCACGCCGTTGCGCTCCATGCGAAACAGCACCCGCATCACCGGCAGCTCGATCTGCTCGTACACGCGCTGCAATGCGGGCTCGGCGGCGATGCGCGGATGCAGCGCGTCGTGCACGGCGAACGTGCAGTCGGCGTCCTCCGCGGCGTACTCGGTCGCGCGCTCGACGCTCACCGACGAGAACGCAATGCGTGCGGCGCCCTTGCCCGTGACCTCGTCGTAGCTGATCGTCTTCCACCCGAGGTGGCGCTGCGCGAGCGAGTCGAGGTCATGGCGCTCGTGCGCCTCGAGCACGTAGGACTCGAGCAGCGTGTCGTGCGCGACGCCCTCGAGCGCCATGTCGTGGTTGGCGAGCACGTGCGCATCGAACTTGAGATTCTGGCCGACCTTCGGGCGCGCCGGGTCCTGCAGCCAGGGCCGCAGCAGCTCGAGCGCGCGCGCGACGCCGATCTGGTCGGGCGCGCCGGGATACTGGTGCGCGAGCGGCAGGTAGGCCGCGCGCGCGCCGAACGCGAACGACATGCCGACCAGCCGTGCGAGCATCGGCTCGAGGCCGGTGGTTTCCGTGTCGAAGCCCACGAGCGGCGCCGCGCGCATGTCCTCAAGCCAGCCGGCGAGCGCGCGCTCGTCGCCCAGCATGAGGATCTCGCGCCGCGCAGGGCTGTCGGGTGCGGCCGGCGACGGCGCCGCCTCGGAGGGCGCGCCGCCGAGCTCGGCGAGCCAGGTCTTGAAGCCGAAGCGCTCATACAGCGCCCGCTGGCGCTCCGGGTCCGGCGCTCCCGCGAGACCCTCGAGCGTCGCCGCGAGTGTCACGTCGCGCTTCACGGTCAGCAGGCGCCGTCCCTTGGGCAGCCAGTCGAGCGCCTTGCGCAGGTTCTCGCCGACCGCGCCGCCGATCTCGCCGGCGCGGCGCATTACTTCGTCGAGCGAGCCGTATTCCTCGATCCACTTCGCCGCGGTCTTGGGGCCCACCTTGTCCACGCCCGGCACGTTGTCGACCGCGTCGCCGGTGAGCGCGAGGTAGTCCACGATCCGGTCCGGCGCGACGCCGAACTTCGCCTTCACGCCGGCGGGATCGAGCGTCTCGTTCGACATCGTGTTCACCAGCGTGACGTTCTCGTCGACCAGCTGCGCGAGATCCTTGTCGCCGGTCGACACGATCGTGCGCCAGCCATGCCGGCTCGCCTCGGCCGCGAGCGTGGCGATCACGTCGTCGGCTTCGACGCCTGCCACCGCGAGCACCGGCCAGCCGAGCGCGGCCGCCGATTCCTTCAGCGGCTCGATCTGCGCGGCGAGGTCTTCGGGCATCGGCGGACGGTGCGCCTTGTATTCGGCGTACTCGGCGTCGCGGAACGTCGGCCCCTTCGCGTCGAACACGCAGGCGCGCGCCTCGGCCTTGTGATCGTCGGCGAGGCGCCTTAGCATGGCGAGCACGCCGCGGATCGCGCCGGTCGGCTCGCCCGCGGGGTTTTTCAGCTCTGGCAGCGCGTGGTAGGCCCGATACAGGTAGGACGAGCCGTCGACGAGCAGGAGCGTCTTTTGCGGAGCTTTTCCTGACACGGTGAGCAACGACAAGCTGCCCAGGCCTGCAAGCCGCGCGCCGGACATCAGCGCGCGCGAGGCGTGGCGGGTGTTCGGCATTATGGCAGAGTTCGTCGAGGCGACCGAGCGCCTTGCCGACATCCGGCCCGCGGTGTCGCTGTTCGGCAGCGCGCGCGCCGCGCCCGAGTCGCCGTACTACCGCCTCGCCGAGGAGGTGTCGCGGCGCCTGTCCGACGCCGGCTTCGCAGTGATCTCGGGCGGCGGGCCCGGCGTGATGGAAGCCTCCAACAAGGGCGCGTTCGCCGGCCGCTCGCCCGCGGTCGGCCTCAACATCGAGCTGCCTCGCGAGCAGCACGCGAACCGCTACCAGGACATCAGCATCCGCTTCAAGCACTTCTTTGCGCGCAAGGTGATGTTCGTGAAATTCGCCACCGCCTATGTCGTGCTGCCGGGCGGTTATGGCACGCTGGACGAGCTGTTCGAGGCGCTGACGCTGGTGCAGACGGGCAAGACGCGCCGCATGCCGATCATCCTGATGCACGGGCCGTACTGGCGTGGCCTGCTCGACTGGATCCGCGAGCGCCTGGCGGGCGAGCGCATGATCGACCCCGGCGACACCGATCTGCTGCAGGTCATCGACGAGCCACAGGCCGTGGTCGACGCGATCTTCCGCTACTACGAGAAGCGCGGCTTCGAGCCCTCGCCGCAGGAGCGCGAGGTGCTGCTCAACCTCTAGTAAAATCGCCCCATGCGCTGGCTCCTCGCACTCGCGCTTGTCGCGGCGTCCACGTACTCGAGCGCGCAACAGCCGCCGCTGCCCGCGCTCCAGGAAGGCGCGGGTGAGCCGCCGGCGGTCAGCATCCGCCCGCACAAGGAGGACAAGGTGGAGAAGACGGTCGTCGGCGGGCGCACGGTCCTGCGCGTCACCCCGCCGGGCGGGCACCCGTACTACCTCATGGAGGGTCCCGACGGCTGGCAACGACGCGAGTCGCTGGACGATGGCACGCTCGTGCCGATGTGGACGATCTACAAGTTCGACTGACCGGGCGCGGCTGAGTTGTCGGTCTACACCCCCGTCTCGCAGCAGGCGCTCGCGGCCTGGCTGCGCCGGTACTCGGTGGGCGAGCTCGCCGCGCTGGAGCCGATCCAGCCCGGCATCGAGAACACGAACTACTTCGTGACCACCGCGCAGGGGCGCTACGTGCTCACGCTCTTCGAGCGGCTGCCGGCGGCCGAGCTGCCGTTCTACCTCGAGCTGATGGCGCACCTCGCGCGCCACGGCATCCCGTGCCCCGCGCCGATCGCGGACCTGTCCGACGGCTATCTGGGCGAGTTGAACGGCAAGCCGGCGGCGCTCGTGACGCGCCTGCCCGGCACGTCGATCGAGCGCCCCGGGCCGGCCGAGTGCGCCGAGCTCGGGCGGCTCCTCGCCCGCCTGCACCTCGCGGGGCGCTCGTATCCGGCCTACCGGGACAATCCGCGCGGGCCTCGCTGGTGGCGCGAGGCGTCGCGCGACCTCGAGCCGGTGCTCGCGGGACCCGAGCGGCGGCTGCTCGATGCGGAGCTCGCATTCCAGGCCGGCCAGCGCTTGCCGGACCTGCCGCGCGGCCCGGTGCACGCGGACCTGTTCCGCGACAACGCGCTGTTCGCCGACGGGCGCCTGTGCGGCGTGATCGATTTCTACTTCGCGGGCGTGGACTGCCTGCTCTACGATGTCGCGGTGTGCGCGAACGACTGGTGCCTGGTCGACCCGAGCCGCGACCGGAGGCTCGCGCCCGGGCCTGCGCGGGCGTTCCTCGACGGCTATCGGGCCGTGCGGCCGTTCGAGCGTGCCGAGCACGCCGCCTGGCCTGCGCTGCTGCGGGCCGCGGCGCTGCGCTTCTGGCTGTCGCGGCTGCACGACCTGCACCTGCCGCGGCCCGGGGAGCTCGTGCACGCGCACGACCCGGAGCACTTTCGCCACATCCTCGAGCAGCGCATCGCCGAGGCGCCGCCGCCCCTCGGAACGCCGTGATCGCGCGCGTCGTGGCGAGCGTGCGCGGGGCGCAGTGGCTGGCCGAGGGCTGGCGACTGTTTCGCGCCTCGCCGCTTGGCTGGCTTGTGATGGTGTTCGCCTACCTGATGGGCACGATGCTGCTCAGCCTGCTGCCGCTGGCCGGGCCGGTGCTGGTCGCGATTGCAGTCCCGGCGCTGTCGGTGGGCTTCATGGCCGCGAGCCGCGCGGCATCGCGCCGCCAGCCGGTGGAGCTGTCGATGCTGTTTGCGGGATTCCGCGAGCGAACGCCCGCCCAGCTCGTGCTCGGCGCGGTCTACGCGATCGGCTTCTTCGGCGCGATCGTCGGCTCCTCTGCCGCCGACGACGGTGCGCTGATGCGCCTGCTGTTCGAGCCGGTGCAGGCATCGCCGGGCGACGACCCGCTGCCCGGCATGCTCGCCGCGGTGGTGCTGTACCTGCCGACGATGGCGCTGCTCTGGTTCGCGCCGGTGCTCGTCGCCTGGCACGGATTTGCGCCGCTGAAAGCGCTGTTCTACAGCGTGATGGCCTGCTGGCTCAACCTGGGCGCCTTCGTCGTCTACGCCATCGCGCTGGGCCTGCTGCTGTTCGCGATCCTGGGCGCGGCCACGCTGGTGGCGGTGGTCGGTCCCGCCGGCGCGTCCGCGGCGGCCGAGCGCTCGCTCGTGTTTCCGCTCGCGCTGGTGGTGATGCCGACGCTGTTCGCCAGCTACTTCGCGAGCTATCGCGACGTGTTCGCCGCGCCGCAAGAGCCTTGAAATGACGACGCGCCTGCGCGAGATTCCCTATAACTACACGTCGTTCTCCGACCGCGAGATCGTGCTGCGGCTGCTCGGCGACGAGGGCTGGCGGCTGCTGTCGGCGTTGCGCGCCGAGCGTCGCACGGGCCGTTCGGCGCGCATGCTCTACGAAGTGCTCGGGGACATGTGGGCGGTGCGCCGCAATCCCTACCTCGAGGACGGGCTGATCGCAGGCCGGCGCGCACGGGCCCAGCTGCTCGGCGGCATGCGCGCGCGCCTGGCCGAGATCGAGGCACGCCGCGGCGACAACGACAAGGTCGCCCGCCTGCTCGAGCTCGCGCGCGAGGCGCTCGAGCGCTTCGGCGCGGCGTTCGACGAGACCCGGGCGCTGCGCGCGCGGGTGCTCAAGCGCCTCAAGCGCGTCACGCGGGCCGACAACGTCGCGTTCGACGGCTTTGCGCGCGTCGCGCACGTGACCGACGCGACCGACTGGCGGGTCGAATATCCGTTCGTGGTCGTCTCGCCCGACACCGAGGAGGAGGTGCTGCCGCTGGTGCGCGAGTTGGCCGAGCTCGGGCTCACCATCATTCCGCGCGGCGGCGGCACCGGCTACACCGGCGGCGCGGTGCCGCTCACGCCGCGCGCCGCGATCATCAACACCGAGAAGCTGGAGACCCTCGGCGCCGTGGAGTGGCAGGACCTGCCCGGCGTGGACCGCAAGGTTGCGACCCTGCGCTGCGGCGCCGGCGTCGTCACGCGGCGTGCGATGGAGGTGGCCGAGACCGCCGGACTGGTATTCGCGGTGGACCCGACCTCGGCGGACGCCTGCTGCATCGGCGGCAACGTGGCGATGAACGCGGGCGGCAAGAAGGCGGTGCTCTGGGGCACGGCCGTGGACAACCTTGCGTGGTGGAAGATGGTCACGCCCCAGGGTGAGTGGCTGGAGATCGAGCGCTACGGCCACAACCTCGGCCGGCTGCAGGAGGCCGAGACCGCGACGTTCCACCTGCGGCGCGTCTCGCCCGACGGCAAGAAGCTGATCGAGGAGCGCGCGATCGACCTGCCGGGCAGCGCATTTCGCAAAGCGGGCCTCGGCAAGGACGTCACCGACAAGTTCCTCGGCGGCCTGCCCGGCGTGCAGAAGGAGGGCTGCGACGGCATCATCGTCGCGGCGCGATTCATCCTGCACCGGATGCCCCCGCACACGCGCACCGTGTGCCTGGAGTTCTTCGGCACCGCGGCGCAGGCCGTGCCCGCGATCGTCGAGGTGCGCGACTACGTGTCGGGCCTGGCCGGCGTGCACCTGGCGGGCCTGGAGCACCTGGACGAGCGCTACGTGAAGGCCGTGGACTACGCGGCCAAGGCGCGCCGCACCGAGCGCCCGCGGATGGTGCTGATCGGCGACCTCGTGGGCGACAACGTCGACGAGGTCGCGAGCGCGGCCTCCGCGATCGTGCGCATCGCCAACGCGCGCGGCGGCGAGGGCTTCGTGGCAGTCTCGCCCGAGGCGCGCAAGCGCTTCTGGCTGGAGCGCGGGCGCACCGCCGCCATCGCGCGCCACACCAACGCGTTCAAGATCAACGAGGACGTGGTCATCCCGCTCGAGCAGCTCGCCGCCTACTCCGACGGCGTGGAGCGCATCAACATCGAATGCTCGATCGACAACAAGCTGGCGATGCTCGAGGCGCTCGAAGAATATTTCCACGGCGAGCTGCCGCTCACGCAGGGCGACGAGCGGCTGCCGCGGCCGGAGATGCTGGGCGACCGTGCGCAGGCCGCGCTCGACCTGATCGCCGAGGTACGCGCGCGCTGGCACCGGCTGCGCAACGGCATCGACGTCGAGTTCGACCGGCTGCAGTCGCGCGAGGAGCGCCTGTCGTGGAAGTCCGAGGTGCGCGACGGCCTGCGGCGCATCTTCGCGGGCGCG
The DNA here is from genome assembly GCA_050741015.1 of Burkholderiales bacterium. Taxonomy (GTDB): domain Bacteria; phylum Pseudomonadota; class Gammaproteobacteria; order Burkholderiales; family SG8-39; genus JAABQT01. Next base: position 25,360 of record JBOIFE010000169.1, on the reverse strand, counting down.
CCCTACTCGAAGATCCTGGAGGAGGCCGAGCGCATCCACGCCCGCGTGTTGCGCGGGAGGGTGTTCGTCGCGCTGCACATGCATGCCGGGGACGGCAACGTGCACAGCAACATCCCGGTCAACTCCGATGACTACGCGATGCTGCAGCGCGCCTCGCAGGTCGTCGGGCGGCTGATGCGACTCGCGAAGTCCCTCGGCGGCGTGATCTCGGGGGAGCACGGCATCGGCATTACCAAGCTCGAGTACCTCGAGCCGGCCGAGCTCGAGGCCTTCCGCGCCTACAAGGCGGTCGCCGATCCCGAAGGCCGGTTCAACGCCGGCAAGCTGCTCGCCGGCGGCGGCCTCGAGAACGCCTACACGCCGAGCTTTTCGCTGATCGGCGCCGAGTCGCTGATCCTCGAGGCCACCGACCTGGGCGAGATCGCGCTGCAGATCAAGGACTGCCTGCGCTGCGGCAAGTGCAAGCCCGCGTGCGCGACGCACGTGCCGCGCGCGAACCTGCTTTATTCGCCGCGCAACAAGATCCTCGCCGCGTCGCTGCTGATCGAGGCGATCCTGTACGAGGAGCAGACGCGCCGCGGCGTGGCGCGCGTGCACTACGACGAGTTCTCCGACATCGCCGACCACTGCACCGTGTGCCACAAGTGCGCGAGCCCATGCCCGGTGGACATCGATTTCGGCGACGTCTCGATCGCGATGCGGAACCTGCTTCGCCGCGCGGGCAAGCGCCGCTTCAACGCGGGCACGCGCGCCTCGATGTTCTTTCTCAACGCCACCGACCCGCGCACGATCCGCATGGCGCGGCTGGCCATGATCCGCTGGGGCTATGGCCTGCAACGCGCGGCGCACCGGCTGCTCGACGTGTTCGGTCGGCGGCAGACACGTCGCCCGCCCGCGACCACCGGACGGCCGCCCGCGCGCGCGCAGGTGGTGCACTTCGTGAACAAGCCGATGCCGGGTCGACTGCCGAAGAAGGCCGCGCGCGCGCTGCTCGACATCGAGGACCCCAAGATCGTGCCGATCGTGCGCGACCCCGCGAAGGTGACCGAGGACTCCGACGCGGTGTTCTACTTCCCGGGCTGCGGCTCGGAGCGCCTGTTCAGCCAGGTCGGCCTTGCCACGCAGGCGATGCTGTACGAGGTGGGCGCGCAGTGCGTGCTGCCGCCCGGGTACCTGTGCTGCGGCTATCCGCAGACCGCGGCCGGCGAGCAGGACAAGGGCGAACGCATCGTCACCGCCAACCGCGTGCTGTTCCATCGGCTGGCGACCACGCTCAACTACCTCGACATCCGCACGGTGATCGTGTCCTGCGGCACCTGCCTCGACCAGCTCGAGCAGTACGAGTTCGACCGCATCTTTCCGGGCTCGCGGCTGATCGACATCCACGAGTACCTGCTGGAGAAGGGCCTGAAGCTCGAGGGCGTGCAGGGCGCGCGCTACGTCTATCACGATCCCTGCCACACGCCGATGAAGCTGCGCGCGCCGCTCGAGACCGTGCGCGCGCTCGTCGGCAGCGAGGTGCGCCTGTCGGACCGCTGTTGCGGCGAGTCCGGCACGCTCGCCACGACGCGGCCCGACGTTTCAACGCAAGTGCGCTTTCGCAAGGAGCAGGAGCTGCGGCACGATCTCGCCACCCTGCCGGGCGAGGGGCCGGTCAAGATCCTCACCTCCTGTCCGTCGTGCCTGCAGGGGCTCGCGCGCTTCGAGCCGGACACCGGGGCCGAGGCGGACTACATCGTGGTCGAGATGGCGCGGCGGCTGCTGGGCGAGAACTGGCTGCCGGAGTTCGTCGGCCGTGCCAACGCGGGTGGAATCGAGCGCGTGCTGCTGTAGAGTACGCCGCGATGAGCGACCCGAAGGCGTTCCGCCTCCCCGACATCGACCCGTCGGCGCGGCCCGAATTCTCCGACGGGGCGAGCTGCCGGGCCTGGCTGCAGGATGTGCCGCTCGCCAACGTCGCGGCCGCACAGCACCAGCTGCTGATCCAGCTGGAGGAATTCAACCGCTACGCGGCGAGGCCCGAAGACCGCTTCGCCGTGCTCGAGGCGGTGCGCGACGCGGTCAACTTCGTGCAGATCGAGCAGGCCAAGCGCTTCACCAACCGCGCGCTGCCGATGCTCGAGCCCGAGGCCGCGGTGTTCGAGGACACGATCGAGCTGTGGGAGCAGATGCGCCAGGGCTACCTGCGGTGCCTCGAGGCCGGCGGTCCGGCGCTGCGCGCGCAGAACGCGCTGCTCTGCCAGCGCGCGCTCGCCTACTCGGGACTGCGCATGTTCCACCACTATCGCGCCTACCGGCAGGTGCCGGCTCGCGACTGGCGCGAGCTGCACCGCGTGTATGCGCTCGCCGAGACGCTCGGCGTGGCGGACCCGGTGGTCAAGGACTACCTCAACCGCGACGTGCACGACACCTCGCCGCGCATCGCGTACCTGCGGGCGACCCTGATGGGCATGTGCAATCCGAACGAGCTCACGCCGCGCCAGGTCACGTTCGTCGCGTACCTGCTCGAACGCTGGGCCGACAAGGTGGAGGTGGTGCGCGCGCCCGTGGACGAGGGCGACTCGCCGCCGCTCGCGGTCGATCTTGCCGGCGACCGCTGTGCCGAGCGCGCGCCGCTCGAGGGCGAAGCGCTTCGCTTCCTCGACGCGCGGCGGCTCGCCAAGAGCCTGCGCAACCGCGTGGCGCTGCTCCGGAAGGGCGAATCGCCCGCCCGGCTCGCGCTTGGCGAGGACTGCGTGCAGCCGTCGTGCGAGGTGCTGCTCGTGTTCCTCTACCGCCAGTGGTGCCAGGCGCGCGCGACCCGCGGCGCCGAGCGCAAACGCGTGGCGGATACCGCGCAGGTCTGCACCGACCTGGCGGCGATCCACTACTACATCTCGGGCCGCGTCTTCCGCGCGGCGAGCGCGTTCAAGGAGCTCAGCGCCAAGCAGCGCGACGAGATCGCCACCTTCGGGCGCATCAGCACGCGGGAGGACGAGGACTACAGCGTTGCGCAAGGGTTCCTGCTCGAGCACTGGCGGCTCGAGGACGAGAGCACGATCGGGCTGAAGCTTCAGCGCCGGGCCGGCACGCCCGGCCGGCGCATGTTGCATGGACAGCTGGTCGCGGTGCGCACGGCCGACGCCAAGAGCTTCCAGCTCGGGCAGGTGCGCTGGCTCATGGCGACCGACACCGGCGAGCTGTACTGCGGGCTGAAGTTCCTGCCCGGTTTGCCGTTCGCGGCCGCGGTTCGCGGCACGGGCATCAGCGCCACCGAGGAGCGCTACGTGCAGGCGATCGCACTGGCGGCCGTGCCCGCGCTCTCGGCGCCGCCGACGCTGGTCATGCAGACCGGCTGGTACAAGCCCAAGCGCGTGATCGAGGCGGCGCTGCAAAAGCCCACGCGCGTGCGTCTGGTCGAGGTCATCGAGCGCGGCACCGATTTCGAGCGCGTCGCCTACGAGGTGCTTCCCGACTGAGCGGTAGGGTGGGCCGATGGCCCACCGTACGCCGCTACGCCGCGGCCTGGGTCGGCTGCGGTGGCGTGAGCCGATGCGGCGGAAAAGCCGCGCGAAACACCGATCCCTTGCCCAGCTCGCTGTCGACCTCGAGGCTCGCCTGGTGCCGCGTGAGCACGTGCTTGACGATCGCCAGGCCGAGGCCCGTGCCGCCGGTTTCGCGCGAGCGGCCGCTGTCGACGCGGTAAAAGCGCTCGGTGAGGCGCGGGATGTGCCGCGACTCCACGCCGATCCCCGTATCCTCGACGCCGAACGTGCCGCGCCCGTCCTCGACGCGCCAGAACAGCGTCACCGTGCCGCCCTCGGGCGTATAGCGCACCGCGTTCGACACCAGGTTGGAGAACGCGCTGTGCAGCTCGCGGCGGCTGCCCGTGAGCCGGCTGTCGTCGTCGACGCTCGCGAGGACCCGGTGGCGGCCGGCCGACAGCGCGCGCGCTTCCTCGGCGAGCTCCTCGACCAGCGCGCGCATGCCGATCGGCTGCTCGTCTTCCGGCGCGGCGCTCGATTCGAGCGCCGACAGCGTGAGCAGGTCCTCGATCAGCTGCTGCATGCGCCGCGCCTGCTCGGCCATCAGGCCCAGGTAACGCTTGCGCTGGGCGGCGCCGAGCTCGATCTTCGCGTCGCTCAGCGTCTCGACGAAACCGGCCAGCACGGTGATCGGCGTCTTCAGCTCGTGCGAGACATTGGCCACGAAATCGCGCCGCATGGTCTCCAGCCGCTCCTGCGCGGTGATGTCGCGGGAATTGAGCAACTTCTGCTCGTCGCCGAACTCGATCAGTCGCAGCTGCAGTACGGCCTCGCCACGCGCGCCGCGCAGCACCAGCGGCTCGCGGAAGTCGCCCCCCTCCAGCCAGGCGACGAACGCGGGATGGCGCAGGAAATTGGCGATCGGCTGCCCGAGGTCGCGCCGCGCGTCGATGCTGAAGTGCCGCGTGGCGGTCGGGTTCGCCCATTCGATGCGGTAGTCCCGGTCGAGCGCGACGACGCCGTCGGGCAGTGCTCGGCCCGCCTCGCGAAAGCGCGTAAGCGCGTCGCGCAGGCGCTCGCGCTCCTGGTCGCGGTCCTTCAGGTGGCGGTGCAGCGCCGCGAAGGCGTCTTCCCAGACGCCTTGCCCGTCGGGCAGCGCGTCGCGCACGGGCCGTCGCACCCAGCCGAGGAACGATCGCAGGTGCAGGGCGTGATACAGCACGCGCAGCGCAAGCACCACCGCTACGGCGGCCCAGCCCCAAGCGGCATCGAGGAGTTGCCAGGCCACGAGGCCGGCCACCGCGGCTGCGGCGGCCACCAGCAGCGTGCCCGCCCAGACCGGGTTCAAGCCGGGTGCGCGGTGAGACGGTAGCCCGAGCCGCGCACAGTCTCGATCAGCCGGTCGTGGCCCGAAGGCTCGAGCGCCTTGCGCAGACGCCGGATGTGGACATCGACCGTGCGTTCCTCGACGAAGACATGGTCGCCCCAGACCTGGTCGAGCAGCTGCGCGCGCGAGTGCACGCGCTCGGCATGCGTCAGCAGGAAGTGCAGCAACCGGAACTCGGTCGGCCCGAGCTCGAGCGCGCGCTTGGCGCCGTAGACACGGTGCGTCTCCGGCTCCAGGCGCAGACCCGCGAGCTCCACCGGGTCGTCGGTCATCTGCGGCGCTCGGCGCCGCAGAACCGCCTTGATGCGCGCCAGGAGCTCGCGCGGCGAGAACGGCTTGGTCACGTAGTCGTCGGCGCCGGCCTCGAGCCCGGCGACCTTGTCGGTCTCGGTGCCGCGCGCAGTGAGCAGGATGATCGGGATCGCGCGCGTACGGTCCTCCTGGCGCATCTGCCGCGCGAGCGCGACGCCCGACATTCCCGGCAGCATCCAGTCGATGAGCAGCAGGTCGGGCAGGGCGTTGCGCACGACGCCCAGCGCGCTCTCGGCATCCTTGGTGCGGATCACGTGGTGCCCGGCGTGCTCGAGGTTCACCGCGATCAGTTCCTGGATGGCCGGCTCGTCCTCGACGAGCAGGATATTGACGGGCATGGTGACGATAATAAGAACATTTCGTGACGCTATTGTTACAAATCGGCGGGGTATCATGACCCGGGCATGGCGACCCCGACCGAGATCAAGCTGCACCAGAAATCGCGGGTGCTCGAGATCGCCTTCGACGATGGGCACAGCTTCCGGCTGCCCTACGAATACCTGAGGGTGTATTCGCCGTCGGCCGAAGTCCGCGGCCACGGGCCGGGGCAAGAAATACTTCAGGTCGGCAAGCGCGATATCGAGATCCGGTCGGTCGAGCCGGTGGGTTCCTACGCGATCCAGCCCACGTTTTCGGACGGGCATTCGACCGGGATCTACTCCTGGGACTACCTGTACGAGCTGGGTGCCGAGCAGGACGCGCGGTGGGCACGCTACCTGAAGCAGCTCGAGGCCTCCGGCGCCCAACGATGACCGATACCGACTTCGGCTACCAGCGCGTGCCCGAGGACGAGAAGGGCCCGCGCGTGCGCGGGGTGTTCGACAGCGTCGCACCGAGCTACGACCTGATGAACGACCTCATGTCGCTCGGGCTGCACCGGGCGTGGAAGGCCTTCGCGGCCGCGATCGCGCGCGTGCACCCTGGCGAACGGGTCCTGGACGTCGCTTCGGGCAGCGGCGACCTCGCGGGCACGCTCGCGCGCCGCGCCGGTCCCACGGGAGAAGTGTGGGTCTCCGACATCAACCGCCGCATGCTCGAACGCGGCCGCGACCGGATGCTGGATGCGGGCCGGCTGCTTCCGGCTGTGCAGTGCGATGCCGAGCACCTGCCGTTCCCGGCCCGCTACTTCGACTGCGTGACGGTGGCCTTCGGCCTTCGCAACATGACGCACAAGGACGGGGCGCTCGCGGAGATGGTGCGCGTGCTTCGCCCCGGCGGCCGGCTCGTGGTGCTGGAGTTCTCGCGCGTGTGGGCGCCGCTGCAGCGGGTCTACGACGCCTATTCCTTCGGTGTCCTGCCCTGGCTCGGCCAGCGCATCGCGGGCGACGGCGAGGCCTATCGCTACCTGGCGGAATCCATCCGCCGCCATCCCGCCCAGGCGGAACTCGCGACGATGCTCGAGCGCGTGGGCCTGAGCGACGTGACCTTCTATAACCTCAGCGCGGGCGTTGCCGCCGTTCACCGCGGCGTGAAACTCGGGTAGCATCGCCGGACGGAAGGAAAAACGGAGAGCAGGCGCATCATGCGGCGGTCGTGGCTCGGAATTGTGGCGCTGCTGGCGGGGATCGCGCTCGCGCTGCCCGACGCCGAGGCCAAGCGCCTGGACAGGGGCCACGCGGTCAAGGCGCATCACAGCGCAAAGGCGCCGGCGAGCACCGCGGCGCCCACGAAGCCCGCCGCTGCCACGCCGGCTTCGCCGGCCTCCACCTCGGACGACGACGCGCCCGACGTTCGCTGGGCGCCGGTCGCGGGGGCGGCGACGCTCGGCTTGCTGGGATTCATCGGCTTCGCGCTGCTGCGGCTCCTGCGCTCTCCGCGCGCCGCGCCCTCTGCGCTGCAATACGCGGGCTTGGGCAACGAGACGGTCGCCGCGCCGCCGCCGTCGCAGGCGATCGGGTTCGACGTGCGAGCGGCAATCGCCGGCGCACGCGCGCACCTGCCTACGGGTTTCGACGTGTCGGCGTTCCTGCGCGCGGCGAAGGAGAACTTCATTCGCCTGCAGATGGCCAGCGATCGAGGGCGGTTCGACGAGCTGCGCGACATGACCACGACCGGCATGTTCGAGGCGCTGCGCGCCGACGCGCGATCCGGTGCGCGGACCGACGTGGTCACGCTGCAGGCGGACGTGCTCGAAGTCGCGACCGAGGGCGACCGGCACTGGGCGAGCGTGCGTTTCTCGGGGCTGGTTCGACAGACGCCGGGCGCCGAGCCCGCCGGGTTCGGGGAGGTATGGAACCTCGTCAAGCCGGTGGACGGCGCCACCGGCTGGCTGCTGGCCGGCATCCAGCCGCTGCACTGATCGCACTATACTGACCCCGGGCCACCTCTCACGGTGGCCTTTTCGTCTTCATGGCGACGCTCGAATCCCCGCTGGTCGCAGCCCTGAACCGGCTACTGGAGGCCGAGCGCTGGGCGCTGGAGCGACTGGCGCCGTTCGCGGGCGAGACCGTCGCACTGTGCGCCCCGCCGCTGCCCGAGCTGAGATTTGCCATCGAGGAGGGCGGACGCCTCGCGCCGGGCGGCGAGCCGAGCCTCAGCCTCACGCTGGGACCGGGGTCGCTCCCCGCGCTGTTGCGCGGCGAGGACCACTTCATGCGCACCGTCGCCATCGAAGGCAATGCGCGCCTGGCGCAGGAGGTGCTGTACCTCGCGCGCCACCTGCGCTGGGACGCCGAGGAGGAGCTCTCGCGCGTCGTCGGCGACGCGGCCGCGCACCGGCTTGCCGGGTTCGCGCGCGACTTCCTCGGCTGGCAGCGCGACGCGGCACGCCGGCTCGCCGACGCTGCGATGGAATACGCGCAGCACGAGGCGCGTCTGCTCGCGCCCAAGGTCGACCACGAGGCGCTCGCGGCGCGCGTCGCGCGCCTGCGCGACGCGCTCGAGCGGCTGGATAAGCGCGTCGAGAAGATCGAGCGCACGCCATGAGGCGGCTCGCGCGCATCGCCTGGGTCGCGCTTCGCTTCCGGCTGTACCGGTTCCTGCCGCACTTCGCCGCGCGCGCCGACCCGGGGCGAGCGGTGCGGCTGCGCGAGGCGCTGGAAACGCTGGGGCCGATCTTCGTCAAGTTCGGGCAGGTTCTGTCCACCCGGCGCGACTTGCTCCCCGGGGACGTGGCCGACGAGCTGGCGAAGCTGCAGGACCAGGTGCCCCCGTTCGACCCGGCGCTTGCTCGCGCCGAGGTGGAGCGCAGCCTGGGCCGTCCGATCGAAGCGCTGTTCGCGAGCTTCGAGGCCGAGCCGGTCGCGAGCGCGTCCATCGCGCAGGTCCATCTGGCGGTGCTCAAGGATGGCAGCGAGGCCGCGGTCAAAGTGCTGCGGCCCGGCGTGGAGCGAGCGATCGCGCGCGATGTCGCGCTGCTGCGGACCGCGGCCGTGGTGCTCGAGCGCCTGTGGTCGGATGGCCGGCGCCTGCGGCCGCGCGAAGTGGTCGCCGAGTTTGCGCACCACCTCGGGGAGGAGCTCGACCTGCTGCGCGAGGCGGCCAACGCCAGCCAGCTGCGGCGCAATTTCGAGGACTCGCCCCTGCTCGCGGTGCCGCGCGTGCACTGGGACAGGTGCGCCGAGCGCGTGATGGTGATGGAACGCATGCACGGCATCCCGGTGTCGCAGGTGGAGCGGCTGCGCGAGCGCGGCATCGACATCCCGCGCCTGGCGCGCGCCGGCGTGGAGATCTTCTTCACGCAGGTGTTCCGCGACGGCTTCTTCCACGCCGACATGCACCCGGGCAACATCCTGGTCGCCGACGACGGCCGCTACGTGGCGCTCGACTTCGGCATCATGGGGACGCTGTCGGAGACCGACCAGCGCTACCTGGCGCAGAACTTCCTCGCTTTCTTTAACCGCGACTACCGGCGCGTCGCGCAGGCGCACCTCGACGCGGGCTGGGTGCCGGCGGACACGCGGCTGGACGACTTCGAGGGCGCGATCCGCGCGGTGTGCGAGCCGGTCTTCGCGCGCCCGCTGAAGGAAATCTCGTTCGGCCGACTGCTGCTGCGGCTGTTCCAGGCCTCGCGCCGCTTCAACGTCGCGATCCAGCCGCAACTCGTCATGCTGCAGAAGACGCTGCTCAACATCGAAGGGCTCGGGCGCGAGCTCGACCCCGAGCTCGACCTGTGGCAGACGGCGAAGCCCTTCCTCGAGCGCTGGATGAGCGAGCAGGTGGGCTGGCGGGCGCTCGTGCGCGCGCTGGCGGAGGAGGCGCCGGGCTGGGCGATGACGCTGCCGCAGCTGCCGCGGCTCGCGCACCGGCTGCTTGCGGAGGATCGCCTGGGGGCCGTGGAGCGCGCGCTCGGGCGCCTGGCCGAGCAGGGGGCGCGGCGCAACCGCCTGCTCGCGGTCTTCGCGCTGCTGGCGGCCGCCGCGCTCGCCGTGTTCTTGTTTATGATTGTGTCGCCGTGCTGATCGCCTTCGTGCTGCTCTACCTCGCCGTCACCATCGGCATCGGGCTGTGGGCCGCGCGCCGCGTGCACGACGCCAAGGACTACGTGCTCGCCGGCCGAAGCCTGCCGCTGTACATGAGCACGGCCACGGTGTTCGCCACCTGGTTCGGCGCAGAGTCCGTGCTCTCGGTGTCCGCCGAATTCAACAAAGGCGGGCTGAATGCAATCGTCGCCGACCCGTTCGGTGCGACCGCCTGCCTCGTGCTGGTCGCGGTGTTCTTCGCTCGCGCCTTCTACCGGATGGACCTGCTGACGATCGGGGACTTCTACCGCAAGCGCTACGGGCGGACGATGGAGATTGCCACCAGCATCGTCATCGTGGCGTCCTATCTTGGCTGGACCGCGGCCCAGATGACGGCCCTCGGCCTCGCGTTTTCCGTGCTTTCCGGCGGCGCGATGCCGCTGCAGGCCGGGATCGTGCTGGGCGCGGGGATCGTCCTCGCGTACACGATCTGGGGCGGCATGTGGTCGGTCGCGCTGACCGATCTCTTCCAGTCCGTGATGATCATCGTGGGCGTGACGATCATCGCGTTCGTCGTCGGCGACATGGCCGGGGGGTTCGGCAAGGTCGTGGGCGCCGCGGCCGCGGCGGGCAAGTTCGAGTTCTGGCCGCGCGGTGGTTCCAAGGAATGGCTCGCGTTCCTCGCCGCCTGGCTCACGCTCGCCATCGGCTCGGTGCCGCAGCAGGATATCTTCCAGCGCGTGACCTCCGCCAAGGACGAAAAGACGGCGATCCTCGGCACGCTGCTGGGCGGCGCCGTCTACTTCTGCTTCGCGTTCGTGCCGATCTTCATCGTCGCCGCGAGCCTCATGATCGATCCCGCGCTCGGCAGCCTGCTCAAGGCCGAGGACGCGCGCGAGACGCAGCGCATCCTGCCCTCGTTCGTGCTGGGGCAGATGCCGATCTGGGCCCAGGTCCTTTTCTTCGGGGCGCTGCTGTCGGCGGTGCTGTCGACCGCGAGCGGCGCCATCATCGCGCCGACGTCGCTCGCGACGGAGAACATCATCAAGCCGTTCTACCCGCGCATGAGCGATCGGCAGTTCATGTTCACTCTGCGCGTCACTCTGGTCACATTCACGCTGGCGGCGCTGCTGTTTGCGTTGCATTCGAAGCGGACCATGTACGACATGATCCAGAACGCCTACACCGTGACGCTGGTCAGCGCCTTCGTGCCGCTGGCCGGCGGCATCTACTGGAAGCGCGCCAACAATGCCGGAGCGATCCTGTCCGCGGTGTGCGGCCTGGTCGCATGGCTGCTCGCCGATGCGCTCGCGCCCGACGCGACGATTCCGCCGACGCTGATCGGGCTGGGGGCTTCGGTGGTCGGGCTGGTGGCCGGGTCGTTGGCTTCGCGCGTGCCGGCCGCCCACCCACACCACGGCTAGCGCGTGCGCGGCTCGCCGCTCGCGCGCCTGCTCTTCGCCGTCTACCTGCTGCTGGTCGTCTACGCGTCGCTGTACCCGCTGACCGGGTGGCGCGACCTGGGGATGTCGCCGCTGGAGTTCCTGTTCGCGCCCTGGCCGCGGCATGTCGTCGGCTTCGACGTGGCGGCCGATGTCCTGGGCTATGCGGTATTCGGCGCGTTGGCGGTACTCGCTTGGCACCCGCACCTGCGTCGCGGTCAGGCGGTGCTCGTCGCTGCCGTGGCCGGGGCCGTCCTGTCGATCGCGATGGAGGCCACGCAGTCGTATCTGCCCTCTCGCGTCGCCTCCAATGTCGACGTGCTGTGCAACGCCGCCGGCGCGCTGCTCGGCGGACTAGCGGGCCTCGCGCTCGCGCCGCTGTCGCCGACGGTGCGGGGCTGGCGCTCGCGCCTGTTTTTGCCGGGTGAGCTTTCGGATGCGGGCCTCGCGCTGCTCGGGCTGTGGCTGTTCATGCAGCTCAACCCGGCAATGCTGCTGTTCGGCGGGGGCGACCTCAGGAACCTGATCGCGAGCCCGAGCGGGCCGGGCCGCGCGCCGGAATTCTTCGCCGCGATCGAGACCATCACGGCCGCGGCGAACCTGGCGGCGGTGGCGCTGCTGGTGTCGGCGATCGTCGCGCCCGGCGCGCCGGTGCGGCGCATCGTTGCCGTCCTGGTGGGCGCGGCGCTCGCGGTGAAGACGCTCGCCTTCACGATCATCCTGCGCGCCGAGAACAGTTTCGCCTGGCTCACGCCCGGCGCGCTGCGCGGCCTCGCGATCGGGCTCGTGCTCGCGATGCTCGCGGTGGCGCTGCCGCGCGTCGCCCGCATGGCGCTCGCGGCCGTGCTGCTCGCGGCGGCGGCGGTGCTCGTCAACTACGCGCCGCCCAATCCCTACCTGGCGGAAATCCTCGCGCTGTGGCGCCAGGGACATTTCCTCAACTTCAACGGGCTGACGCGGCTCGTCGCGACGCTGTGGCCGTTTGCGGCGCTCGCCTACCTGATCGTGCTCGCCGCGCGCCGTCGCGACGATGGGGTGCTGTAAAATCTGCGGGCGATGTCCTTCTACGCGCGCCACGTCTTCTTCTGCTGCAATCAGCGCGACGCATCCGAATCGCGTCCCTGCTGCAACGGCAAGGGCGCATCCGCGATGCGCGACTACGCCAAGCAGCGCGTGAAGGCCCTCGACCTCGCGGGCCCGGGCAAGGTCCGCGTCAATCAGGCCGGGTGCCTGGACCGCTGCGAGGAGGGACCCTGCGTGGTCGTGTATCCGGAGGCGGTCTGGTACACGTATGTCGACCGGGCCGACATCGACGAGATCATCGAGCAGCACCTGCGCCACGGCCGCGTCGTCGAGCGCCTGAGGATCTGATGCGCGCGGCGACGCGCCGCGAATTTGTTCAAGGGCCGGCCGGGCGCATCGAGTGCGCGGTCGACGAGCCTGCGGCCAGCGCGCGCGGCATCGCACTGGTGGCCCATCCGCACCCGCTGTTCGGCGGAACGCTGGACAACAAGGTGGCGCAGACGCTTGCGCGGGCGTTCGTTGACCTGGGCTACACGACCTGGCGGCCCAATTTTCGCGGCGTCGGCGGCACCGACGGCGTCCACGACGGCGGCCGGGGCGAAGTGGACGACCTCGCGGCGGTCCTCGATCATTTGCAGGCCGAGCGCCCGGTGCTCGCCGGATTTTCCTTCGGCGCCGCGGTGCAGGCGTGCCTCGCGGCGCGCGTGCCCAGCGAGCGGCTGGTGCTGGTGGGGGTGGCGGTGACGAATCTCGAGGTGCCCGCGGTGCCGGCGGGCACGCTCGTCATCCACGGCGAGCTCGACGAGACTGTGCCGCTCGCGGCTGTGCTCGACTGGGCGCGGCCCCAGGAGCTCGGCGTGCTGGTGCTGCCGGGCGCGGACCACTTCTTTCATCGCAGGCTTCCGGCGCTCAGAATCGCGGTGACCTCCAATTGGAAGTGAGCAGCCCATGCTCTGGGTGAAATGGCTTCACATCGTGTTCATGGTGACGTGGTTCGCGGGGCTGTTCTACCTGCCGCGGCTGTTCGTCTACCACGCGCTCGCAGCCGATGTGGTCTCGCAGGAGCGCTTCAAGCTGATGGAGCGAAAACTGTTCTGGGGCATCATGACCCCGGGCGCCGTGCTCACGATCTTCTTCGGGCTGTGGCTGTGGCTGGGCTGGGGCTACAGCGGCGCGTGGCTGTACGGCAAGCTCGCGCTCGCGGCGGTGCTGGTCGGCTACCACGCCTGGTGCGGCCGGTTGATGCGCGACCTGCGCAAGGGCCGCAGCCGCAAGAGCCACGTCTGGTTCCGCTGGTTCAACGAGTTGCCGTTGCTGGTGCTTTTCGCCGCGATCTTCCTTGCCGTCTTCAAGCCGCACTGAGGCCTTCTTCGCGTCCTGCCCGCGGGGGCTCGAGGCGCTGCTGGCGAAGGAGCTGACGGAGCTCGGGGCGCTCGAGGCGGCGCCCACCGCGGGGGGCGTGGCCTTCCGCGGCGATTGGGCCGCCTGCTACCGCGCGAACCTTTGGTCGCGCCTGGCCTCGCGCGTGCTGTGGCGTGTCGCGGAGTTCGAGTACGCGAGCGAGGACGACATCTACGCCGCGGCGCGCGCGGTGAACTGGTTCGACCTGTTCGACGTGAATCGGACGCTGCGTGTCTACGTCACCGCGCAGAAAAGCCCCGTGAAGAGCCTGGAGTTCGTCACGCTGCGCGTGAAGGATGCGGTCTGCGACCGGTTCCGCGATGACGTCGGCAGCCGGCCGGATGTGGACCGCGCCGACCCCGACGTGCGCGTGCACGTTTTCCTGGAGGAAAAGCGCGGTGTGCTGTACCTCGACACGTCGGGCGAGGGTCTGTTCAAGCGCGGCTGGCGGATGCAGACCGTGGAAGCGCCGCTGCGCGAGAATCTCGCCGCGGGCCTGCTGCAGGTCGCGGGCTGGGCGCCCGAGCAGCCGCTGCTGGATCCCATGTGCGGCGGGGCGACGCTGCTGGTGGAGGCGGCGGCCATGGCGCGCGGGCGGGCGCCGGGAATGAAGCGCGCCTTCGGCTTCGAGAAACTGGACACGTTCAACGGCTCACTGTGGAAGCAGCTGCGCGAGCAAGCCGCGCAGCCGGCGACGCGGGCGCCGATGCTCGCGCTCTACGGCAGCGACGCCGATGCGAAGGCGCTGACCGCGGCGCGCCGCAATCTCGGCGCGGCCGGGGTGGAGCGCTGGGTCACGCTGGAAGCCGTGGACGTGCTCAAGCGCCGGGCCCCTGCCGAGGCGGGCGTGATGATCGCCAACCCGCCCTATGGCGAGCGCATCGGCGAGGCCGAGGAGCTGGCGCGCTTCTATCCGAAGCTGGGCGACGCGCTGAAGCAGAACTTCGCCGGCTGGAACTGCTACTTCTTCACCGCCGACCGGCGGATGGAAAAGCTCATTCGCCTGCAGACCTCGCGGCGCACGGTCCTCTACAACGGCGCGCTCGAGTGCCGGCTGTTCGAGTTCAAGGTGGTGGCGGGCAGCCGCCGCAGCTAGGGCCGGCGCGGATCCTTCAGGCGCGGGTCGAGCCGCTCGATGTCCGCGCGCACCTGCGCCTGGCTGCGCTCGTAGACGATCTCGCGACCCATCGCGCTGCCCGCGTAGGCGAAGCCATTGCGGGTCGGGGTCAGCGAGCAGCGCACGCTGTGCACGCCCTCGCCCAGAACCACGGTGATCACTTCGAGGCGCTTGCTGAAGACGACGACGTCCAGGGTCTGGCCGGTGGAGGTGACGCGCACCTGGATCTTTTCGTCGTTCACGCCGGTCCCAATGCTACAGGCCCGCGCGGAACTGCAGGTAGTCGCGCGCGCAGCGCTCGGGCGCCTCGACCATCGGCAGGTGCCCCACGTCGGGCAGCAGCACGGCCTGCGACCGGATCAGCAGCATCTGCAGCACGCCGGCGCCGCCGGGATGGAGCACGCGGTCCTGCTGGCCCCACTCGATCAGCGCGGGAATCGCCAGCCCGCGGATGCGCTCCTCGACCGAGTCGGCGGCGACCTGCTTGAAGATGCGCTCTTCGAGCGAGTAGTTGCGGATGCGCGGCTGCGCCATGACGTCGAGCAGGCGTCGAGGGATGTGAAGCGGTCGCGCCGTGACGAGGTCCACGAGCGCCGCGTACTCGTCTTCGTTCTGAACCAGCAGCGGGTTGTCGCCGCCCTCGGCGATCTTGCGGCGCATCTCGCTAGGCGGCGCGCTTGGCACGCCGGCAGCGTTCAGGATCCACAGGCTCAACACCTCCTTCGGGTACATCGCCGCGTAGGTGAGCGCAATCTGCCCGCCCATCGAATTGCCGCCCAGGTGCACCTGCGACAAGCCCAGGCGCCCGAGCAGCGCGTGCAGCCGCTCGGCCTGCGCACGCGGCGCGTAGTCCGCCTTCGGCGGTTTCGACGACTCGCCGAAGCCGAGCTGGTCGGGAACGACCAGCCGGAAATGCGGCGTGAGGTAGGGGGCGATGCGGTCGAAGCTGTCCTTGTCGGCGCCGAAGCCGTGCAGCAGCACGAGCGGCGCGCCGCGCCCGCCCTCGAGGTAGATATAGCGCAGGCCGTTCGAGAGCGTCGCTTCGCGCCTTGCGAGGCCCGCCTGGCGCCGCTCGTAGTCGATTGCGGCGCTCAGCGCGCGCTCGGGCGCCCGGTAGAACAGGACCAGTCCGGCCGCGATCGACAGCGCCAGCACCGCGGCCAGCGCCACGAGGCCCCACTTGAGCGCGCGCATCAGCCGAAATAGCCGATGCCGCGCGCCATCAACGCGGCGCACAGCAGGATCAGCACGATGCCGGCGAGCTCGGCGTGCATCAGCGCCCGAAGCCGCCGCCGCCGCGCGTCGCTCAACACGGGCGCACGACCCGCCTTCAGCGCGCCGCGCCAGGACAGGAATTCCAGCGTCGGCGGGATCGAGGCCAGGCCGACCCCGAGGAACAGCACGAGCTTGGCGATAAAAGGGATGCTGTGGAAGTAGTAGGCCGCGCCCTTCTCGAAGAAGAAGACGCGCAGCAGGCCGATGACGAGCACCAGGCCTGCGGCAATGCCGAATACCATGTCGGTGCGCACTAGGCGCCGCGCGCTGTCGACCGTCAGCTCCCCGCGCAGCGTGGCGAATTCGATCGAAAGCGCTCCGACGAGCGTGAAGGCGGCGACGTGGTGCAGGAAGGCGAACAGCGCGCTCACGGGCCGCCTATTTCTTGCGGCTGCCAAGCAGCAGCAGCAGCGCGCCCGCGCCG
The DNA here is from genome assembly GCA_050741015.1 of Burkholderiales bacterium. Lineage (GTDB taxonomy): Bacteria > Pseudomonadota > Gammaproteobacteria > Burkholderiales > SG8-39 > JAABQT01. Next base: position 9,115 of record JBOIFE010000169.1, on the reverse strand, counting down.
GCCCTCACCGGGACGCTGATGCGCTCGCGCGCTTTCACCGAGAACTGAACCGGCCCGAGCTTGAGGTCGTGGCGCTCGCGCGTATACGTGAAGCCCCCGTACACGAGCGACAGGGTCCCGGCGACGATGAGGAGGATGCCCAGTGATTTCATGCCGGCATTATTCCACCGTCGGCGCCGGGCGTCGCGGCGCGTATCGCGGCCAGGCACGCAGCCAGGTGCGCTCGAGAATGTAGAAGGCGAGCGCACCCGCCATGGCAACGCCGAGCGCCGAGACGAGCAGCGCACCACTGTGCAGCGCGAGCGACAGCAGCGCGAGCGGCACGGCGACAGCCGTGGCCGCGATCACGGCCAGGGTCTCGCTGCGATGCAGGTTCAGGCTCAGCGCCGCGCGGCAGTACGGGCAGTCGTGGTCCATTCGCGCGACGATGCTGTGCGAGAGCTTCTTTCGGCCCAGGTCGCGGCCGCACTGCGGGCAGCGGTAGTCCATTGGGGGCCTAGGCGTCAGCGGACGGGGATCGGTGGCCCCATTGAAGGCGGAAAAGCCGAAGCGGCGAGAGGTGTTTGTGCATAATTCCAACCATCGCGCACGCAGGCCCTCGAGATCGCCCAGGATCGGCCCTCTTGTTCGACTGGATACGTAGCATAGGACGATTCGGCGGTCTCGGCGCGACCGCCCTTGAGCGCGCTCGTCGCGACTACCAGGCAGGCCGCTTCGTCGAGGCCGAGGCGGCACTGCGCGGCGTGCTGACGGCGGATCCGCGGCGATACGAGGCGCTACTCCTTCTGGGCCACGTTCTGCGGGCTTGCGGGAGGTTGGACGAGTCGCTCGATTTCTACCGGCAGGCTGTCGACCAGAAGAAAGACTTCACCGACGCCTTGATCGGCGCCGCGGTCGTGCTGAACGACCTCGGTCGCCCTGCCGAGGCGGTCGACATGCTCGTGGATTCGATCAAGATCGATGCGACCGTCCCGGACGCATACGCGAACCTCGGCAACGCGCTGCAGTACCTCGGACGCCTCGACCAGGCCGTGGTCTGCTATCAGCAGGCACTCGCCCTTGATCCTGCGCACGCGACCGCCCAAATGAATCTGGGCAACGCCTATGGCTCGATGGACCGCGTGGATGAGGCTGCCGATTGCTTTCGCCGGGCCTTGGCGCTCGACGGCGAGTTGGTCGAGGCGCGTTGGGCGCTGGCGATGTCCCAGCTTCCGTCGGTCTACGGGAGCGCGGACGAAGCGACTCGACGGCGCGCAGCCCTTGGCGAGGAGCTGCGGGCGCTGGACGAGTGGTTCCAGGGCACGCGCGTGCCGCTCGGCGCGCGGGCGGTGGGAAGCCAGCAGCCGTTTTACCTCGCCTACCAGGAGGAGGACAACCGCGACTTGCTATCCCGGTACGGCGACGTGTGCGTGCGCCTCATGGATGATTGGGCGGACCGGAACAAGGTCGTTTCCGAGGCGCGGCGCGCGCATTCCGGTCGGCTCCGTGTCGGCGTCGTGTCCGAGTACTTCTGGGATCACTCGGTCTGGAACGCTGTCATGAAGGGCTGGTTCGAGCAAATCGACGCGGACCGGTTCGAATTGCACGCCTTCCACCTCGGGTCCAGACACGACGAGGAAACGCAGGTGGCGATGCGGTACGCGGAGAGCTTCGAGGAGGGCGGCCGCGGATTGCTGCCCTGGGTCGAATGCATCCGCAAATGCCGGCCCGACGTGCTGATCTATCCAAACATCGGCAACGACCCCATGGCGCTCAAGCTGGCGTGCCTTCGGCTGTCACCGGTGCAGGTCACGAGCTGGGGCCATCCGGAGACGACGGGACTCCGGACGCTGGATTATTTCCTCTCCGCGCAGTGCATGGAGCCCGATCATGCGCATCGCAACTATCGCGAGACGCTCGTCACGCTGCCTCACTTGGGGACGTACTATCGCTCCAAACCGCTGACGCCGGCCGACCCGCAGTTGTCAACGCTCGGCTTGGACGAACGACTGCCGATGCTGCTTTGCCCAGGCACGCCGTTCAAGTACGGACCGGCCTATGACGCCATCATCGTCGAGCTTTGCCGCCGGCTCGGTCGATGCCAGCTCGTATTCTTCGACGAACAGAGCCGGCGCCATGCGACCGACAGGCTTCGGCATCGCTTGGGGTCGGCGCTACTGGCGGCCGGACTGCGTCCCGAAGATCACCTCAGCTTCGTGCCCTGGCTCGACGCGCCGCGCTACCATGGGTTGATGGAGCGCGCGGACGTCTTGCTCGACACCGTGGGCTTTTCGGGATTCAACGTCGCGATGCAGGCGATCGAACGCGCCCTCCCGGTGGTGGCTTGGGAAGGACGCTTCCTGCGCGGTCGTTTCGCGAGCGGCATTCTGAGGCGCATGGACATGCACGAACTTGTAGCGACGTCCGTGGACCAGTATGTTTCCGCCGCCGCTCGCCTGGTCGAGGACCGCGAGTACAGAGCGCGCGTCCGCGGCTCGATCGCCGCGCGGCGAACGGCGCTATTCGAGGACACGGCGCCGATACGAGAGCTTGAGCGATTCCTCGGCACCGCGGCGCGAGGTGAGGACCGTCAGGCGCGCGAGCCGTAGAGCAAGGTCACATTGATGCGCCGATTCAGGTAACCCTCTCGGAAGCGCGGCCGATCGGTCGCATGGAACAGGTCGGAATCGAAGATCACGGCGCGGTTCGCGCGATAGGGCACGCGTACGGGGTCGCTGCCCACGGACGCCAGGTAGTCCTGAACCGTCTGGGAATCGCTATTGAAGCGCGCAAATCCCCACTCGCGCGGCGCCTGGTGCGTGTGCACGAGCAAGCCGCCGTGTTCGGGATCGAGATTGGCCTCATCTTCGGTTAGCCAGAAGTTAACGTTGACCGCTGCTTCGTCGGCATGGACGCCGAGTCCCGGAAGCGTCGAATCACACTTGTACCCCCACATCATTTGCAGGGGATGTTCGCGGATCACGCGCGGCAGGCGCGCGCGAAGCTCCCACGCCAATCGTAGCAGCAGGCCGGAGCAGAACCCATCGTAGAAGTAGCTGCCGAGATAGCCCGGCTTGATGTTGTTCCAGAACGTGCTTTCCCTGCAGAATGCACGCAACGCGCGCATCGCTTCGGGCGTCAACAGGCCGTCGCAAACCACGATATTGGGATTCGCGTTCAGGTAGCGATCCTCGACCGCGCGGCAATCGAGCTCGGGATGGATCAGCGGGCCGTCCGGCAGGCGTGCATCGGCGATGGACATCGGACGCTTGTAGGTTCGCGCCACCCAAGGATGCCGTTCCGCATCGAATGGCACCAGCGCGTAGGCGTCGACCCGCCCACGCAGCTCGCCGTAAAGCGCCTGGTAGTCCTCCAGCACGGCCCGATACGCCTTCGGCAGCCCGCCCAGTTCGAGCAGGTACTCGAGTTGCTCGCAGTCGTGGCGGAGCTTGATCTCGTTGACCGCCATGTCGATTGGCTCGAACGGCGGTGCATGCTTGCGCATCAGAGCGGCGGCGGGATCGAGGTTCCACGGAGCCCCCCGCCGCAGGGCCGCGCATTGGGCAAAGCTCGCGCTCGCGCCCGCCAGATCGCCGAGCTCGAAGCGCGCCAGGCCAAGATTGAAGTGCGCTTCCGGGTGCGCGGGCTGCAGCTGCAACGCGTGCCCAAGACTTGACGCTGCGGCAGCGTAGCGCCGCTCACCGTGGTGCGCTGCGCCGAGCAGGCACCACGCGTCTGCGCTGTCCGATTGCTCAGCGGCCATCTTGGCAAACAGGGCGCTTGCCGGCGCGTAGCGCCCTTGCGTCAAGTAGAGCGTGCCGACCGTTACGTACAGGCTCTTAAGGGGCGCGCCCAGCGCCATGGCGCGTTCGTAAGCGGCCAAGGCCTCGTCGGGATGGCCTTGGTCGTGCTTCCGCTTGGCCAACGCGAGCCATTCCTCGGCGGTCCTGGGGCTCGCCGTTGCCTCCGGGTCATGCAGCGGCAGTGCGCCTGGATCGCGCTTGCTCGATCGGCCAAGCAGCCTTTTCCACATGCGGCTTAGATGCGCGCGTGGCTGGGCACGGGCAGACCGGGGACTCTAGACGATGTCCAGGTGCTCGATGCCCTTCGACAGGTCGCGGTCCTTGGCTTCCTTGCCGTGCAGCTTGATCTGCAGGCGGACCTCGTTGGTCGAATCGGCGAAGCGCAGTGCGTCCTCGTAGCTGATGCGGCCCTGCTCGTAGAGCTCGAACAGCGCCTGGTCGAAGGTCTGCATGCCGAGCTCGCGCGACTTCTTCATGATTTCCTTGATGCCGTGCACCTCACCCTTGAAGATCAGGTCGCTGATCAGCGGCGAGTTGAGCAGTACCTCGACCGCCGCGGCGCGGCCGCGGCCATCCTTGATCGGGATCAGGCGCTGCGAGATCACGCCCTTCAGGTTGAGCGACAAGTCCATCAACAGCTGCGGGCGCCGCTCCTCGGGGAAGAAGTTGATGATGCGGTCCATCGCCTGGTTGGAGTTATTGGCGTGCAGCGTGCACAGCGCCAGGTGGCCGGTCTCGGCGAAGGCGATGGCGTGCTCCATCACCTCGCGGTCGCGCACCTCGCCGATCAGGATCACGTCGGGCGCCTGGCGCAGGGTGTTCTTGAGCGCCGTTTGCCAGGAATCGGTGTCGACGCCCACCTCGCGCTGGGTGATGATGCAGTTCCGGTGCGGGTGCACGTACTCGACCGGGTCCTCGATCGTGATGATGTGCCCGTGCGAGTTTTCGTTGCGGTAGCCGATCATCGCCGCGAGCGAAGTGCTCTTGCCCGAGCCGGTGCCGCCGACGAAGATCACGAGGCCGCGCTTGGTCATCGCCACGTCCTTCAGCACCGGCGGCAGCTTCAGGTCCTCGAAATTCGGGATGGTGGTGGTGATCACGCGCAGCACCATGCCGACATTCGCCTGCTGCACGAAGCAGTTGACGCGAAAGCGCCCGATGCCCGACGGACTGATGGCGAAGTTGCACTCCTTGGTCGCCTCGAACTCGGCCGCCTGCGTGTCGTTCATGATCGAGCGCGCCAGCATCGAGGTGTGCTGGGGGGAGAGGCCCTGCTGCGACACGGGCGTCATCTTGCCGTCGATCTTCATCGCCGGCGGGTAGCCGGTGGTGATGAACAGGTCCGAGCCGCGCTTGGCGACCAGCGCGCGCAGCAGGTCGTACATGAACTTGGTGGCTTGTTCGCGTTCCATGGGGTTCTCCGGGTCCGGGCGCCGGCCGTCAGCCGGCGAAGGCGTCCTTGTTCGCCGCCTTGCCGCGCGCCTCGCTCATCGAGACCACGTTGCGGCGGACGAGATCCTGCAGGGTCTGGTCGAGCGTCTGCATGCCGATCTGCGCCCCGGTCTGGATCGCCGAGTACATCTGGGCGATCTTGTTCTCGCGGATCAGGTTGCGGATGGCGGGGGTGCCGATCATGATCTCGTGCGCCGCCACGCGCCCGGCGCCGTCCTTGGTCTTCAGCAGCGTTTGCGAGATCACCGCGCGCAAGCTCTCCGAGAGCATCGCGCGCACCATCTCTTTTTCCGCCGCCGGGAAGACGTCGACGATCCGGTCCACCGTCTTCGCCGCCGACGAGGTGTGCAGCGTGCCGAACACCAGGTGCCCGGTCTCCGCGCCCGAGAGCGCGAGGCGGATGGTCTCGAGGTCGCGCATCTCGCCGACCAGGATCGAGTCCGGGTCCTCGCGCAGCGCGCTCCGGAGCGCGTTGGAGAACGACAGCGTATGCGGTCCGACCTCGCGCTGGTTGATCAGGCACTTTTTCGACTCGTGCACGAACTCGATCGGGTCCTCGATCGTGAGGATGTGTCCTTCCTCGTTCTCGTTGATGTGGTTGACCATTGCCGCGAGCGTGGTCGACTTGCCCGAACCGGTCGGGCCGGTGACCAGCACGATGCCGCGCGGATACTCCGAGATCTCGGTGAAGATCTTCGGGCACTTGAGCTCGTCGAGCGACATGACCTTGGTCGGGATGGTCCGCAGCACCGCGGCCGCGCCACGCTGCTGCACGAAGGCGTTGACGCGAAAGCGCGCGAGGTTGGGCACCGCGAACGAGAAGTCGCACTCCAGGTTTTCTTCGTAGAACTTGCGCTGCCCGTCATTCATGATGTCGTAGACCATCGCGTGCACGTCCTTGTGCTCGAGCGGCGGCACGTTGATGCGCTTGACGTCGCCGTGCACGCGCACCATCGGCGGCAGTCCCGCGGACAGGTGCAGGTCCGAAGCCTTGTTCTTGACGACAAACGCAAGCAATTCAGTGAGATCCATTACAATCCCCCACGGCCGAAACCGGCACAAAGTATGGGGTCAATCCCTGACAACTTGCAAGCTGTGAAAGCGCGCATTGCATCGGCGGCGCGTGCGGCCGGACGCGATCCGGGCGCGGTGTCCCTGCTCGCGGTGTCCAAGACGCACCCTGCGGCGCGGGTCGAGGCGGCGGTCCGGGCGGGCCAGCTCGCGTTCGGCGAGAACTACGTCCAGGAGGCGCTCGACAAGATGACGCCGCTGGCGGCGCTACCGCTCGAATGGCATCTGGTCGGCCCGCTCCAGAGCAACAAGACGCGCCCGGTGGCCGAGCGCTTCGACTGGGTGCACTCCATCGATCGCGAAAAGCTCGCGCGTCGGCTCTCCGAGCAACGTCCCGCGGGCAAGGCGCCGCTCAACGTTCTGATCCAGGTGAACGCGTCAGGCGAATCGTCCAAGAGCGGCGTTGCACCCGAGGAAACATCGGGCCTCGCGGCGGTGTTGGCGACAATGAAGAACCTTCGGCTGCGGGGGCTGATGGCGATCCCCGAGCCGGGCGCGCCCGCGGAACGATACCGCCGGATCGGCGAGCTGTATGAGCGCTTGCGTGGCGAGCACGGCCTGGACACGCTGTCGCTCGGCATGAGCGAGGACCTGGAGGCCGCGATCGCCGCGGGCTCGACGATGGTGCGCATCGGCACGGCGATCTTCGGCCCGCGGGCGCGGGTGCGGGACGCCGCGTGAGGATTGCTTTCATTGGCGGCGGGAACATGGCGAGCGCCCTGATCGGCGGGCTGCTCGCGAAGGGCGTCCGCCCAAGCGCCCTCTCGGTGGTGGAGCCAGTCGCGGCGGCGCGTCGCCGCCTCGGCGCCCGCTTCAGGCTTCGCGCGAGCGCCGTGCCCGACGCGCGCGTGCGAGCGGCCGACACGCTGGTGATCGCGGTGAAGCCGCAGGACTTGCGGGCGGCGGTGCTCCCGCTCGCCGGCGCGCTGGGCCGCACGCTCATCATCAGCGTTGCCGCGGGGATCCGCGTGCGCGACCTCTCGCGCTGGCTCGGTGGCCACCGCCGGATCGTTCGCTGCATGCCGAACACGCCGGCGCTGATCGGCGCGGGCATCACGGGCCTGTACGCGCCCGCCGGCGTGGGCGCCGCCGAGCGCCGCCGCGCCGAGCGCATCCTCGGAGCGGTGGGCAAGACCGTGTGGGTCAAGAACGAGGCGCTGCTCGATCCGGTGACCGCGGTCTCGGCGAGCGGGCCGGCGTACGTCTTCTGGTTCATCGAGCAGCTTGCCGCGGCGGGCGAGTCGCTCGGGCTCGCGCCCGCGGTTGCACGCGAGCTCGCACTGCAGACCGTGCTCGGCGCCTCGCGCCTCGCTGCGCAGAGCAAGGATCCGCCGTCGGCGCTGCGCGAGCGCGTGACCTCGCGCGGCGGCACGACCGCAGCCGCGCTCGCGGTGTTCGAGGAGGCCGGCCTCGCCGCGCAGTTCCGCCGTGCGGTCGAGGCGGCGAGCCGGCGCGCCGCCGAGCTGGGCGAGGAACTGGGGCGCGACTGATGTTCGTCCAGATCGGCCAGCTTGTCATCGACGTGGCCACGAGTTTCCTGGTGTTCCTGCTGCTCGCGCGGTTCCACTTCCAGTGGCTGCGCGTGCCGTTTCGCAACCCGGTCGGCGAGCTGATCGTCGCCGCGACCAACTGGATCGTGCGCCCGGCGCGGCGCGGGGTGCCGCCGCTCGCCGGGCTGGACCTGGCGACGCTGCTCTCGGCGCTGTTGGTGCAGGCGCTCGGGCTGTACCTGCTGGGCGCGATCGCGGGCGGCGGATTGGGCAGCGAGCCCGGGCGCGTGTTGGTGGTGCTTTTCGTGGGGTCGGCCTTCGACCTCGCGCGCTACAGCCTGTACCTGCTCGTGTTCGCCGTGGTCGTGCTCGCCGTGATGTCCTGGGTCAACCCGCAGGCGCCCGCGCAGTTCCTGTTCGACGCGATCACGCGGCCGTTCCTGCGCCCGATCCGGCGCTTCGTGCCGCTACTGGGCAGCATCGACCTGTCGCCGCTGGTGTTGCTCGTGCTGCTGCAGGTCGCGCTCATCGTGCTCGAGCACCTGCGCGGCGTCGTCGTCGGCATGTTGTAGCCAGAAGTCAACGCCGGAAGCGGACTTCCTCCGGGTACGGGACCACGTCTTCCTCCTCGCCCGCCCGCAGCCGCGCCTGCTTGCCGGCCCAGTACACCGGGTCCATGAGGTCGGCGTGGCGCTCGAGGAACACCTCGCGCGCCTGCGGATCGGTCACCAGGAAGCGCGCGAACTGCTCCGGGAAGATGTCGTTCGGGCCGACCGACCAGTAGGGCTCGGCGGCCATCTCGTCGTCGAAGGAGCGCGGCGGCGGGATGCGGCGGAAGTTGCACTCGGCCATGTCGGCGATTTCGTCGTAGTCGTAGAACACCACGCGGTCGTGGCGCGTCACGCCGAAGTTCTTCAGCAGCATGTCGCCGGGGAAGATGCCCGCGCTCGCGAGCTCCTTGATCGCGTCGCCGTAGTCGTGCAGCGCGTGGCGCACGCGTAGCGCGGCGCCGTCGCCGAGCGCCTCGGCGAGGTACAAGTTGAGCGGCTGCATGCGCCGCTCGATGTACATGTGCTTGATGACGATCTTGTCGTCCTCGAGCTCGATGCTCGAGCCGGCCTCGGCCTTGAGCTCCGCGAGCAGCGCGGGCGCAAAGCGCTCGCACGGCAGCGCGACCAGCGAGTACTCGAGCGTGTCGGCCATGCGGCCGACGCGGTCGTGCATCTTGACCAGCTGGTACTTGTCCTTGACCGTCTGCCGGTCCATCTCCTTGGGCGGCGCGAAGTAGTCGCGGATCACCTTGAACACGTACGGAAACGA